>NZ_CP023315.3:2774375-3148750 GCF_002310375.3 Caulobacter vibrioides
CCGTGCCTTGTTCAGCACTTTTCCCGTGTCATCCCGGACGCCCTGAAAAGGGCGATCCGGGACCCAGGGGGTGACTGAACGCTATGCGCGCCGCCCCTGGGTCCCGGCTCTACGCTACGCTTCGGCCGGGATGACACCGAAAGGTATTTTGAGGCCTCAGCCCTACGCGTCGACCGTGATCACGCCGCGGCGGATCTGGTCCAGCTCGATGCTCTCGAACAGCGCCTGGAAGTTGCCGTTGCCGAAGCCTTCATTGCCCTTGCGCTGGATGATCTCGAAGAAGATCGGACCAAACAGGTTCTCGGTGAAGATCTGCAGCAGGAGGCCTTCCTCGCCGACGGCGCCGTCGATCAGGATGCGGTTCTTACGCAGGCGCTCCAGGTCCTCGCCGTGGCCGGGGACGCGCTTGTCGACCAGCTCGTAGTAGGTCTCGATGGTGTCCTGCAGCTTCACGCCTCGGGCGCGCAGCTTCTCGACGGTCTCGTAGATGTTGTCCGTCGTCATCGCCAGGTGCTGGATGCCCTCGCCGTTGTACTGGCGGATGAACTCCTCGATCTGGCTCTTGTCGTCCTGGCTTTCGTTCAGCGGGATGCGGATGGCCTTGTCGGGCGCGATCATCGCCTGGCTGAACAGGCCCGTCGCCTGGCCCTTGATGTCGAAGTACTTCTGCTCTTCGAAGCCGAAGATCTGGTTGTAGAAGGTCGACCAGGTGCGCATCTGGCCGCGCTTGACGTTGTGGGTCAGGTGGTCGAGCAGATCGAGGCCGACATTGTTCTTGGCTTCGGCCAGGGCGGCACCCGGAACCTGCTCCCAGGCGTCATAGATCGTGCCCGCATCGCCATAGCGGTCAACGAGATAGAGCAAGGACCCGCCGATGCCTTCCAGCACCTTGGCGTCCGCGCCCAGCAGCGAGCGCGAGGCGTCGGCCGGCTTGGCGCCGCGCTTGATCGCATCGGCATAGGCTTGCTCAGCGTTCTCGACACGGAAGGCCATGCCGTTGGCCGACGGACCATGGTCGGCGCGGAAGTCGGCGACCTGGCCGGTCGTCTCTTCGTTGACGATCAGGTTCACGCGGCCCTGCTTGTAGCGGGTCGCGGCCTTGGTCGGGTGCTTGCTGGCGGCGACGAAACCCAGCTGCTCGATCAGGGCCTTCATGGCCGCCAGATCGGGGCTGGTGAACTCGACGAACTCGAAGCCGTCGAGGCCCAGCGGGTTCTGGTCGGTGACGAGGGTCATGCGGGCGTCTCCGTAAACTTAGAGCGAAAGCGCCGCCGGCAGGGCGGCGATCAGGGCGTCGTTGTCGGCCGGGCGGCCGATGGTGATCCGGACCCAGCCGCCGGCGACGGGCGTCGGCCGGATGATGAGCCCCTGGTGCAACAAATGCGCGGCGGTGGCGTCTGGGCCCGCCGGCGAACGCAGGAACACGAAATTGGCGTGGCTTTCGGTGTGCTCGACGCCCATGTCGTCCAGCACCGCCTCGACCCGGCCACGCTCGGCGATGGTCAGGGCGACGGTGCGCTTCAGATAGTCCTGATCCTCCCAGGCGGCCAGAGCGGCGGCCTGGCTGACGGCGGTGACGTTGAACGGCGGGCGGATGCGGTCCAGATAGTCGACCAGCTCGGGCGAAGACGCGACGCCATAGCCCATGCGCAGGCCAGCCAGGCCATAGGCCTTGGAGAAGGTGCGGGCCGACACCCACGGGCCGCCCCAGGCGTCCAGCATGGCGAAGGTGTCGAAGGCCTCGTGATACTCGCGATAGGCCTCGTCGACGAACACGACGGTCGAGCGCGGGGTGGCGGCCAGAATCGCTTGGAAATCTTCCGCCTTCAAAGCGTTGCCGGTCGGATTGTTGGGCGTGCACAGCACCAGCAGCTTGGGCCCCTGGGCGGCGGCGGCGCAGACGGCCGGGACGTCCATGTCGAAATTGGCCAGGCGCGGCACGTCGATGATCCGCGCCTCGGCGCAGCGGCCGAAGATCTCGTAGGTCGGGAAGGTCGGGCTGGACAGCAGGATCGAGTCGCCCGGGTGCAGCACCGCGCGGAAGACATAATCGATCAGCGCCTCAGACCCGGGCGAAATGACCAGGCGCGCCGGCGAAACACCGAGACGTTCGCCGATCGCCGCGCGCAGCACGTCGCTATGCGGATCCGGATAGATGTGCGGCTCGCTCATGGCGGTCATCACCGCCTCGGCGACCTTGGGGCTGGGGCCCAGCAGGTTCTCGTTGCTGGCCAGCTTGGAGAAGGCGCTCAGGCCGGTGCGACGGGCGGCCTCGGCCAGGGTCATGCCGGCCTTGTAGCCTTGCACGCCTTCCAGCGCCTGGCGCATCGGCGAGGCCCAGGCGGGCGTCAGGGGCTTGCGATCGAGAACCAGCATGCGGCCGAGCTCCAACAAGATGGGAGCGGCAGCTTATCGCGAAAGCTGGGACAGAACGTGGCGATTATGACCAGGCCTCAAGCCATAACGGTCACGATATGCCAATGATCTAGATCAATTCGCGCAGTAAGTGATCAGGCGACATAATCAAGCGGCAGCGCCGTCTGATCCTTGATGGTGTGGAGCACGAACGAGGAGCGGACATCCTTGACGGCCGGCATCTTCAGGAGGCGCTTCATAGTGAAGTCGGCATAGGCGTCGAGGCTGGGCACCACCACGCGCAGCAGATAGTCGTAGCCGCCCGTCATCGCATAGCAGCCGACGACCTCCGGCTCGCGCAGAACCGCCTGCTGGAAGGCCTCGGCGGCCTCCTCGCTGTGGCGGTCGACCTGCACCTCGACATAGGCCAGCACGTCCAGCTTGGCCTTGCGGCGGTCCAGCAACGCCACATAGCCACGGATCAGGCCCGAGGCCTCAAGCTGCTTGACCCGGCGCAGGCAGGGGCTGGGCGACAGCCCCACGCGCTCGGCGAGATCGACGTTGGAGATCTTGCCGTCTTCCTGAAGGATCTGAAGAATCTTCCGATCGGCGCGCGTGAGCTTCATCGTGACCGGTTTCCGGGTGAAGTTGGCATATCGTGACAGGCTAGCCGATTTTGCGCCTGTGTGGGAGACGCCGCTTGCGCGCGGCCGCGCTTCCCGCTCTACCATCCGAAACAAATCTAGCGCGAGGACCCCCGCATGCCCGAGAGCCCATTCGCCATCCCTTCCGGCAACAAGCCCCCCTTCAAGTCGCCCTTCCAGAGCAAGGGCAAGCAAGCCGTCGCCATCAGCGTCGGCGTCATGCTGCTGCTGCTGAGCTCCTGCGTCGTCGTCACCCAGAGCTCGACGGTCGAGCCGGGCAATGTCGGCGTCAAGATCCGCACCCTGGGTTCGTCGGCCGGTGTCGATCCCGAACCCCTGCCCGCCCGCTGGTATCTGCGCGGTGTCGGCGAGCGGATCATCCAGTATCCGGTGATCCAGCGCACCTATGGCTATACCCGCGAAGCTGATGAGCGTGGCAACGAGAACGAAGAGATCACCTTCTCGGACAACACCGGCCTGCCGATGACGGCCGACATCTCGGTGACGCTGCAGGTCAATCCGGCCTCGGCCCCGAACCTTTACCAGACCTACCGCCTGTCGTTCGATCAGCTGCTGGACGGCCCGATCCGCAACGACGTGCGCTCGGCCGTCGCGGCCGAGGCCGAAAAGGTCGGGGTCGAGACGCTGTACAGCGGCGGCCGCCAGATGGTGATCCAGAAGGCCTACGCTCGGGTCTCCAGCAAGTGGGCCCGCCACGGAGTCAATATCAGCCAGCTCGACTGGATCGGCTCGATCCGCTACCCGCAGGCGATCATCCAGCAGATGCAGGCCAAGACCCAGCTTGAGCAGGAGGCCCTGGCGGCCAAGGCGCTCGAAGCCAAGGAAACCGCCCTGGCCAACGCCGCCGTCGCCAAGGCGCGCGGTGAGGCCGAGGCCATCCGCATCAAGGGCGAGGCGCTGCGCGCCAACCCGCAGGTCCTGCAGCAACTGGCCATCGAAAAGTGGAACGGCGAGATGCCCAAGGTGACCAGCGGCGGCACGCCGTTCGTCAAGATCGACTAACCGGAAGGCGGCGCGCCGGATGCTGACAAGCTTCGGCGCGCCGCCCTCCATCTTCCGCCGATCAGCGGAAGACCAACATGCGTTACGACTTCGAAGCCGAGATCTGGCGCTCCAGCGGCGCCGGCGGATGGTTTTTCGTCACCCTCCCCGTTGAGGTCGCCGAAGGCCTGCGCGCTTTGCACGGCCCGCGCGGCGGCTTTGGCTCCATTCGCGTCCGCGCCGAGATCGCCGGCGCAGCCTGGGACACCTCGGTGTTTCCAGACACGCGATCGGGCAGTTTCCTCTTGCCCCTGAAGGCTCAGGTGCGCCGTCGCGCAGGCGTCACGGCCGGTGATCGAGCGCGCGTCCAGATCGAGCTCGCCATCTGAGCCAAGCGCCTTCTTCAGCCGGCGACGGGCGCTTCATGAGCAATAATTAAGTTCCCCGGCGTGCGGTTCTGCGCGACGAGCGCAGCCCAGTCGCCGAAGAGACTCGGCGATCGTCACAAGAGCGGGGGCTCACCTTGAAGAACGTCGAACTCTACGGGCCCAGAGCGCCCAGGCATCGTCGCACGTGGACGGCGGCGGCCATTCCGCTGATCATCGTCTTCTTCATCGTGGGCCAGCTGGCCACGATCTTCGGCGTCCTGAAGCCGATGGGCTTCCATCAGGCCGATCTCGAAAGTCAGTGGTCGCCGCTGGCGATCCAGCTGGCCGGCTTTGGCTTCTCCGCGTTGCTGCTGCTGGCCTGGGTCTGGCTGTTCGAGCGCCGCTCGCCCTGGGTGCTGGGCCTCAACGGTGAGTTTGTTCGGCGATACACGCGGGGCCTGCTGGTCGGATGTGGCTTCCTGCTCAGCGTCATCGGCCTGATCTGGGCGACCGGCGGCTACCGCATCGAAGGGTTCGGCGTGTGGACCGCGCCCTCGCCGATGCTGTTCCTGCCGATCCTGGCGCTCTTTGCGGGCTTTGTGATCCAGGGTGGCACCGAGGAGCTCCTGATGCGGGGCTGGCTGATGCAGTTGGTCGCCTCGCGCCACGGCCTCATCCTAGCCATCGTCATCAACAGCGCCCTGTTCGCCATCATGCACGGCGGCAACATCTCGCCATCCAAGGAGCTGGTCCTGGCCCTGGCCAACCTCGTCCTGTTCGGTGTGATGATCAGCCTCTACGCGATCAAGGAAGGCTCGCTCTGGGGCGTCTGCGCCTGGCACACCGCCTGGAACTGGCTGCTGGGCGTCGGCTTTGGCCTGGAGGTCAGCGGCGGCCGGATCGCGGTGCAGAGCCTCGTCATCGACCTCGCCCCCAAGGCCGGCGCGCCATGGTGGCTGACGGGCGGCGCCTTTGGCCCCGAGGCGAGCGTGGCGACGACCATCGTGCTGCTGGCCGGCTGCGCCTATTTCGGCGTGACCGGCGCGTTCGCCGCTGCACGCGCTCGCTCGGCGGCGTTCAGCGAGACCAGCGTCTAAAGCGCCTCGCAGAAGAAGCGACCGGGCTCTGGGCCCTCGGGATACAGCATCGAGAAGCGGTAGAGGACGAGCGTCCATTCGGCTTCCTCGAGGCTGACCCCGAAGCGCGCCGCCACCCATTCGGGCGTCGGCTCCTGAAGGACGCCGTCGGCGTCGAGGGGCGGCGCGGTCTTCACCACGGCGCGAACGGGTCAGGGAGCTTGGCCCAGGCCTTGGGGCCGAAGCCGAACTGCAGGTCCGACATAAGGCAGGCGTCGAAGCCGCGTGTCAGCGCCTCGCGATCCATGTTCTGGCCGATCAGGACGATCTCCTGGCGACGGTCGCCATGGACCGGCCCCCAGACCTTCTCGATCGCCGCCCGCCAGGCCGGATCGTCGGGCCACTGGTCGCGCGGCGCGGTGGCCCACCACCGACCGTGGGGTCCAAACTGGGTGACCGCGCCCGCCTGGCTCCACCCACCGACCCGATCGGGGCGCGTCGCCAGCCAGACAAAGCCCTTGGAGCGGATGACGCCGGGCCATTCGCTTTCCAGCCAGGCTTTCAGCTTCTGGGGATGGAAGGGCTTGGCGGCGCGATAGACGAAGTGGCTGATGCCGTACTCCTCGGTCTCCGGCAGAACCTCGCCCATCAGCGCCTTCTGCCAGCCCGCCGCCCCTTCCGCCCGGACAGGATCGAAAAGACCGGTGTCGAGCACGTCGTCCAGGGCGACGGCGCCGCGCTCGGAGCGCACGATCCGCGCCTGCGGATTGAACGTGGCGATGATCGCCTCCAGCTGGCCCAGCTCATCGGCGGACACCAGATCGGCCTTGTTCAGCACGATCACGTCGGCGAACTCGATCTGCTCGACCAGCAGGTCGACGACCGTGCGTGTATCGCCCTCCCCTGCGGTCTCGCCGCGATCGGCCAGCCGGTCGCGCGAGCTGTAGTCCCGCAGGAAGTTGAACGCATCGACCACGGTGACCATGGTGTCGAGCCGCGCCACGTCCGACAGGCTCTGCTCGGCCTCATCACGGAAATCGAAGGTGGCGGCCACCGGCATCGGCTCGGAAACGCCCGTCGACTCGATCAGCAGATAGTCGAAGCGGCGCTCGGCGGCCAGGCGGCGCACCTCGTTCAGCAGATCCTCGCGCAGCGTGCAGCAGATGCAGCCGTTCGACATCTCGACCAGGGCTTCGTCGGTGCGCGACAGGTCCGCGCCGCCCTCTGAAACCAGGGCCGCGTCGATATTGACCTCGCTCATGTCGTTGACGATCACCGCGACCTTCTTGCCCTCGCGATTGGCCAGGACGTGGTTCAGCAGGGTCGTCTTGCCGGCGCCGAGAAAGCCCGACAGGACCGTGACCGGCAGGCGGCGGTCGATCCTCGCGACCGCCTGGGAAGGCGCAGCACTCATGGGAAGATCCAATATGTTACGTTATAACATATTGGCCAATTTCACAGCGCCCGACAAGCGTAATGTTACACTATAACACCACCCACCAGACTGGAGCGCCGCGCCCTATTTCGCCGCCTCGGCCTCCGCGCCGAGCCAGGCTGTGCGGAACGCCAGCTGCGCCTCGGTCGGCTTCAGATCGGCCCTTTCGAACCGCACCACCTCCAGCGTCGGGTCGGCGGCGATGGTCATTGGCGCCTCACGGACTTGACCCCGCTGGATGAACTTCACGGTCGTCGCCTCGCCCGGCTTCAGGCGATCCAGGGCGTCGGTCCAGTCGCTCTCATTGGCGAACACGAAGCGGCCAATGCTGATGATCCGGTCGCCGACCTCGATCCCGGCCCCGTAGAGCGGGCTGTTGGGAACCGGCGGGGCGTCCAGCAGCAGCTCCGTCCCGCTGACCTTGACGCGCGCGGCGCCCAGCCACGCCTTCTTGGGCGACTTCTGACGCAGCTTCAGACCGGCCCGCTCCAGCAGCGGCGCGAAGTCCGGCAGGGCCGAGCCTTCGATGCTGGCCTTGAAGAAGGCGTCGGCGAAGGCCTGATCCCCGGTCGTCTTGGCCAGGGCGGCGCGGACGTCAGCGGGCGTATAGGGCTTTTCGGTCACGCCATGGGCGCGCCACATCTGCTTCATGAAGTCGTCGAGGCTGAGCGGCTTGTCGCGTCCGCGCAGTTGCAGGTCCAAGGCCAGGCCGATCACCGCGCCGTACGGGTAGTACGAGGTGAAGATGTTCGGATTGACCGGATCCAGCGCCGCGGCCGCATCGACGAACGGCGCGCGCAGGCTCATCTCCTGCGGCGAGCCATAGAGCCGACCCGGACCGTTGACCACGCCGTTCAGCGTGCCGGAAAGACCGGTGAGGAACTCGTCCATCGTCGACTGGCCCGCCCGGCGGATCAGCAGCGGGCCGTAGTACTGGGTAAAGCCTTCAGCCAGCCACAGCGACGGCGTCGGGTTGGCCTTGGTGAAGTCGAACGGCTCCAGTTCGGCCGGGCGGATGCGCTCGACGTTCCAGGCGTGGAACAGCTCGTGGCTGGCCGTGCCCAGCTGGCTGAAATTGCCCCGGAACAACGAGCGAGGCTGGCTGATGAAGGTGGAGTTGCGATGCTCCATACCGTCACCGGTGATCTGCGGCATGTAGTCGGCGATGAAGGTGTATTCGCCGTAGTCGAACTTCGGCAGTTCGCCGAACACCTTGATGTGCTCGGGCACGATGGCTTTCAGCTTCGCAGCGAAAATGTCGGCGTCCTCGGGCGTGCCCGGGTCATGCAGGGCCAGCCGGAAGGTGTAGTCGCGCCCCTTATCGGTCACCTTCCACTCGCGCACGGTCATGGCGCTCAGCTCGGTGGGGCTGTCCATGAAGTACTGCAGGTTCGGCGCCCAGAAGGTGTCGGGCTGGCCTGCCGCGGCGGGCAGTTGGGTGGCGATCTTCCAGGCCGGATCGGCGCGTTCGAAGCGCACGCGGATCGGCTTGTCGTCATAGCCCGCCGCCCACAGGAAGGTCGCCGGCATGTTGAGGTGGGCGTGGGTCTTGTCGACTTGCGAATAGGTGCCGTCCCCACGATCGGCGTAGAGGGTGTAGGTGACCTTCACCGTCCCGTCATGGCCGGACACCGCCCAGCCGTAAGGGTCGGTGCGATCCACCGTCAGCGGCTTGCCGGCGCCATCGACGGCGCTGACCTGGTAGACGTTCTTGGCGAACTCATGGATCGCGTAGCGGCCCGGCGAAGACCGCGACATGCGCAGCTTCAGCGCGCCCTTGGGAACCTTGCGGAAGATCGCCGTGATCCGGGCCTCGTGGTGCGCGGCGTTGGGGAACGCGACATCGTACTGCACAGGCGCGGAGGGACCGGGGTCCTGGGCCGCCGCCGCGCTGGTCGCGACAAGGGTCAAGGCCGACAGGCCGAACAGAAGCTTCCGCATAAACTCATTCCCCTCGCGATCGCGCGGCGAACTTTGCGCCAAGCGCGAGGAGAGTCGCAAGGCGAGCGTCCAAAGCAAAACGCCCCGGGAGCGATCCCGGGGCGTTTCGTCAGGTCTTGTCAGTCTTTCAGTTGGCCAGGCGGCGCAGGAACGAAGGGATCTCCAGATCCTCGGCGTCATCGGCCTGCGGCGTCTCGATCGGCTGCAGTTGCGGACGGGCGCCCTGGGTGGAGCGCGCCTGAGGCTGCGGCGCAGAGGCTTGTTGCTCGTAGCGCTGACGACCGCCGCCGAACATCGAGAAGAACCCGCCCTGCTTCTGGGGGCGACGCTCTTCGTAGTAGTTGCTCTCGGGGAACAGCGGCTCCTCGGCGACATCATCGACCAGAGGATCGACGATGCGGTTCACCGGCCGGGCCGGAGCCGCGGAGATACGCGGTTCTTCAGCGACCGTCGGCTCGTCGTAATACAGTTCGGCTTCCGGCTCGGGGGCCGACATCACGATCTCGGGCTCCGGCGCCGGCTCGGGCGCGAAGGCCACCGGACGCTCGGCCGGGCGAGCGGCTTCGTAGCGCGCAGTCGGGCGGGCCGGCTCGGGCTGCGGCGCGGGACGCGAGGTCTCGGCGATCAGCGGCTGGGCCGAGATATTGCGCGAGACGGGCTTGGGCTCGATCTGGGCGATCGAGGCGCCGTCCATGCCGGTGGCGACCACCGACACGCGGATGACGCCTTCCAGCGACGGATCGAACGCCGCGCCGAAAATGATGTTGGCTTCCGGATCGACCTGGTCGGAGATCGCGTTGGCGGCCTCGTCGACTTCCAGCAGGGTCATGTCCATGCCGCCGGTCACGTTGACCAGCACGGCCTTGGCGCCCTTCAGCGAGACTTCGTCCAGCAGCGGGTTGGCGATGGCGTTTTGAGCGGCCATCAGGGCGCGGTCTTCGCCGGTGCCCTCGCCGGTGCCCATCATCGCCTTGCCCATCTCGGTCATGACCGTGCGGACGTCGGCGAAGTCGAGGTTGATCAGGCCCGGCAGGACCATCAGGTCGGTGATCGAGCGGACGCCCGAGTGCAGGACCTGGTCGGCCATGCCGAAGGCTTCGGCGAACGTCGTGCGCTCGTTGGCGACGCGGAACAGGTTCTGGTTCGGGATGACGATCAGCGTATCGACGTAGCGCTGAAGCTCCTGGATGCCGCTGTCGGCCAGGCGCATGCGGTGACGGCCTTCGAAGTGGAAGGGCTTGGTCACGACGCCGACGGTCAGGATACCGCGCTCACGAGCGCACTTGGCGATGATCGGGGCCGCGCCCGTACCGGTGCCGCCGCCCATGCCGGCGGTGATGAAGACCATGTGCGCGCCATCGAGGTGCTCACCGATCTCCGGGAAGCTCTCCTCAGCGGCGCTCATGCCCACTTCGGGATGCGCGCCGGCGCCCAGGCCTTGCGTGATCTGTACGCCCAACTGGATGCGACGGTCCGTCTTGGCGAACTGAAGCTGTTGAGCGTCAGTATTGGCCACCACGAACTCCACGCCCTCGAGGCCCGCCTCGATCATGTTGTTCACGGCGTTGCCACCAGCGCCGCCGACCCCGAAGACCACGATACGCGGCTTCAGCTCGGTCGTGCGTGGCGCGGAAAGAGAAATAGCCATGGGACCCTCGCGTCCTTACGCCGAAATCGTCAAATTAGACCTCGGCGACACCCAATCGCCGGGGATGCCTCGACGATCGTGTTAACAGAACAACCACCATCGTTAATCGGCAGTTAACTGCATAATCTGAGTCGTGGTCTGGTCGAGCGGGGCCGTTGGATAAATTGTGGCCTATCAACAGAATCCCTCAATGAACCAAAGGTTCTACGGGGATTCACAGGCGCGTGCGACCGAACGCCGCTGATTGCGGTATCGCCCGAATAGAGCCCCCGCGGGATAACAAAAGGCCCGGTCGAGACGCTCGACCGGGCCCTGAAAGTTAAACTGTAGAGTTACTCACGCTTAAAGCTTTGGCGCGGCCTTCCCCGGATCAGAGGTTGTCGCGCAGCCAGGCGGCGGCCTTGGCCATCGGACTGGCGTTGGGGTCGATGGGACGCTTGCGGGCCATGCCCCCGCCGGCCAGGGCCTTGGAGGAGACCGCCTCACGCGGGCCAAAGGCCGTGCGATGCAGGACGCCGGCGGCGGCGCAGAAGGCGGGACCCGAGGCGGCGTCGGCCAGGTGCGGCACCCGGCGAGGACGACCCAGGCGGACAGGACGGTCGAACACACGCACGGCCACTTCGCGTACGCCGGCCAGCTGGCTGGCGCCGCCCGTCAGCACGATGCCCGCGCCCGGCTCGACCGGAGCGCCCGAGGCCTTCAGGCGCTCGCGCAGCAGTTCCAGGGTCTCTTCGACGCGCGGCTGGATGATGCCCTTGAGCAGGCTGCGGGGGGCGATCACCGGACCCGCGCCCGGATCGTCGCCGCGCGGCGGCGCCTCGATCATCTCGCGGTCCTCGTTGGCCGAGGCGATGGCGCTGCCGTGCAAGGTCTTGATGCGCTCGGCGCCGACCACGGAGGTCTGCAGGCCGCGCGCGATGTCCTGGGTCACGTGACCGCCGCCGACGGCCAGGCTGTCGACATGGCAGAGCGCGCCGTTGTTGAACACCGCCACCGAGGTCGAGCCGCCGCCCATGTCGATGCAGACGGCGCCAAGGTCCATCTCGTCCTCTTCCAGGGCCGCCAGGGCCGAGGCGAAGGGTGCGGCGACAATGCCTTCGAACGACAGGTGCGCGCGCTCCACGCAGTGGGCCAGCGTATGGAAGATGTTCTCGTTCACCGAGACGACCAGCAGCTCCAGACCCAGGGCGCGGCCGAACATGGCGCGCGGGTCGCGGATGCCGCGCTGGCCGTCGACCGACCAGGCGATCGGCAGCAGGTGAATGGGCTTACGGCCCGGAATGCGGACCTGGGCCAGGGCCGAGGCGATGGCGCGCGACAGGTCGCCGTCGCCGATCGGGCGCGCGCCCAGCGAAACCTGGGTGTGCACGCGATGGCTGGCCAGCTGACCGCCGGCGGTGCAGACACTGACGCCTTGCACGTGAACGCCGGCCACGGTCTCGGCGCGCTCGACGGCCTGGGCGATCGCTTGGGCGGCCTCGTCCAGGTTCACGATCGCGCCGCCGCGCACGCCGCGCGACTGGACGTAGCCCACGCCCGCCGTCGTCAGAGTGCGGTTATCCCGGTGGACGCCGTCAGCCTTCATGATGAAGCACGTCACCTTCGACGCGCCCAGATCGACGGCCGCGATGGCGGGCTGGCGCACGAGCGTCGCCTTCAGGCCTTCGCGGGCCTGTTTCCGATCCTCCATTCGCGACATTGCTATTGCCACCTCAGCCCATCACGTCACTTACGCCCCGTCAGCCGCGGGCTGCCCAGGCAGCACCGCGTCGCGGGGTCTCACAGCCACCATTTCGGGGTCGCGCAGATCGATCCGCGCAAAACCCATGTCCAGGATTCGCTGCCGTTGGTCGAGCTGATCCAATTGAATCAGCGCGGATTCTTCATCGATCGCCGGCAGCTGGATCAGCGAGCCGTCCTTCAGCCGCAGATCCCACCGACGATCGTCCACCCGAACCATCGCCTCCAGCCGGTCGCGCAGGCGCGGACGCGAGGCGACGGCGGGAAGGATCAGGCCGGCGGCCTGGTCGGCCCCCTGCCCCACCACCAGCGGCAGCTGCGGGAACCGCGCGGGATCGGCCTCGGTGATCACCTGCCCCTCGCTGTCGATCACCTTCATGCGGCCCTGGTTCTGCCAGACCGCAAGCGCGGGACGCTCCTCGACGGCGATCAGGACGGTGTCGGGCAGCATGCGCACGACCTTGGCGTCCTTGACCCAGCCCACGCCCTGAACCCGCGTACGAATGTCGGCCAGATCCATGCCCAGGGTCGGCTGGTCCAGGTAGAGGCCCGAGGCCTTCAGGATATCGGCCTGGGCGGTGGCCGAGGCCCCGCGGATGTGGACGGTCTTCAGCTTGAAGCCGGCCGAAGCGAAGCTGTTGTCGACGCCGTGAACCATGGACGCGCCGATGCGCTCGGCGCGATGGCCGGTCGCCAGCATCACCACAAGGCCAAGACCCAAGGCCGCGCCGGCCACGCTGAGGGCCACCGTGGGCGACAGGCCCACGCCCCGCGCGGCGTGCAGCTTCGCAGCCGGCTGCGCCTTGCGGGGCGCCGGCTTGCCTTTGCTCGGACTTGCGGGCGCTTCGGCCCGGGGTCGCCTAGGCTTAGGCGGTCCCCCCCGCACTACAGCGGGCATAAGCGTCCTCCACGATCCACAAAACTAAATGATCAAACGGGATCCCGACGTGATCGGCCTGCTCGGGAGCGAGCGAGGTCGGCGTCATGCCGGGTTGCGTGTTGACCTCTAGAAGGACCAGAAGGTCGTTAATGTCGTCATAACGGAAGTCCGACCGGGTTACCCCTCGGCAACCAAGAGCGGTATGGGCCAGCTCGGCCATGCGCATCGCCCGATCCCTTGCGCCGTCAGGGATTGGGGCCGGCAGGACGTGGATGGAACCGCCTTCGGAGTACTTGGCTTCGTAGTCGTAAAAACCTGTGGATGCACGGATATCGGTCACCGCGAGGGCTCTGGGACCATTTGACTCACCCAGCACGGCGACCGCCAGCTCCATCCCCTGGATGTAGGGCTCGACCATGACTTCCTCGCCAAAGGTCCAGGACGGCGCGCCGACATCCTCGGGCGGGCGGTTGGCGCCTTCCTTGATGATGAACACGCCCACGGACGAGCCCTCGGCGTTGGGCTTCACGACATAGGGGGGCTGCAGCACATGGTCGCGCGCGACATCGTGTCGGTTGAAGAGGCCGCCGCCCGGAACGGTGACGCCGGCCGCCGCCAGCACCGCCTTGGCCTTGGCCTTGTCCATCGCCAGGGCCGAGGCGAGCACGCCTGAGTGGGTGTAGGGCAGCTTCAGCGTCTCGAGAACGCCCTGGACGCAGCCGTCCTCGCCCCATTCGCCATGCAGGGCGTTGAAGACCATGTCCGGCTTGGTCGCCGTCAGCACCTGGGCGACATCCGGGCCCGGATCGATGCGCGAGACCTTGGCGCCCAGCCGCTCCAGCGCATCGGCGCAGGCCGCCCCCGACACCAGACTGACCTTTCGTTCCGACGAGGGTCCGCCAAGCAGGATGGCGATGTGGCGGCCGGCCAAGGGGGCGTCAGCGTGGGGCTGCTGGGTCATTTGGCGCTCTAAGATGCCCTCCCCCTCGATGGGGGAGGGTTGGGTGGGGGTGATCGCGCCACGTCGGACGCCTTGGCGCCCTTCCTAGAGAGGCGGACAGGCTGTGCCAACACCCCCATCCCCGCCCTTCCCCCATCAAGGGGGAAGGGAGCCCTAGACAACCCTACTTCGCCGCCGGCGCCGCCGGCTTCAGCGCGCGGAAATCCACGTCGCTGTCGGCCACCAGATAGATCAGCGAGGTCCAGGCCGCGACGTTCTGGGCCAGTTCGGCGGGGCGAACCTTGTCCAGCGTGTCGTCCATGGTGTGGTGGTAGTCGAAGTAGCGGCTGGCGTCCTGGTTCAGGTTGATGACCGGCACGCCGGCCCGCTCGATCCCGCTGATGTCGGCGCCCGCTCCGGCGGCGGGGGTGCGATCGACATAGATCTTCAGCGGCGCCAGCACGCTGGCGGCGGCCTTGACCACCGGATGGTCCAGCGAGCCCGCCGGAACCTGCAGGCTGTAGATGCGGTCCGCGCCCGTGTCGCTCTCGCCCGCCAGCACCATGGTGGACAGCGCGTCCTTGTGCGCGGCCAGATAGGCTTCAGACGAACCGCCGCTCTCTTCAGACCCCCACATCACGACGCGGATCGTACGCTTCGGGCGCTTGGGCAGGTCGCCGATCAGCTTGGCCGCAGCCGTGGTGATGGCGATGCCGGTGGCGTCGTCCAGGGCGCCGGTGCCGACATCCCAGCTGTCGAGGTGGCCGCCGATGACGATGACCTCGTCGGGCTTTTCCGAGCCCTTGATGTCGCCCGAGATGTTCCAGGCCACGTTGTTGGGGTTGACGCTCGACTCCAGCTTCAGCTTGACGCGCATCGGGACCTTACGCGCGGCCAGACGCTCCAGTTGTTCGGCTTCCGGGACGCCGATCGCGGCGGCCGGGATGGTCACGACGCTGTCACCGCTGGCGGTGCCGCCGGTGTGCGGAACGGTGGAGTCGGACGTCGAGATCGAGCGGATCAGCATGGCGACCGCGCCGCGCTTGGCGGCCTCGACCGGGCCGATCCGCCGCGAGATGCCCGCCGCGCCATAGCCGGCGCCGTTCTGGGTGCGGACCATCGGCTGGGTGATCACCACGATCTTGCCCCTCAGCGCGCCTTCGGGCGCGGCCATCATGTCGGCGAAGGTCTTGAACAGCGCCACCTCGGCCTCGATGCCGCCGGCCGGCGTCGACACCGTGCGGCCAAGGCCCACCGCGCCCAGCTTCATGGCGTAGGGCGCGACCAGTTCGGCGCTCTCCTCGCCCCGGCTCCACGACGGCTTGGCGAATTCCTCGACCTTGATGTTGGTGAAGCCCAGCGCCTTGAACTTGGCGACCGACCAGTCTTTCGCCTTGGCCATGGCCGGCGAGCCGACGAGGCGCGGGCCGATATTGGTGGTCAGGTCCTCGGTGATGTCCCAGGCCAGATAGTCGCGCAGGGCCTTGTCCCGCAGCCCCTCTGCGGTCTTGAGGTCCTGAGCGTGCGCCGCGCCGCAAACAAGGGCGAAGGCGGCGGAAGCGATCAACAGTCTACGGAACATGAGCAAAGATTCTCCCCAATGGCGCGGGAGTCATAACACCCGTTCGCGCCGGGGGGAGTCAGCAATGGGGTGATGGGCGATGGAGACCCCGCGCGCTGCTCAAAATCCTCCCCCGCTAGGGGGAGGATTGGATAATCACGACCCCGCCCGGCCGATGCGCTTGATCTCCCAGTCCAGCTGGACGCCGGTCTTGGCCAGGACGTCAGCCCGCACCGCCTCGCCCAGGCCCTCCAGATCCGCCGCCGTCGCCTCGCCGGTGTTGATCAGGAAGTTGCAGTGCAGGGGCGAGAACATTGCGCCGCCGAACGGCTTGCCACGCCAGCCGGCCTCGTCGACCAGCTTCCAGGACGAGTGCCCCGGCGGGTTCTTGAAGGTCGAGCCGCCGGTCTTTTCGCGGATCGGCTGGGTGGTCTCGCGGCGGGCGGTGATCTCGGCCATGCGGGCCTTGATCGCCTCGGGTTCGTCGGTCGTCCCCTCGAAGATCGCGTCCAGCACGATGACCGGGTCGCCGTCCTGCAGCGCGCTGTGGCGATAGGTGTAGTGCAGGTCCTCGACGCTGAGTTCATGCACGCCGCCGGCGCGATCCATCACGCGCACGGACTTGACCACATTGACCGTCTCGGCACCGTAGCAGCCGGCGTTCATGATCACCGCGCCGCCGATCGTGCCGGGCACGCCGACATAGAATTCCAGCCCCGCGATGCCGGCGTCCGCCGCCTTGCGGGCCAGGATGGCGTCGGGCACGGCGCTACCGGCCTTGATGCGATTGTCGCCCAGCGCCTCGACGCCGTTGAAGCCCTTGCCCAGGCGGATGACCACCCCGTCGACGCCGCCGTCGCGGACCAGGAGGTTCGACCCTACGCCGATCGCCATGACCGGGACGCTGGGATCCAGCGCTTTGAGAAAATCCGACAGGTCCTGCTCGTCAGCGGGCAGGAACACCACGTCGGCCGGACCGCCGACCCGGAACCAGGTGAACGGCGCCAGCGCCTCGTCGATCAGCAGCTTGCCGCGGACGGCGGGCAGTTGGGTCTTCCAGGTCACTTCGCTAGCGCCTCGAGCTGCCCCGGCAGCGCGTAGGACCATGTGGTGATGTCGCCCGCGCCCAGCAGCACGACGAGGTCGCCGCTGGCGGCCTCGGCGGCGATCAGGCGCGGCAGGGCCGTCGGGTTTTCCAGCGGCAGCGCGCGGCGGTGGCCGAACTTCTTGAGACCTGCGACCAGGGCGTCGCGGTCCACGCCCGGGATCGGCGGCTCGCCGGCCGTGTAGACATCGGCCACGACCACCGTGTCGGCGTCGTTGAAGCAGCTGGAGAACTCGGTCATCAGGTCGCGCAGGCGCGTGTAGCGGTGCGGCTGGACCACGGCGATCACCTTGCCGGTCGACACCGCGCGGGCGGCCTTCAGCACGGCGGCGATCTCGACCGGGTGGTGGCCATAGTCGTCGACCACGCGAATACCGTTCGCGACGCCCGTGGTGGTGAAGCGGCGCTTGACGCCGCCAAAGCCGGCCAGACCCTTGCGGATCGACTCCGGATCGACACCCAGCTCGCGAGCAACCGCGACGGCGGCGGTCGCATTGAGCACATTGTGGTGGCCGGCCATCGGCATCTTGAGGCGATCGTAACGCACAGGCTCGCCGGCGCGGGGCGAAACGATGATGTCGAACGTCGCGCCATCCGGCCCCATCTCGATGTTCGAGACCCGCACCTCGGCCTGCGGATTGGCGCCATAGGTCACCAGCCGGCGGTTCTCGATCCGCGCGGTCAGGGCCTGCACTTCCGGATGGTCGGTGCAGACGGCGGCGAAGCCGTAGAACGGGATGTTCTGGATGAAGTCCTGGAAGCCCTTCTTCACGGCCTCGAAGTCGCCCCAGTGGTCCAGGTGCTCGGCGTCGATATTGGTGACGATGGCCACCGTCGACTTCAGGCGCAGGAACGAGCCGTCGCTCTCGTCGGCCTCGACGACGATCCAGTCGCCCTCGCCGACCTTGGCGTTGGTGCCGTAGGCGTTAATGATGCCGCCGTTGACGACGGTGGGGTCCAGGCCCCCGGCGTCCAGCAGGGTGGCGACCATCGAGGTCGTGGTCGTCTTGCCGTGCGTGCCGCCCACCGCGATCGAGAACTGCAGGCGCATCAGCTCGGCCAGCATCTCGGCGCGGCGCACCAGCGGCAGGCGCTTGTCGCGGCCAGCGACCATCTCGGGATTGTCGGCCTTGACGGCCGTGGAATAGACGATGGCCGACGCGCCCTCGACGTGGGCGGCGTCGTGGCCGATGAAGATGCGCGCGCCCAGCTTTTCCAGCCGCTCGGTATTGGCGCTGGCCTTGGCGTCACTGCCCTGAACGGTGTAGCCGATACGGATCATGATCTCGGCGATGCCGGACATGCCAATGCCGCCGATGCCGATGAAGTGCACGGGGCCGAGTTCGAAGGGTACGGGGCGTCGACGCTGGATCATGAAAAGCCGATTAGACCAATTCCGCGCGACGCGAAACGCCCTGTTGGCGCTGGTTGTGTGGACAACGCCGGCGCTCGCCCAAACCGCCGCCCCCGCTACGCTTCCAGCCCCGCTTGAGCTGCGCCTGGCCGATGTCGGGCGCTTTGCGATGTTCGTCGATATGGGCGGCGTCCAGTGGACGGGCCACACGGCCAAGCTGCGCGTGCTGCAGGTCACCGAAGGCGGCTTCAAGGCCGGCGCCGAAGAGTTCTGGGGCGGCTGGCGCCACGAGGTCATCGACTGCGACGCCCGCACCATCGCCCACGCGGGGTTCGGCAGCGTCCGCGCGGGCGGCCGCGAAGGCCCGGTGACCGGCGCGCTGCGTCCAGCCCAGCCCCTCCCCGCCGGCAGCGCCGAAGAGGCGGTGGCCAAGGTGGTCTGCGACGGTTGGAAGCCCTTCGCGCAGGTCCCGGTGGCGACGAGCATTGAAGCGGCGGTGAAGATCGGCCGCCCGCTGATCGAGACGGGCGCGGAGCCGTGAGCTAGAGACCCAAGAAGGCCGTGACCTCGGCTGGCGGCGCCTCACCCCGGATCCAGGCCGCGGCGTCATAGGTATGAACCACCAACAGCTTCGCGCCCGCAGCCTCGAAGCCGTAGTAGCGATCCGCCACGAGGGTCCGCACATCCTGGCCGACGAAATCCCGCAGGTTATGCGTCACCAGCATGTCGGCGTGGCCAGCCACAGCGGTCTCCAGAACGTGACGATCTTCCTCGTCTTCCAGAGGCAGGACCCCGACGCCCCCCAGGGTCAGCGAAGGACCGTCCCGCGCGATCGTCGCCATGACCTCGACCAACCGGTCGGCATGATCACGCTCTAGGCCCGCGCCGACGAGAACCTGACGGTATCGGTTCAACATGCCCCAAGAGATGACCAAAGCGACGGGCCCGCGCACCGACTGTCCAGATCGCACCGCTTGGACCAACAGCTGGGCGGCCGTGTCTCTGCGCCCCGCCCTCTCCGACAGCACCGCGCCCAGCCAAACATTGAGGTCCAGGCAGAACCTAACCGGCACGCGTCGGCCGCCGCGTCATCCGAACCGCTTCCGCCATAATGTAGTCCTCGGACGCGCCGGAAGGCAGATCGGTCCGCAGGGTCCCGGCGCCTTGCCGGACCAGGGTCTCGTATTCGCGTTCGAGCAAGGCCCGGCTCAAAGCCCAACTCGCCTCCTCGACAGCCGAGGATCCCGTCGCTTCGATCCGCCGCATCGCGTCGCGCGCGCCCGGCGTCAGATGAAGATACCAGCGCACGGCCGCCGCCATGATCTGCGACGGATTACGGTCCTCCAGCTTCGCCGTCTTGACGATCAAGACATCGGTCTTGTCATCGAGGTGGGTGGAACGACTGGGCATGGAAACCTCCGTTTTCTATAGCATATATAGGTTCTATAGATGCGAGGCAAACATCCTACCGCGCCGTCTTCTCCACCAGATCCGCCAGCTCCTCCGCCGCGTTCGGCTTGGCGGCTGACCGCGCCCCCGCCGCCATCTTTTCCAGGCGTTCGGGCTTGGACAGCAGGGCCTTCAGCGCTGCGGCCATCACGTCGACGGTCAGTTCGCCTTCCAGACACACCGCCGCCCCGCCGGCCTCTTCCAGCAGGCGAGCGTTGAAGCGCTGGTGGTCGTCGGCGGCGATCTTCAGGGGCACCAGGATCGAGGGCCGGCCGGCCACGGCCAGCTCGGTGCAGGTCGAGGCCCCCGAGCGGCCGATCACCAGGTGCGACTGGCGCAGATAGCCGGCCATGTCGCGGAAGAACGGCGCGACCTCGCACTCGACCATGGCGTTGCGATAGGTCTTGCGGGCCTGCTCCATGCTTTCGGCGCGGGCTTGCTGGAACACCTTCAGGCGGCCGCGCATCTCCTCGGGCAGCTTGGCCACGGCCTCAGGGATCAGCTCGGACAACAGGCGCGCGCCCTGGCTGCCGCCGGTGACCAACAGGCGCAACTGCACCTCCGGCGCCAGATAGGGCACATCGAACAGGTCACGCACGGGCGGGCGCACGGGATTGCCCACCACGTGGGCGCGGGCCTTCACGGCGGGCGTGGCCTTCTCCAGGGTCGGGAAGGCGCAGGCCACTTCGTTGACGCGCGGAGCCAGGAAGCGGTTCACCCGGCCCAAGACGGCGTTCTGTTCGTGGATGACGGTGGGACGGCCTTGCGACAAGGCCCCCAGCAGGGCCGGCAGCGCCGGGTAGCCACCAAAACCGACCACCACGGCGGGATCGAGACGCTTGAAGGCCGCGCGGGCCTCCAGGACGCCCTGCATCACCACAAAGCCGGCCTTGATCATGCCCAGCGGGTCATTGGCCTTGGCGGTGGCGGCCGACAGGGCCAGCCGCTCTTCGGCGGGGAACTTGTCGGCGTAGAGGGCACCGCGATCGTCCGTGGCCAGAACGACCCGCCAGCCGCGCGCGGTGAGCGCCTCGGCCAGGGCCTGGGCGGGGAACATATGGCCGCCGGTTCCCCCGGCGGCGACAACAGCCAGCTTGCTCATCAGGCGAAGGCGCCGCCGAGTCTGAACTCGCCGCTCGCGCCATAGGCGCCAGGGCGTTTGCGCAACAAGGCCAGGGCCATACCCAGCGTCAATCCCATCGCGAGCATCGAGGAGCCCCCGTAACTGATGAACGGGAGCGTCATGCCCTTGGTTGGGATCATGTTCAAGTTCACCGCGATATTGATCAGCGCCTGCTGGCCCAACAGCACGAACAATCCGGCCGCCGCGACCTGTTCGAACGGGTCATTGAGCTTCATGGCCTTGTAGAGGCCGCGCACGACGACGAAGGCGAACAGGCCGATCAGCGACCACGAGAAGATCAGGCCGTATTCCTCGGCGGCCACCGAATAGATGAAGTCGGTGTGCAGGTCGGGCACGTGGCGCTTCATGACGCCCTCGCCCGGCCCGCGCCCAAACAGCCCGCCGGCGCGGATGGCCTCGGCGGCGCGCGTGATCTGGTGGGTGTCGGCCTGGTCGGGGCTAAGGAACTTCTGCACCCGCGCATGAACGTGGTCGAACAGGAAGTAGGTCGAAAACAGCCCCGCCACGGCGACGCCGCCCAGCCCCATGATCCACGAGATCGGCACCCCGGCCATCCAGAAGGCGGCCCCGAAGGCGATGGTGATCAGCACGGTCTGGCCGACGTCCGGCTGGATCAGCAGCAAGGCCACGGCGATGAAATAGAGCAGGAAGGCGATCGAGACCCCGGGCACGCCCTGGCCCTTCTGCCCCTCGGAGAACATCCAGGAGACCAGCACGATCAGCGCCGGCTTCATGAACTCGGACGGTTGCAGGGTGAAGCCGCCGAACTGCAGCCAGCGGGTGGCGCCCTTGGCGTTGTGGCCCACGAACGGCAGCGCGATCATGACGGCGATCGCTCCAATGTAGATGAAGAACGCCGCGCGACGAATGCTGCGCGGGGACAGCATCGAGACGATCAGCATCAGAACCGACGACGCCGAGGCGAAGAAGCACATGCGCAGGGCGAAGTGGAACTGGTCGGCGATACCGATGCGCTGGGCCGCAGCGGGGCTTGAGGCGAACGACAGCAGCATGCCCAGCGTAACCAGCAGGGCGGTCGCGCCCAGCAGCCAGCGGTCTGTCGTCCACCACCACAGGCCGAGCGCGGTGCGGTCGGTGCGGGCGAAGGCATGTGTCGCGTTGGAAGCCATGGGCGAAGAGTCGGTTCGGAGGGTTAATCAAACCTTGCTTGAGCGGTCTAACCCCGTGGACATGCGGCGAAAAGCGCGGGATGAGGGAGCCATGGCCTCCTCCGACGACCTCCGCCAGCTGGAAACCATCGCCGATGCCGACCAGCGCAACGCCCTGGCGCTGCGCTTGGCGCATGCGGGAACGCCTGGCCTTGACGCCGTGCTCGCCAAGCTGATCCAGCGCCCCGACCTCGCCGACAAGCGCGCGCCCTTGGTCCACGCGATGAGTTTCGTCGACTGCTCCAACCACGTCGCCTTGCTGGTCGAGCTGGTCGCCTCGGGCGGCTCTCCGGTGGCGCACGAGGCGCTTCAGGCGCTGGAGACCGTCGACGAGGCCGACGCCGACGACGTGGAGAAGGCGCGCGCCATTCTCGACCGCGCGCGGAGCGTGGCCAATCTGGAGAGCTGGCGCGAGACGCTGCTCGAGGAACTGGCGGAACTGTTCGACTGAGCCAGGCCTCTGGGTGCCCGCGCGGCCTGACCCGAGAAACGCCGAGCCTCGAACGCAGTACTTGTATTCTTCGCGCATGACGTGAACATGGGCGTCTCGTACAGGGACGTGGCGTGGCCGACGAAACATCGGACAAGACTGTTCTGGAGGGCGCTGGGGCTTATTTCCTCAGCGTGGTCGAGGCTAGTCCGGACTGCATTCGCGTCATCAGCGCCGACGGCTACCTCGAATACATGAACGCCCAGGGCAAGTCGCTCCTCGAGATCGAGGACTTCGACGGCCGCAATCGACATCGCTACTGGCCAGACATGTGGCCGCCGGAGAGCCGCGACACCGTCGAGCAGGCGCTGCGCGCGGCCATGGCCGGCAACGCCGTGGCCTTCCGCGCGTCCTGCCCCACCGCCAAGGGGTCCGTCCGCTGGTGGGACACCACCGTCTCGCCCATCCTCGAAAACGGGCGCGTGATCCGCGTTCTGGCGACGTCGCGCGACGTGACCGGCGAGCGTCTCGCCGAAAGTCACCGGCAGTTGCTGGTCAACGAGTTGAACCACCGGGTGAAGAACACCCTGGCCACCGTCCAGTCGATCGCCAACCAGTCCCTGCGCAACGCCGGGGTCGATCCGTCGATCCGCGAAGCTCTTGAGGGGCGGCTGATGGCCATCGCCGCGACGCACAATGTGCTGACCGACCAGAACTGGTCCGCCGCCAGCCTGCGCCAGATCGTCGATGGCTCGGTGACGCCCTATCGCGCCTATCCTGCGCAGCTGACCATCAGCGGCGATGACCTGAAGGTCTCGCCCAAACCCGCCGTGGTCATGGCCCTGGCCTTCCATGAGCTGGCCATCAACGCCCTGAAATACGGCGCGCTGTCGGCGCCTGAAGGCCATGTCGACATTCACTGGTCGGTCGATCCCGAGGATCAGTTGCTGATCGAGTGGGCCGAGCGCGGCGGCCCGACGGTGCGCCCGCCTGAGCGGCGCGGTTTCGGGTCGCGGATCGTCGAAATGGCCCTGCCCAACGAGCTGGGCGGCAAGGTCGCCCTGGACTACCGAAGCGAAGGCCTGCGCTGTTCCATTCGCTCGCCGCTGTCGGCCCTGGACAAGAACGACGCCTTCATGCCGCTGGCGTGAGCGTCAGGCCGTTTCGCCGGTCAGTTCGCGCCGGGCCTTCTCCAGCTCTTCGGCGTAGCGGCGGGTGACATGGGCTTCGGTGATCAGGCCGATCACCTCGCCGCCTTCGTCGACCACGGCCAGTTCGTCGGCGCCGGTTTCGTCGAAGGCGGTCATGATCGCCTTGATCGACAACTCCGGCGTCAGGGACACGCGCGCGTGGGTCGCGAGCATCGCCACCGTGGCGTCGCGCTCAGGCGGCTCGGCGTAGACGGCGGCCGTGGCGACGATGCCGGCGTAGCGTCCGGTCTCGTCGGTGAGCACCGCGCGCTTGGTCGAGCCCAGCGGGAACCGCCGACGGAACTCGGCGAGCGTGGTGCTGGACCCGATCGTCTTGACGTCGCGGCGCATCATCTTGCCGGCGGTGAGGTTGCGCATCCAGCTGACGTCGTGGGCGCTGCGGATCGTCTCGCCGCGCAGGTGCAGACGCCAGGTCGAGAACGAGTAGCCGAAGGTCTCGCGCACCACGGCGCTGGCGATCAGCGAGGCGGCCAGGGTCGCGCCGGTGACGGTAAAGTCGCCCGTGGCCTCCAGCACCAGGAATGACATGGTGAAGGGCCCGCCCACGATGGCCACGCCCAGCGCGCCCATGCCCACCAGCGAGGCGGCGATCGGGTCCAGCCGTCCGTCCCCCGCCGTCAGGTTGACGACCTCGGCGAAGGCCTGGCCCATCAGGGCGCCCAGGAACAGCGCGGCGAAGAAGAGGCCGCCCCGGAAGCCCGCGCTCAACGAAACGATCGAGGCCACGGCCTTCATCAGGATCAGCACCAGCAGCACCTTCAGCGGCAGGTCGCTGTTGAGATCCAGGTGCAAGGCGCCGTGGCCGCCGGACAGGGTTTGCGGCGTCGCCAGGGCCAAGGCCGCCAAGGCGACACCGCCGATCGCGGGCTTGGACCAGCGCGGCAGCGGCGCCTTGGCCGCCCAGCGATCGGCCACCGCCACGGCCCGCATCAGCGTGATCCCGAAGAACGCGGCCAGCAGGCCCAGCAGCCCGTACAGCGCGTAGTCGGTCGGCGACGCGATGGCGACCACGGAGGTCTTGATCAGATAAGGGGTCGAACCCAGGGCCGTGGCCACCAGAACGCCCGCCAGCGCCGCCGCCACCACCGGCGCGATGTTGGCGACCGTATAGGCGCCGATGACGATCTCGAACGCATAGAAGGCGCCCGTCAGCGGCGCGCCGAACGCGGCCGCGATCGCTGCGCCGGCCCCCGCGCCGACCAGAATCCGCAGGTCGCCCCGGCGCAGGTTCAGACGCTGGCCCACCCAGGACGCGGTCGCTCCGCCGGCCTGGGCGTAGGCCGCCTCAAGCCCCACCGACGCGCCGGAGCCGTTCGAGATCAGGGTCTGCATACAGATGAACAGACTGTCTCGGATCGACAGACGCCCCCCATGCAGGGCGTTGGCCTCCACGGGGTCGACGGCGTGGTTCGGGCGAAAACGCAGGATGGCGGCCGTAAACAGCCCCAGCAAAAGCCCGCCCAGCGGAATGGCCAACAACCGCCAGGGCTCGACCATGGTCTGCCCCGAGAGGCGTTCGTTGGGATCGAAGTTGAAGATCGCGACCTGGGTCCCGTGCGCGAGCGCGCCCAGCGACACCGCCAAGGCGCCGGCTACAAGGCCAACGACCGTGGCCACGGCGATGACCCAGAGTTCGGAGGAGCGTGTGCGACGCCGCAGCCAGGCCAGCCAGGGCAAGGCTTGGCGTCCGGCCTCGCGCACGGTCGCGCGATCGATCGCCGCAACACGAAGAACAGAGCGCCAGGGAGGCGAAGCGGCCTTGGCGGAGTCCGGTTCAGGGGTCTCGGCCGGCGCGCTCATCGCCTAGGCGACGGCGGCCTTGCCGCCGCCCGTCGCCACGCCATTGACGGCGGCGCGGAACGCTTCGCCCCTCGCCTCGAAATCGCTGAACTGGTCGAACGACGCGCAGGCGGGCGAAAGCAGCACAATAGCCTCCTCGCCGCTGGCGGCCGCGTCGGCGTAGGCTTGCTGTACGGCCCGCTCCAGCGTGCCGCTCAGCACGCATTCAGCCTTGCCCGCCAGGGTCCAGGAGAACGGCTCGGCCGCCTCGCCGATCAGGTAGGCCTTGGCGATGCGCGGGAACAGGTCCTTCAGGTCGTCGATGCCGCCGGCCTTCGCGACGCCGCCGGCGATCCAGTAGAACTTCGGATAGCTGGACATCGCCTGACGGGCGGCGTCGGCGTTGGTGGCCTTGCTGTCGTTGACGAAGCGGACCTTGCCGATCTTGCCGACCGTCTCCATCCGGTGGGCGAGCCCCGGGAAGGTCATCAGGCCGTCGACGGCGTCCTGCATCGAGATGCCGATCGCGCGCGCCGCGGCGTAGGCGGCGGCGGCGTTCTGCCAGTTGTGGCGCCCCGGAAGACTGCGGGCGCGCAGGATGTCGGCGACCTCGACCACGCGCTCGCCGGTGGCGTCATAGAGCACGCCTTGCAGCGCATAGACGCCCCGCCCCATCGCCTTGCCGGCGCTGATCGGCCAGATGGTCCGACGGTTGGCGGCGGTGATCTCGGTGCAGATCTGCTGGCACCAGGCGTCATCGACGCCGATGATCGCCGTGTCGCCCTTACCCTGGTTCAGGAAGATCCGGCGCTTGGCGGCGATATAGCCGTCCATGCCGCCGTGGCGATCCAGGTGGTCGGGCGAGATGTTCAACAGCACCACCGCGTCGGGGTGCAGGCTGGAGGTCAGGTCCAGTTGGTAGGACGACAGCTCCAGCACATAGACCGCGCCGCCGTGCATGTCCTCGAGCCCCAGCACGCCCAAGCCGATATTGCCGCCGACCCGCGTATCGCGGCCAGCCGCGGCGCACAGGTGGCCGATCAAGGCGGTCGTGGTCGACTTGCCGTTGGTGCCGGTGATGGCGATGATCTTGGGGCGCTTGTGGGCCGGCGCGGCGGCGACCGTGCGCGCAAACAGCTCGACGTCCCCCAGGATCTCGACGCCGGCCGCCTTGGCCTTCTCGACGGTCCAGTGCGGCTTGGGATGGGTCAGCGGCACGCCCGGCGACAGCATCAGGGCGGCGAACTGACTCCAGTCGGCGGCCTGAAGATCGACGACCGGGAAACCTTCGGCGGCGGCCGCCTCCCGGCTGGCGGACTTTTCATCCCACAGGGCGACCTTGGCGCCCCCCGCGATCAAGGCGCGCGCCGCCGTCAGGCCCGTTCGGCCCAGGCCGAACACTGCGACGGTCTTGTCCTCGAAACCGCGGACGGGGATCATCTCAACGCCACTCCTTACCGCAACTTCAGCGTGGCCAAGCCGATGAAGGCCAGGATCATCGACACGATCCAGAAGCGGATCACGACGGTGGACTCCGCCCAGCCCAGCTTCTCGAAATGGTGGTGGATCGGGGCCATCAGGAAGACCCGCTTGCCGGTCTTCTTGAAGTAGGCGACCTGGATCATCACGCTGAGCGCCTCGGCCACGAACAGGCCGCCGACGATGCCGAGAACCAGCTCATGCTTGGCGCAGACGGCGATCGCGCCCAGCGCGCCGCCCAGGGCCAGCGAGCCGGTGTCGCCCATGAAGATCTTGGCGGGCGGGGCGTTGTACCAGAGAAAGCCCATGCCCCCGCCGATGATGGCGCCGCACAGCACCGCCAGCTCGCCGACGCCCGGCGCGAAGTGGAGGTTCAGATAGTCGGCGAACTTGTAGTTGCCCACCAGGTAGGCGATCAGGCCGAAGGTCGAGGCGGCGAGCATCACCGGCACGATGGCCAGACCGTCCAGGCCGTCGGTCAAGTTCACGGCGTTGGAGAAGCCGGCGATCGTGAACGCCGCAAAGGCCACGTAGAACCAGCCCAGATTGATCACCAGCGCCTTGAAGATCGGGAAGACCAGGCTGGTCTCCATGCCCGGCGTCATCGGCGACTTCGGCGCGAACAGGATCAGGATCACCGTGGCGATGATCGCGACGATGAACTGGGCCACCAGCTTCTGGACGCTGGAAAGCCCGGCCGTCGTCTGCTTGGTGACCTTGGCGTAGTCGTCCATGAAGCCCAGCACGCCGTAGCTGCCGGTGATGAGCAGCACGACCCAGACATGGACGTTGCGCAGGTCGGCCCACAGCAAGGCGCCGACGAACAGGCCGGCCAGGATCATGAAGCCGCCCATGGTGGGCGTGCCCGCCTTCTCGGTGACGTGGCGCGCAATGCCGTCGGTGCGGATCGGCTGGCCCCTGCCCTGCTTGGCCTTCATCCAGCGGATGAAGCGCGAGCCCATGGCCACGGCCACGATATAGGCGGTCAGCATCGCCATGCCCGACCGGAAGGTGAGGTATTTCAACAGGTTCAGGGCTGGATAGTGCTCCTGCGAGCGCGCTAGCCATTCGTACAGCAAGTACAGCATCAGCCCTGTTCCCCAAGATCGATCGTCGCCAAGGCGGCAGCGAGCGCGCCGGCCTTGGAGCCGTTCGACCCCTTCACCATCACCACGTCGCCGGGCTGCACGGCCCCCGTCAGCGCCGACGTTAACTTTTCAGTAACCTCCGCGTAGCCGCCCCGCCGAGTCGGAGGAAGCGCCTCCCACAGCGATTTCATGTGGACGCCCGCGAGAAAAACCATGTCGACGTTCGCGGCCGCGATCGGCTCCGCAAGCTCGGCGTGAAAGCGGGCGCTGTCCTCGCCCAATTCGAGCATGTCGGTCAGCGCCACCACCCGACGGCCGGCGACCTTGCGCGCGCCCAGGGTCTTCAGCGCGGCCTGCATCGAGACCGGATTGGCGTTGTAGCTCTCATCGACCAGGGTGAAGGCGCCGCCGGGGATGCGGATCGTCTTCTCCGCGCCGCGCCCCTCGATCGGCGCGAACTCAGCCAAGGCCGCCAAGGCGGTGTCGCGGGGCACGTCCAGCGCCTCCAACATCAAGAGCACGCAAAGGCTGTTGGGGCCCCAGTGGACGCCGGTCTGAAGCAGGGTGAATTCGATGGGCTCGCCCCGCAGGACGGCCCTAACCACCGATTTTCCCGGCGAATGCCGGGACCCAGATTCATCCGGGACGCTCGACGCCTTGTCATCTGGACCCCGGCCTTCGCCGGGGAGGTCGGTTGAGAATGACAGGAGTTGCGCCGTGCAGTCGGGCGAAGACCCGAAGCTCCAGACGGTCGCGCCGACCTTCTCGGCCTCGGCCTTGAGGAAATCGAACCAGCGGTTGTCGGCGTTCAGCACCGCGACACCACCAGGCCGCAGCCCCGCGAAGATCTCGGCCTTGGCGCGGGCCACGCCCTGCTCGCCGTCTGCAAAGTTCTCCAGGTGCACCGGCCCCACCGTGGTGATCGCCACCGCGTGCGGCTGGACGAAGCCCGACAGCGGCGTGATCTCGTCGGCATGGTTCATGCCCACCTCGAACACCGCCCGTTCGGTGTCGCGCGGCATGCGCGCCAGGGTCAGCGGCACGCCGATGTGGTTGTTGTAGCTCTTGACCGAGGCGTGGGCCTTGCCGGCCAGCCGCAAGCCCGCTTCGATCGCGCGGGTGACGCTGGTCTTGCCGACCGAGCCGGTCACCGCCCCGCGCTTGCACTGGGGCGCGCGCTCGCGCGCCGCGACGCCCAGGGCCTCCAGCGCCTTGAAGGTGTCGGCGACCATCACCGCCGGCGCATCAACCGCGCGCGCCGCCAGGACGCCGGTCGCGCCGTTCGCGACGGCTTGCGGCACGAAATCGTGCCCGTCGCGCACGCCGACCAGCGGCACGAACAGGTCGCCCGGCTCGACCGAGCGGGTGTCGATCGAAACGCCGGATACGGCGAAGTCGCCGGCGACCTGGCCGCCGATCGCCTGGGCGATCTCGTCAGCGGTCCAAAGGGCGTCAGGCATCCACGCCCTCCAGGGCTTGCAGGGTTTCGGCCACGTCGTCGAACGGGTGCACGACGCCGGCGATGATCTGGCCCTGCTCGTGACCCTTGCCGGCGACGACCAGCACGTCGCCCTCGCCCATCAACGCCACGGCGGCGCGGATGGCGGCGCGGCGGTCGCCGATCTCGCGGGCGCCCGGGGCGGCCTCCAGGATGGCGGCGCGGATCGAGGCGGGATCCTCCGAGCGCGGATTGTCGTCGGTGACAATGGCGATGTCGGCGAGCTTTGCGCCGATCGCGCCCATCAACGGACGCTTGCCCCGGTCACGATCCCCGCCCGCGCCGAACACCGCAATGAGCTTTCCAGCCGTGTGGGGACGCAGGGCCTCCAGCACCGTCTGCAGACCATCGGGCGTGTGGGCGTAGTCGACATAGGCCTCGCCGCCCTTGGGGCCGCGCCCCACGCGCTGCAGGCGACCGGCCGCGCCTTCCAGGCTTTCCAAGGCCTTCAGAACCTTGGCGCTGTCCTCGCCGGCGGCGATGCAGAGCCCGGCCGCCACCAGCACGTTCGACGCCTGGAAGGCGCCGGCCAACGGCAGCTTGATGTGATGAACGACGTCGTCAGCCTCGATAATCAGGTCCTGGCCGGCGGGCGTGGGCGTGCGCGACAGCAGCCGCAGGCCCTGCCCGTCCTCACCGACCGAGAACACGCTCTGGCCCGAGGTGACGGCGGCCGAGGCGAAGGTCGGAAACGCGTCGCTGTCGGCGTTCAGCACCGCCATCGCGCCCGCGGGCGTCAGGGTGTCGAACAGGCGCAGCTTGGCGGCGCGATAGGCCTCCATCGAGCCGTGATAGTCCAGGTGGTCCTGAGTGAAGTTCGTAAAGCCTGCGGCGCTCAGCTTGACGCCGTCGATGCGACGCTGGTCGACGCCGTGCGAACTGGCTTCCAGCGCCAGATGGGTGACGCCCATGTCGGCGAGGCGCGCGATCATCTCGGCGACGTCGCCGGCGTCGGGCGTGGTCAGGCCCGGCGGGGTCAGTTGCTGGTCGGGCTGGCCGGGCTGGCTGACCACCACGCCCAGGGTGCCCATGCTGGCGGCCTTGTGGCCCAGCTTGGTGAAGATCTGGCGGCAGAAGCCGGCGACCGAGGTCTTGCCGTTGGTGCCGGTGACGGCCACGCACATGGCCGGCTGCTTGCCCCAAAAGGCCGCCGAGGCCAGGGCGTAGGCGCGACGCGCGTCCTCGGAGCGAACCACCGGAACGCCCAGCCCCTCGAGTCCGCCCTCGGGCGCCAGGATGGCGGCCGCGCCCTTGGCCACCGCGCCTTGCGCGAAGTCGCGGCCGTCGACCTTAGTCCCCGGCAGGGCGGCGAACAGCCAGCCGGTCGTGACCTTGCGGCTGTCGGCGGTCACGCCCGCGATCACGGCATCGTTGGCGAAGGGACGGTTGAACAGTTCGGATAGACGCTTGGTCATAGGCCCGCCTCCGGCGCGGCGTTCTTGGGCGAGCTGGCGATGGTCACCAGCTCGGTCTTGCGTTTGACGCCGAGGAACGGCGCGATGCGTTCGATCACCCGGCCGGCGGCCGGCGCGGCGACCCAGCCGCCGGTCGAGAAGCCGAACGAATTGGCGTTGCCCTTCGGCTCGTCCAGCAGGATCAGCACGAAATAGCGGTCCGCCTCCAAGGCGCCGTCCGTGGGGAAGGTGGCGGCGAAGGACGAGACCTGGCGCTGGTGATTGTAGCGTCGGATCGCGGGGTCGTACTTTTCGCCCGTGCCGGTCTTGCCGCCGACCGACAGCCCGGGCACGTCGGCCTTGCCGCCGCTGCCCCCTTCGCCGGGCACGACATTGGCGCGCATGATCTTCAGCATCTCGGCCGAGGTGTGCTCGGACAGGACCCGCTTGCCTTCGGGACGCACGCCCGGCGGCAGCTTGCGGATCGTCAGGGGGCGCATCTCGCCGCCGTTCAGCAAAGCGTTCATCGCCTGGGCCAGGGCCAGCGGCGAGATGTTCATGCCGTGACCGAACGAGGTCGAGGCCACGGTGTCCTGATCCCATTTGCGCGGGGTCAAGGGGCGCGCCGACTCCTGCAGCTCGACCTTGGCCGGCTTGGTCAGGCCCAGATTGGTGAAGTACTGGCTCAGGCGCTGGCCGCCCACGCGCTCGGCCAGCATCGCGGTGCCGATGTTCGACGAGTGCTGGAACACTTCGACCAGGTTCAGCACCGCCCGGGTGGCGTGATAGTCGTGGATCGTCCGATAGCCCAGCTTGTAGGGCTCACGGGCGTCGAAGGTCGAGGCGGCCGTCGCTACGCCCGTGTCCAGACCAATCGCCACGGTGAAGGCCTTGAAGGTCGATCCCATCTCGTAGACCGAGGCGGCGGCGCGGTTGAGACGCTGATCGTTGGTGGCCGCGCCCGCCTTGTTGGCGTCGTAGTCCGGCCAGCTGGCCATGCCCAGGATTTCGCCGGTGTGGACGTTGGTCACCAGACCCACCGCGCCCTTGGGCGTGAACTCCTCGGCGGCCTTGCGCAGCTCGTCCTCGAGGGCGGCCTGCACGCGTACGTCGATCGAGAGCTGGGTCGGCCCGCCCTCGCCGCCGGCGGCCTTGCGGATCGGATCGTCCAGCGCACGCTCCGCGCCGGCCAGGCCCTTGCCGCCGCTGTCGACGAAGCCGATCAGGTGCGCGGCCGTCGGCCCCAGCGGATACATCCGCCGCTCCTGCTCCTCGAACGACACGCCCGGCAGGCCCAGATTGAAGATCGCGTCCTTCTCGTCCGGCGTCAGGCCACCCAGAACGAAGGCGCGATGATCGCCAAACACCGCCTTGTCGAGGCGCTTGGCGGGGACCTGCGGCAGGGCCTTGCCCAGCGCCACGCGCGTTTCCTTGGCGTCCCACACCTCGCGAGGATCGACGTAGAGCGCATAGTGCGCCAGATCCACGGCCAGCAGCTTGCCGTTGCGATCGACAACGTCGCCGCGCGCGCCCTCCACGCCCAGGGTGTAGCCGTTGCCCTGCCCTGCGCGGGAGAACAGCGCCGACCACCCCGCGCCAAGGCTCACCCCGACAAAACAGAGGCCGAAGAAGCCCATGACCAGGAAGATGCGGATCCGCGTGTCGTCTTCCGGCCGCGCGGCGGCGCGCGAACGCTCGAAGGCGTGCTCCAACCGCCAAACGCGCTCGACCACCCAGCGCCAGAGCGGGGATTGAACGCCGCCGGGACCCAGGTTCGAGAGGCTCATCGCAACGCCCCCTGCACGGGAGGCGGCGGGACAGCGACATCGTCCGGCAAGGCCTCTGGCCCATCGGCGGCCAGCGTCTCGGGCGTGACCGGCGCGGCCGACACCGGCGCCTTGGGCAGTTCGCGACGGCGCGCCACATCGATCAGGGCGTCCTCGGTGATCTCATGGTCCGGCGCGATGGGCTTCAGCTGCATCATCTGCGCCAGCTGCTCGATGCGGCGGGGCTGCTCAAGGTGTGCGACCTCGGCCGCCAACAGCCGCTTGCGCGCGGCCTCTTCCTCGATCTCCTGCTCGATCCGGGCGATTTCCTGACGCTCGCGGCCGGCGAAGGTCTTGGCCAGATAGACGCCGGTGACCAGGCTGAGCAGGATGCACAGGCCCACCACTTCCACGACGCGGAAGCCCCGGACCCGTCGGTTGAAAACGCCCACGGCGGTCACGCGGAAGCCTCCCACACAGGGGCTTCGGTGCGAACGGCTGCGCGCAGCTTCGAGGACCGCGCGCGTGGATTGACGGCCAACTCGGCCTCGCCGGGCGCGATGGCCTTGTTGGAGATCAGCTGGAAGCTGGGAGCCGCCGCCGCAACGACCGGCGGCGCGTGGCGCGAGCCGCCCGGCGTGCGCCCGGCCCGCTCGGCCAGGAACGCCTTGACGATGCGGTCCTCCAGCGAGTGGAAGGTCACGACCACCAGCCGACCGCCGGGCTTCAGAACGCGCTCAGCGGCGACCAGACCGGCCTCCAGCTCGCCCAGCTCGTCATTGACCGCAATGCGCAGGCCTTGGAACGAGCGCGTGGCCGGATGGACCTTGGCGCCCTTGCGGCCGCCGACGGCGCGCTCGATCACTTCGGCTAGGTCCAGGGTGCGCTCGAACGGGCGCTCTTCACGACGCCGGACGATGAAGCTGGCGATGCGGCGCGAGGCGTGCTCCTCGCCATAGACATAGAGAACCCGCGCCAGCTCGGTCTGGTCCAGCGTGTTGACCAGGTCGGCGGCGGTCGGCCCCGTGTCGCCCATCCGCATGTCCAGCGGACCATCGCGCATGAAGGAAAAGCCGCGCTCGGCCTGATCCAGCTGCATCGACGAGACGCCCAGATCCAGCATCACGCCCTCGACGCTCTCCGCGCCCAGCTCGTCCAGCATTTCGGAGAAGCGGGCCTGAACCAGGCGGAAGCGATCGGCCGGGAGCGCGTCTGCGAACTGCCGCACCGTCGGATCGCGGTCAAAGGCCACGACGCTGGCGCCGGTCGGCAGCACCGCGCGGGTATAGCCGCCCGCTCCGAAGGTACCGTCGACCACGACGTCACCGGGCTTGGCGTCCAGGGCCTCGACGACCTCGTCCAGCAGAACCGAGATGTGCGGCGCGGCGCTCACGCTGCGCCTCCGAACTTCCCAACACCCAATTGGGCCGCGCGCTGCTGAGCGCGCAGGGCCGCTAGACCTTCGCGCGCCAGATCACGCTGCTGCGCGCGATGGGCCTGGAAGGCCTCGCGCGACCAGATCTGAAAACGCTCACCCATACCGACGACGGCCACCGAATCCGTAAGGCCGAACATGTCGCACAGATGGTCGGGCAGCGTAATGCGACCAGCTGTATCAAACGTGAGCTTGGCCATGCCGCCCAGGATGCTGGTCTCCAGCGCCGTGCGGGTGGGATCGCCGAACGGCATCTCCTCGATCACCGCCTGATAGCGATCAAACAGCGCCTTGCCACCCGCCTCCAGGCAGTCGGCCTCGATCGAGGGAAAACAGAAGATGCCGTCGAAGGGGCCCGAGACGGCCGCGCGGAATTCCTGCGGCACGACGATGCGCCGCTTGCTGTCGAGCTGCTTCTCGAATGTCGAGAGAAACACTGAAGCTGAACCCCGCCAGACCCAAGCCGGTCGGCGAGCACCCACCCTCGCCCCGACGAGAATTGGGTTAACATGGGATGAACTGGGATACAATGACACCAGCGACTAAATCATCGGGATTTCAAAGATGTCGCACCCCTTGTTCACGGAACGGCGAAGTCAATCCACAGAACATACACAGAACTGACGAGGGCGATGTCGGCGCGGTGTCAGTTGAACCCATGACGGAGACAGCGAAAACCCCCTCCCCGTGGGAGAGGTGTCGGCGTAGCCGACGGAGAGGGGATAGGCGGGCGCGCGAAGCCCTTCCCTCTCCGGTCGCTTCGCGACCACCTCCCCCGCTGGGGGGAGGATTTAAGGGGACCAGATGATCTATAAGCCGGGTTCTGTTCCGCCTCTTGCGAGACGGCGACGATCATTCCTCTAGGCCGGCCATTGCTGGACGGCTCTCGCGACCTACCCGGATCCTCTCAGCCAGTGACGGCCTAGTCGACGCGAGGCCGACGCGGGATCCCTATTCGGTCTTGCTCCAGGCGGGGCTTGCCATGCCGTCCCTGTCGCCAGGTCCGCGGTGGGCTCTTACCCCACCCTTTCACCCTTCCCGCCCCGTAGGGAGGAGGTTTGCTTTCTGTGGCGCTATCCCTGGGATCGCTCCCGGTGGGCGTTACCCACCGCCTTGTCACCGTGGAGCCCGGACTTTCCTCGGCGTCCGAAGACGACGCGACCGCCCGATCATCTGGTCCGGGCGTTCAATGACCTTACTGGCCAGCGAGGTCAACTTTCATGTGTCATCCCGGCCGGACCCCGGCCTTGAGCCGGGGGGAGAGCCGGGACCGCCAGAAATGTCGGCGCTTGCCGTGGTCCCGGATCTGCGCGCTACGCGCTTGTCCGGGATGACAGACTATGTTGAGCGCATCAGCCCTGCGATCGGATGCTCGCCAAGCCCCTTTACCGCGCCCAGGCGGTCGGCGTCGGACTTGTTCTGCGAGAGCTTGAAGGTGCCCTCCAGGCGCTCGACGAACAGGCGTCCGCCCTGGATGCCGCGCAGCAGGGCCTCGAACTTGCCGGACTTCATCTTGTCGCGGGTCCAGGGCTTTTTCGGCGCAAGGCGCGCTTCCTCCTGGGCCGACAAGTCATCAAGTAGCGCGACCAGCTCCTCGTCGTTCAGCGACGCCACCGAACCCTCGGCTTCCACCGACAGATAGTTCCAGGTCGGGACCTGGTCGGGGCTCTCATACCAGTCGGGGCTGACATAGGCGTCGACGCCGGTCGCCAGGACCACCGCCCGGAAGCCTTGCGTCAGGTGCGGCGTCAGGACGTTGCCGCGCGACAGGTGGAAGTCGAGGGCGATCTCGCCGTCCAGCTCGCGGATCACGACCGGCGACTGGGCCACGAAGGGCCGCCCGCCCACGGAGGCCGCGATCGTCACGAAGGGATGGGCGCGCAGGAAGTCCAGCAGGACCACGCGGTCCTCGACATGAAACGGCTTGGCCGGATGCATCAGTCGGTCGCCGCCCGCAGCAGGCCGACCAGACGCGCCCGGGTCTCGCCATCGGCGATGCCGTCGAAGCGGCTCTGCAGCCAGTGGCGCTGGAAAGCCGAGACCACGGTGGTGGTCCACTCGTCGTACTTGCCGCTAGGCGCGCAGTCATAGCCGAGCCGCGTCAGGCCCGCCTGCAGCGCGAAGACGCCCGTCCCCTCCTCACCCTGGCCCAGCGGCGCGCCGGGCGAGGGCGCAGGCTCGATCCACAGGCCATGGCCGCTTTCAGCCAGGCGCTTCCAGGGGAAGAGCTCGCCCGGATCGATCTTGCGGGCCGGCGCGACGTCAGAGTGGCCAAGAATACGGCCGTCGGGGATCATCCAGCGCGAGCGCACGTCGGCCAGGAGGTTGATCACCGCCGCGATCTGGGCCTCCGGGAACGGGCGATAGCCGAACTCGTGACCGGGATTGACGATCTCGATACCGATCGAGGCCGAGTTGATGTCCTTGACGCCCTTCCAGAAGGCCGCGCCCGCGTGCCAGGCCCGGCGCTCTTCGGGCACCAGGCGCACGATCCGGCCGTCCTCTTCGACGCAGTAGTGGGCGCTGACCTTGGCCTCGGGATCGCGCAGGCGCTCAATCGCCGCCTCGCCGGTCTCCATGCCCGTATAGTGCAGGATCACGGTGTCGGGCACGGCCTTGCGGGCGTCGAAGTTCGGCGACGGGGCCTCGATAATGGACAGGCTCATTGGACGCGGTTCCGGATCGACATCAACAGCGGCATGACCTGATTCCGCCGAAGCGCGATGATCAGAACGCCCAGCAGCGCAAGGGCCGCGCCCATTCCCATCCGCAGATCGAAGTGGTCATGGGTGACCACCACGCCCATGCCGATCGTGAAGAGCGGCGTCATCAGGGTCAGCGGCGCGATCAGATTAGCCTCATAGCGCTGGATCAGCCCGTAATAGGCCGTATGGGCCAGGATCGAAACCACCACGGCCGAGAACACCACCGCCGCGACGAACGGCCAGCCTGCGGCAAAGCCCGCCGCGACCTGCCCCGGCTCCATGAAGGCGCTCATCGCCGCCAGCGGCCAGACCGACGAGAAGCCGACCCAGGCCTGGAACTGCAGCGGTTTGACGCCTTCGATCTGTTTCATCATCACCGCGCCGAGCGAACCGGTGAAGGCGGCCGCGACGATCAGCCAGAGCCCCGCCGACAGCTCGATGCCGTGAGGGCTCCACATCACGACCACAGCGCCCAGCAGGGTCAGAGCGATGCCCAGCCCTCGGCGCCAGCGGATCTTCTCACCCAGGATCAGCACCGACAGCAGGGTCGTGAACGGCACCCCGACCTGGATCACCACCGAGGCCGCCGACGGCGAGGCGGTCTGGAAGCCCATGAACAGCAGGGCGAAATTGCCGCCGCCCATCAGAAGGCCGACCAGCACCATCCGCCAGGTGGGCCTCGGCGCGGGCAACAGCCAGGGCAAGGTCAGCGCCGCCACCAGGGCGAAGCGCACGGCGGCATAATACAGCGGCGGCACGCCCCAATGGGCGACCACCAGCTTGGAGATGATGTTGCTGCCCGCCCAGATCAGGCAGATCAGCACCAGAAGGCCGAAGTCGCGAAGGGACATGAGATACCGATTAAGCCCCCGCTCCTTCCGTACGCAATCAAAACCCGCATGCGCGCCGCCGGGTCACGGTTGACGTTCGGTCAAAACGGTCGTTTGTTGGTGAACAACGTTCACATACGCCACGCCGGGTCAACCGTCGGGCGCACGCGAAAAGAACACGGAAGCGCGCCGCGCTTCCTCGGGGCGGGACACAGATAGCCATGCAACATGTCGACGTACTGATCGTGGGCGCGGGACTTTCAGGGATCGGCGCGGCCTATCACCTGCAAAAGCACTGCCCGGGCAAGACCTATGCGATCCTGGAAGGACGCGAGGCGATCGGCGGCACCTGGGACCTGTTCCGCTATCCCGGCATCCGCTCCGACAGCGACATGTACACCCTGGGCTACAGCTTCAAGCCGTGGAAGGCCGCCAAGGCGATCGCCGACGGCCCGTCGATCCTGGACTATGTCCGCGAGACCGCCCGCGAGCACGACATCGACCGGCACATCCGCTTCAAGCATCTGGTCAAGCGCGCCAGCTGGTCCAGCGAGACGGCGACCTGGACCGTCGAGGCCGAACATGACGGCAAGCCCGTCACCTTGACGTGCCGCTTCCTGCACATGTGCTCGGGCTACTATCGCTATTCGGCGGGCTACACGCCGGACTTCGCCGGGACCGAGCGCTTCCAGGGCCGCATCGTCCATCCCCAGCACTGGCCCGAGGACCTCGACTACAGCGGCAAGAAGGTCGTGGTGATCGGCAGCGGCGCCACCGCCGTGACCCTGGTGCCCGAGATGGCCAAGACCGCCGCCCACGTCACCATGCTGCAGCGCTCTCCGACCTATGTGGTGTCGCGTCCGGCCGAGGACGGGATCGCCAACTGGCTGCGCTCGAAACTGCCCGCGATGACCGCCTATGGCATCACGCGCTGGAAGAACGTGCTGTTCCAGCTGTTCTTCTTCAACCTGGCCCGCAAGAAGCCCGAGAAGGTCAAGGAACGCCTGCTGGGCATGGTCCGCGAGCACCTGGGTCCCGATTTCGACGTCGAGACCCACTTCACGCCGCGCTACAATCCCTGGGACCAGCGCCTGTGCCTGGTGCCCGACGCCGACCTGTTCGACTCGCTCAAGAGCGGCGCGGCCTCGGTCGTGACCGATCACATCGACAGCTTCACCGAGACCGGCATCCTGCTGAAGTCCGGCAAGACCCTGGACGCCGACGTCGTCGTCACCGCCACCGGCCTGCAGCTCCAGTTGCTGAGCGGCATGGAGGTCGTGGTCGACGGCAAGGTCGCCGACCTGTCGCAGTCGATGAGCTACAAGGGCATGATGTTCAGCGACGTGCCGAACCTGGCCTCGGTGTTCGGCTACACCAACGCCAGCTGGACGCTGAAGGCCGACCTGACCAGCGAATATGTCTGCCGCCTGCTCAACCACATGGACCGCACGGGCGCCGACTATTGCGTGCCGCGCCTCGACGGCGAGGTCGAGGCCGCGCCGTGGCTGGACTTCTCGTCGGGCTACATCACCCGCTCGATCGGCCACTTCCCCAAGCAGGGGACACGCAAGCCCTGGAAGGTGCACCAGAACTACGCGCTGGACCTGATGACCCTGCGCATGGGCAAGGTCGAGGACGGCGTGATGCAGTTTGGCCGCAAGACCGGCGAGGCCGCCAAGGCCAAGCCTGAAAAGGCCTTGGAACCGGCCTGATCGGAAACGCAAGGGGCGGAGGCATGGCTTTCGTCCCTCCGCCGGGATCGGATTGAGAGGCGAAAAGGCCTGAGATGATCGGTCCGTCCTCCTATCTCGGCTGGAAGATCGACTACGCCAGCCCGCCCGGCGAGCCGGCTCTGCTGGACCCCGGCTCGATGCACTGGCGCGTCTACAAGAACCCGATCGCCCTGGCGGTCGGGGGCGTGGCGGCGGTGCTGCTTGAGTTCGCCGAGCCGCGCATCCGGTCGGGGGTCTGGGACCACTCCACCTTCAAGACCGATCCGATCGGCCGCGCCATGCGCACCGGAACCGCCGCCCTGATCGGGGTCTATGGCCCGGCGTCAGCGGCGCGGCGGGTCATCCAAGGCGTCACCCACATGCATGAGCGTGTGTCGGGCGAAACGCCGGACGGCCAGGCCTATACGGCTCTGGACCCCGAGCTTTTAAACTGGGTCGCCGCCACGGCCGTCTATGGCTTCGTCACCGCCTACGACCAGTTCGTCGCGCCGCTGACCGAGGCCGACAAAACCCGCTTCTACGAAGAGGCCGCGCCCGTCGCCCACCTCTATGGCGCGACGGCCTCGCCAGGCTCCGAAGCCGCGTTCATGGCGATGCTGCAGGCGCTGTCGCCACGCTTCGAGCCGCATCCGATCGTGGATGAGTTTCTGGCGACCATTCGGTCATCCAAGATCGCGCCCGCTGCTCCCAAGGCTCTGCAGCGAACCCTGGCGCGCGCCGCCGTTTCGTTGTTGCCGCCGGTGGTGAGGGAAAGGCTGGCGCTCGGCCCCGAGCATGACCTGTCGTCGCTCGAGACGCTGGCGCTGAGGGCCGCAGGGGCGGTCGCCGAAAAGGTCGCCGTGCGCGGCGCTCCGCCCTGCCAGGCCAGCCTCCGCCTGGGGCTACCCTACAACTTTCTCTATCAACGCCAGTCGGAACGGCGGCGCGCTCTTGAGGCAAGGATCGTCAGCGCGCCTAGAGGAACGGCGTCGCTCTAGGCGCCAGTCTCGTCAGGCCGGCTTCATCCGCAGCACCGGGTCATTGTTGGCGGCGTCTGGATTCACGATCGTGTTGTGTCCGTGGATGAACCGCCACACCCCTTCCCGCTCGACCGCCAGCAGGGTCAGTCGGTCGTGCGCCCGAGGCATCTGGCGACCATCGGGCGTGACGTAGGCGTCCTGGATCAAGGTGACCACCGCCAGGGCCGAGCCAGGCGCGATGGTTCGCGCCTCAACACTCACCAGCTCCTGCTTGCAGTCCTTGAAGATGGTCTTGAGGAACGCGGTGTGCGCGAAGACGATCTGATCGCGCCCCCGCCAATGCATGCCCACCACATTCACCCACGAGCCGTCTGGCCAGAAAATCTCCGCGAACCGCTCCGGCGCATTGGTGTTCCAAGCGGTGAAATAGGCCTGGATCAGGGCCTGGATCGCGTCGGTTCCCTCGCCCGCCTTCACCATCGTCGTCGTCATCGCCAATCCCCCCGCCATCAACATTGTGCGTCTATCGATCATGTCCGCGTCCTCGCCCGCCATGCCCGCACGCCAGGACGGCGCGACGGCGGCCGATTGTAGTTTTCCGACACGCGGCGGGCCGAAACCCTCAGCTGGAGCCGCTCTCGCGCGCCGGCGCCAGGGACCGCGCCAGCCGCTCGGGCGTCTCGCCGGACAGCGCGCGAAACTCGTGGATCATGTGCGCCTGATCGACATAGCCGGCCGCATGGGCGATGGCGGCCCAGCCGCTGGCGTCCCCCATCTCGTGCAGCCGCAGAGCCTCGCGGAACCGCAGGATCCGCGCATAGCGCTTGGGCGCGACACCGACCGCCGCCGTGAAGCGCCGTTCGAACTGTCGCTCGCTCAAGTCGGTCAGCGCCGCCAGCTCAGCCACCCGGACACCGCCCGTCAACCGCGTCATCTGGCGCGCCGCCCAGGCGATGGGGTCCTCCGGCGCGCCCGAGACCAGACGCCCTAGCCAGGCTTCCGCGATGGCGACACGACGGGTCATGTCCGGCGTCGCGGCGAGCCGCTCGCTGATCTCGCCGACACGCTCGCCCAGCACCGATCGCGCGTCGTGGGCCTGGTCGGTCAACACGGTCGTCGGATGGCCAAACAGGGCGCTGAACCCCGTCGGCGTGAACTGGATGGTGAAGAGATCAAGCTGACCGGTCAGCAGCACATCCACCCGGCGGTAGGTCTGGGGCCCTACGAGCACGGCGGGCGGCGCCGTATCAACCGCCCCGGTGGCCGCCTCGCGCACCCGGTAGCGATCGGCGAGATAGAATTCCAGAAAGTGCTCGGGCCGGGCCGGCAGCGGCCGAGGCACGATCAGCACGTCCAGCCGCTGCGACCGCGCCTCGAAGGCTCGGACGAAGGGGGCGAGCCATGGACTGGGGCGGTGTCTCTGAACTGTGAACACCGCCCCGCGCCCCTACTCGCCCTTGCGCCGCACGAACCGCAACGCCGTGTGCGTGCTCGAAAACCCGCACACCTTGGTGTCCGAGAACCCCATGCCGCGCGCCGCGCCCAGGATGTCGGTGTCCTTCAGCGGCGCGCCCTTGCCCTTGCGCGAGACGACCCAGATCGCGCCCTTGTCGGCCAGGGCGCCCTTCCAGTCGTCCATGCGGTCGAGATCGGCCAGATCTTCGGCGGCCAGGAACAGGAGATCGATCCCCTCCTCGGCCTCGACCGGCTCCACGCGGGTCGCCAGCTCTTCAAGGAACGCCTCGTCCTCGACCCCGTCGATCACCACGGTCATGCCGGGCTTCACGCCCAGCTTGTCCAGGCGCGAGGGCGGGTTGAGGATCGCGTGGACCCACTTGTCGGCCTGGCCAGGCTCCAGGGTGAAGCGCGTGCCGTCGCTCAAGACCAGGTCGTCGCCCTGGGCGCGGACGTTCTTGAGGGCGTGGCCCTGATAGATGCCGCGCACAGCGCCACGGAAGATCAGCTTGGGCGGCTCCCACAGAAGCTTGCCCTCGCTTTCGCCGTCGGACAGCTGGCCCCAGACGCCGCTCGCCTCCTTACCCATCCTCAGGCGCCCTTGAACACAGGCGCGCGCTTTTCGAGGATCGCGTCGACGCCTTCCATGTGGTCCTCGGTGTGGTGGGCGATGGCCTGGGCCGCCGCGCTCATCTCCATAAGCGTGTCGTAGCTGGCGGTCTGGCCGTGCTTGAGCAGACTCTTGGCCATGCGCAGGGCGTGCGGTGGCTGGACCGCGATCCGCTCGGCCAGGGCCAGGGCCTCGCCCATCAGGTCGCCGGCCGGAACGGCCTTGCTGATCAAGCCCCACTCGGCCGCCTTGGCTGCGTCGATGACGTCGCCGGTGAACAGGAGCTCGGCCGCACGGCTCATGCCGATCGTGCGCGGCATCAGCCAGGCGCCGCCGTCGCCGGGGATCAAGCCCAGCTTCAGGAAGGTGACGCCGAACCGCGCGGTGTCGGCGGCGATGCGGATGTCGGTCATGCAGGCCACGTCGCAGCCCAGGCCGATCGCCGCGCCGTTGACCGCCGCGATCGAGGGAACTTCCAGGCCATAGATGGCGCGGACAATCCGGTGAATGTTCTTGCGATAGCCGTCGCGCACCTTGACGCCGTTGCCGCCGAACGCGCCTTCGCGGGCCTTCATCGCCTTGACGTCGCCGCCGGCCGAGAAGGCCTTGCCAGCGCCGGTCAGGATCACGCAGCGGATGTCCTGGTCGTCGTTGATCGCCTCGCAGGCCGCCGCCACCTGGTCGCCATCGCCCGGCGCGCCCAGCGCATTCATGGCGTCAGGACGATTCAAGGTGAGGATGGCGATGTGGCCACGCTTTTCGGTGAGGATCAAAGACAAGGGGCGCTCCTGCTAAGGCTTGTTTTCCCCTTTCATACCCTGCTTTACGGCCCGAGACAGCCGAAGCGGCGCGAAAGACGGCCGCTGCTCATCAGATCACGAAAAAGCGACTAGCCTATGAGGCCGACACGACATTGAAATGGGTCCTGGGACGACGGAGAAGGCTGCGGCGATGACCGAGCACGAGAAGGCCCGACACGTGTTGATCATCGAGGATGAAATCCTCGTCGCGTTCGAGGTCGAAGCCCTCCTGGCGGAGCAGGGCTTTACCAGTTTCGATATCGCCGACAGCCCCGGCGACGCGCTGGCCCTTGCCTTGGCCAATCCCCCGGATCTGATCACCGCCGACTATCGCATCGTGGGCGGCACCGGCGTCGAGGCCGTCGAGGCCATCCAGCGCCAGTTGGGGCATATCCCGGTCGTCTATGTCACCGGCAACGCCGATCAGGTGCGCGACGGTCTTAAGCCGGTGGTCGACAAGCCGATCTCGCCGCGCCATCTGGCCGAAGCTTGCGCGCGCGCGTTCGCGGCCTGAGTTGCGAGCGTCTTTCGCGCCCCGTACAACCCGGCGCACGGGAGGACGCGATGCACGAGATCACCACCGTCGAGGCGCTTGAGGCCCTGTACCAGCCTGCGCCGGCGCCCGCATCGACCGTCAAGGTCACCGACCACATCACCCCGCACTACGCCGCGCTGATCCAGGCCTCGCCGTTCGTGGCCCTGGCCACCGTCGGCCCCGAGGGGCTGGACTGCAGTCCGCGCGGCGACCTGCCCGGTTTCGTCCGCATCGCCGATCCCCGCACGCTGATGCTGCCGGATCGCCGCGGCAACAACCGCATCGACTCCTTGCGCAACATCGTCCGCGATCCGCGCGTGGCCCTGCTGTTCCTGATCCCGGGCTCGGGCACGACCTTCCGCGTCAATGGTCGCGCGGTGCTGAGCGCCGATCCGGCGCTGCTCGACAGCTTCGCCGTCGACGGCAAGCCGCCGCGCACGGTCACGGTGGTGACGGTCCATGAGGCCTATTTCCAGTGCGCCCGTGCGATCGTGCGCTCGGGCCTCTGGAAGCTCGAAAGCCAGGTGGATCCTCAGACCCTGCCGACGCCGGGCGCCATGCTCGCCGCCGCCACCGCCGGCGAGGTCGGCGGCGAGGCGTATGACCAGGACTGGCCGGAACGGGCCGCCAAGACGATGTGGTGAACTACTTCCCCGTGGTGAACCGCCGGAAGAAGCTGGTTGGCAGCCATTGCGGACGTTCGGGCGTGTTGGCGATCTCACGGATCAGGGTGGCCATGTAGGCGTTGAAACGCACCGCCGTCGGCAGGTCGAAGGGTTGGGTCAGATCGTCCTTGGGTCCGTGATAGCGCTCGGCGCGCCATTGGCGATCAGCGGCGGCTTCCGGCGATCCCGGTGGATGCGCCAGACGGCCGGCCAGGGCCGGAACGCCGGTACGAATAAAGCTGTATTGGTCGGAGCGCACGAAGCTGAGCTGATTGGGCGCCGGGTCGGGCATGACCGTGAAGCCCTGACTGGCCGCCGCGCGATGCGCGACAGGCCCGAGGGTCGATTCCTCCTCGCCCATCACGATGATGTTCGAGGCCGGGCGGGACGGCATGAACATGTCCATGTTCACATTGGCGACAATGGCGGTCTTGGCCACGGTCGGCCGCTCGGCGAAGTACTGCGATCCCAGCAGACCCTGCTCCTCGGCCGTGACCGCCACGAAGAGGATCGAGCGCTTGGGCGGCGCCCCGGCCTTCAGGGCGGCGGCCTGCTCGATCAGCGAGGCGACGCCACTGGCGTTATCCATCGCGCCATTGTTGATCGCGTCGCCGTTGATCGGCGTCCCAACGCCCAGCCCGTCCAGGTGGGCGGTGAGAACGACGTACTCCTTGGACAACACAGGGTCCGAGCCCGGCAACAGGGCCGCGACGTTGGCCGAGACCGCCTCGGTCGTCTCGCGCGCCACCGTGGCCCGCACGCTCTGATTCAGCGCAAAGCCCGGCACGGCCTTGCCCGCGTCCGCCAGAACGAGCAGCTCCCCCAGCGTTCGCCCCGAGGCTGCGAACAACTTCGACGCCATGGCGGGGTTCATGGCGGCGGTGAAGAACTCCCCCTTCACGGCGTTCATCATGGGGTCTGCGAGCCGCATCACTGGCTCAACGGCGCGGAGCTTGGAGCGCTCCCAGGGTATTTCGACCTGCTTGGGGTTCTGGATCGTGATCAGGCCGACGGCGCCGGCCTTCTGCAAGGGCTCCCAACGCTCGCGGGCGGCGTGAGCGCGGAGCGCGCCTGAAACATTGGAAGGACCGCCGCTCAGCACCACAGCGACCTTGCCACGCAGATCAACACCGGCGAAGTCGTCGTGTCCGGCTTCCGGCATGTGCAGGCCATAGCCGATGAAGACCAACGGCGCGTCCGCCAGGCTGGCCGGTTGAGCGATGCGAGCGGTCAACACCACGTCCTCACCCAGCACAAGCGGCGTCGAGACGCCACCAGCGGTCAAGGTGACGCTGGAACGATCCGGAAAGACGCGCTGCACGGTGAACGCCACAGATTGCATATAGCCTTGCGTCCCCGCCGGCTTCAGGCCGTGGGCGGCGAAGCGGTCGGCGACATAGGCCGCGGCGCGGTCGTATCCGGGCGTTCCCGCCAGGCGGCCTTCCATGCCGTCGTCGGCCAACGCCTTGACGTGGCTCCACCAACGCTCGGTCGCCGGCGGATCGGCTGCGTGGGCCATGGAGGAGGATGCGGCCGCGACAACGGCCGCCGCAACGGCCCAGCGAAAGGTCGAAAGCTTGATCATGGGGCCGACTTTCCAGCGGACCGCACAGGCTTGCAAGAGGGTTAGCCCCAAACAAAAGCGGCCCTGGGCTCCCCACCCAAGGCCGCTTGAAACACATCAGTCGCCCCGAAGGGCGCGCCAAGTCAGCGCTTAGTCGTCACGGTGGACGCGTTCGCGACGCTCGTGGCGTTCCTGGGCCTCGACGCTCATGGTCGCCGTCGGGCGAGCTTCCAGTCGGGCCAGGCCGATCGGCTCGCCCGTCTCCTCGCAATAGCCATACGAGCCGTCCTCGACGCGGCGCAGGGCCTGGTCGATCTTGGAGATCAGCTTGCGTTGACGATCGCGGGTACGAAGCTCAAGAGCCCGGTCGGTTTCCGAGGACGCGCGATCGGCCAGATCGGCGTGATTCTCGGTTTCTTTCTGGAGATGGGAAACCGTCTCGCGAGATTCGCGGAGGATCTCTTCCTTCCAAGCCAGCAGCTTTTGCTTGAAATATTCAAGCTGCCGGTCGTTCACAAAAGGCTCGTCCTCGGAAGGACGGTAGTTGGATTTCTCTACTAGAACTGTGGCCGTTTGCATTAACGCCTCACGCCCCAATGAACTCAGCCCTCGAAGGCCGCGTGCTTATACCAAAAGGTGAGCCGTGTTCAATGAACCTCGCGTTAGTGATGCGTTCACAAGCGCGCGTTCGCCCACGAGGCTTATTTTTTCCGGCGAAAGCGGGCGCCAGCGAGGGGCGTGTGGCCTGCGTCAGCGGCATGATCGCCTGAAGGACGCCCCCCCGGCCCATGCTAGCTGGCCCTGAACTGTAGCTTGGCGAGCTCAACGGCCGCCCGGGTCTCGATCTCGTTCAAAACCCCCTCCAGCCGAGGATCATCGGTCGCTTCGCGCTGCTCGCGGATGGCGCGCGAAAGCCGGTCCAGGGCGTCTGGCGAGATCTCGCCATCGATCAGGGCGATCCGCACCTCGCCTAGAATATCGAGGATGTTGTCGGCGCGGCGCACCGCACGCTTGCGGCGCTCCAGAGGACCGCCGACGGGTCCTGCGGCCTGCAGCGCCAGAAGCGCATCCACCGAGCCCACGCCGGTCAGGCCGCCGACCGAGGCGGTGCTGGCCGCGCCGCTGGCGGCGTTGACCGAGGGCAGCGAGAAGCCTGACGAACCACCGGCCGGCTTGGCTCGCGACGCGCCGGTCGCCGAGACGCCCCCCGTGCTGGAAACCTTCATCCGACAGCTCCAAAAGCCAAGCGCGCGAGTCACTCACCTCGCTGCGTACAGCACTATCAGTCCCGCCGCTTGAAGTATGGTTAATGCCGGGCAGATTCTGCCGTGAGGCGCCATCCTGACCAGCGCCCATTGTGGAAACCCTTGAGTCACAAGGGATTGGACGCGTTCATAAAACTGGCCCGCTTCTGGCATGGGGCGGCGCGGGGACGTCTCCCCGCCACGGGACAGCCATGCCGCGTTCATTCTTTCGCACCGTTCTGACCGCCCTGGTCGCCGCCTCTTGCCTGGTCGGCGCGCCGGCGCTGGCCAAGTCGCGGATCAAGGACATCGTCGCCTTCGAGGGCGTCCGCGAGAACCAGCTGATCGGCTACGGCATCGTCGTGGGCCTCAACGGCACCGGCGACAGCCTGCGCAACGCGCCGATGACCAAGCAGAGCCTCGAGGCCATGCTGGAGCGGCAGGGCGTCAATGTTCGCGACAACAATCTGAACACCAAGAACACCGCCGCGGTCATGGTCACCGCCAACCTGCCGCCGTTCTCGGCCTCGGGCTCGAAAGTCGACGTCACCGTCTCGACCCTGGGCGACGCCAAGAGCCTCTTGGGCGGCACCCTGCTGGTCACCAGCCTGCAGGGGGCGGACGGCCAGACCTACGCGGTCGCCCAGGGCACGGTGCAGACGGGTTCGGTCTCGGCCGGCGGCGCCTCGGGCAGCTCGGTGATCAAGGGCGTGCCGACGGCCGGCCGCATCGCCGGCGGCGGTGTGATCGAGCGCGAGACCGGCTTCCAGATGGTCAATATGGACATCATGCGCCTGACCCTGCGCAATCCGGACTTCACCACCGCTCGCCGCGTGGCCGACGCCATCAACGCCAAGTTCCCCGGCTGCGCCCAGGCCCAGAACCCGACGATCATCGCCACCCGGCCGCCGCCCGGCATGGACATGATCAGCTTCATGACCAACATCGAGAACCTGATGGTCGAGCCCGACGGTCCGGCCAAGGTGGTGATCGACGAAGTGGCCGGCGTCATCGTCATGGGCGACGACGTGCGCATCAGCCAGGTCGCCATCGCCCAGGGCAATCTGACGATCACCGTTCAGGAAAGCCCAGGCGTCAGCCAGCCCGCCCCTTTCAGCCAGGGCCAGACCGCCGTGGTCCCGCAGTCGACCGTCAATGTCGAGGAGGAGAAGGGCAAGAAGCTTCTCACCCTGGGCGGCGCGCCGTCACTGAAGAGCCTGATCGGCGGCCTCAACGCCCTGGGCGTCACGCCGCGCGACATGATTTCGATCCTGCAGGCGGTCAAGGCCGCCGGCGCGCTGCAAGCCGACATCGAGGTGATGTGATGAACGCCCTCTCCGCCCTCGCCAGCCTTACCCCGCGTATCGACGCCGCCGCGACCACCGCCAAGCAACTGGTGATGTCGGCCGAGGAGAAGGCCAAGCGCGCCCGGATCGCCGACACCGCCAAGACCTTCGAGGCCTCGTTCCTGTCGGTCATGACCCAGCAGATGTTCGAGGGGGTCAAAACCTCCGCGCCGTTCGGCGGCGGCAACGGCGAGGCGATGTTCAAGTCGATCCTCACCGACGCGATGTCGAAGGAAATCGCCCAGGCGGGCGGCATTGGCCTGTCGTCGACGATCCAGCGCGAAATGCTGAAGCTTCAGGGCCTGAAGGAGTAAAGTCATGGCCATCGCCGCCGTCGACGCCGACGATCGCGTCCACCAGCTGATCCTGCTGACCGAACGCCTGACCGACCTGATCGCCAAGGAAGCGGTCGCCTTCGAGACGCATCGCCCGCACGAGGCGGCGCGGTACGTCGAGGAGACCGCCAAGCTCGCCAACCTGTATCGCCATGAGTCGATGCGGGTCCGCGCCAATGTCGCGCTGGTCGAGAGCGCGCGTCTGGAGCTGCGTCAGCGGCTGATGCGCGCCACCGAGGCCTTCGACGCCGTGCTGGCCCGCCAGGCGCGCGCGGTGAACGCAGCCAAGACCGTCACCGAGGGCCTCGTCCACGCGGTGGCGCAGGAGATCGCCAGCCAGCGCGCCGCGCCCGCCACCACCTATGGCGCCGGCGGCATGGTCACCGATCGGCCACAGCACGGCGCGGCGATCACGCTGAACCGTAAGGCCTAAGGTCGCGCAAGGCCCAGGCGCCCGCAAGGATCGGGTGGAGAGCAAGGCCCGGTTGACGGCATCCAGAGGCGTTCAATCGCTTCGGAGCCCATCCATGTCCTTTGTCATTTCCGGCCTGCCCGCCGAAAACTTCGCCCCCCTGTTCGCCCTGGACGATGCGGCCCTGGCCGCGCGGGGCGTCGTTCGGCGCAAAGCCACCGCCAAGCCCGGCTTTCCATGCCGTATCGCGTTGCGAGACGCCGAGATCGGCGAAACCGTGCTGCTGCTCAACCACGCCCATCAGACCGCAGACACGCCGTATCGCTCGTCCTACGCCATCTATGTCAGCAAAAGCGCTGTCGCGGCCTGGACCGGCGAGAACACCCTGCCGCCCGCTATGCTGGGGCGCCCGATCGCGCTGCGCGCCTTCGACGAAAGCGGGATGCTGCTGAACGCCGAGATCGCCAGGGACGAGGCCCTGCCGGCCGCCATCGAACGTCAACTGGCGACGCCCAGCGCGGCTTACCTCCACGCCCACAACGCCGCGCACGGCTGTTTCGTGACCCGGATCGACCGCGCGGCTTGAAGCCGGTTCAGGGTGTCAGCGTAAAGACGCCCGCCCGCCGTGCGGCGCCGTTAGGATCACCAAAGTCGGCGACCTGATACTCCGCCACCAAGGCCAGTCTCTTGGCCGGCAGGAACACGCGCCAGGGATCGCCGATCAGCACGGCGATCCCGACAGCCTGGCAGCGCTCTAGGAAGTCCATCACGCGTGTCGCCAGATCCTGGTCATAGAACAGGTCCCCAACCAGGATCAGGTGGGCGCCCGGAACATCGCCCGTCGTCAGGTCGCCAAGGACCGTCTCGACTGCGACACCGTTGGCGTCGGCGTTGAGGCGCGTCGCCGCAAGCGCGTAGGGATCGACATCGGCCGCACGCACCTGGAGCGCGCCCGCCAGCGCCGCAGCGATGGCCACAAGCCCGGATCCGGCGCCCAGATCCAGAACCCGTCGTCCGGCCACGCGTTCGGGATGGTCCAGGACATGCCGGGCCAGGGCGAGGCCGCCGCCCCACGGGCGCGCCCAATAGGGGGAGCCAAAGTCTGGATCAGCCTTGGCCAGCCGCATCAGGCCGCTCCGAGGCGTCGCGCGATGCAGGCGCACCTCGGGTATTCCCGGGGTCGGCTCCAGCGGCAGATGTTCGCGAATGAAGGCGTCAAGGTTCAAGCCCGGGACTAAGGCCCTAGTCCGGCCCGCCGATCAATCGCTTCTTGCGGCGATGCAGGCTGGCGGCGGCCACGATCAGGACCAGAGGGACCAAGGCCGACAACAAAAGCTCGGCCCCGCCCGGCCAGCCGTGCAGCCAGGGCTTGAGCAGATAGCCGAGCAGGCCCAGCACATAATAGCCGACCGCGAAGATCGACAGCCCCTCAACCAGGCCCTGAAGCTTGGTCTGCAGCTGCAGGCTGGCGTCCATGCCGCGCAGGGTTTCCTGGTTCTGGCGATCCTGGGCCAGGCCAAGCTTGGTGCGCAGAAGGTCGCCGCTGCGCGCGATCCGCAGCGACAGATCATCAAGGCGTCGGTCGGCCGCCTCGCGGGTGCGCATGGCCGGCAGCAGGCGGCGGGCGATGAACTCGCTCATGGTCGAATGGCCCGGCACGCGGCGCTCGCGCAGCGCCTCAAGTCGGTCCAGCGTCAGCCGGTGGTACGACTCCGTCGCGCCGCGCCGGAACTGGTTCTTGGCGGCCCGCAGCTCGACCTCGGCCGAGAGGGTCAGGAGCTGGTCCAGCACCGCCTGGCTGTCATCCCCCTTCGCCAAGCCGCTGGTGATCGCCGCCAACCGCCCCTCGGCGCCGTCCAGCCAGACCAGCAGTTCGCGCCCCGGCGGGAAACCGATCAGGGCCAGCTTTCGATAGTTGCCGATCTCCAGCAGGGTCTGGACCAGCCGCGACACCTCGTCATAGGCGAGGCTGTGATTGCGGACATGGATGCGGCCCGTCCCGCCCTCGCGAAGTCGAAAGTCAGTCCAGATCTGCGCCGCGCCGTCGAACACCTCGCACGAGACGCAGCGATGCAGATCGATGTGACGTCCTAACGCCGCCTCAGGAGGCGGATCCGCACCCGGCGCGGAGACCGAGATCTCGACGCCGCGAAAGACCTCGCCGGGCGCGCCGTACAGCCAGAAGAAGGTTTCGGGCGACTGGCTCTCAAAGCCAAGCTCGTTCCCCAGCGCCCCACAGGCGAACCAGGTCCAGGTCGAGAACTCCTGATGGCGCTCCCACAGCCAGCCCCCGTCGCCATCCGCCACCAGAACCCGCCCGAGCGCCGGATCCTGGCCCGGCGCGACCAAAGCGACGAAGGCGGCTTCAGAGGCGCGCTCGTCCGCGTCGACCAGGAACACCCACTGCCGCAGCCGGACCGGCGCGCGGTCCAGCGGCAGGGCCCTCAGATGCATCAGCTCGCTTAACGCCACCCTCAGCGGGTGGTCTCGACCGCCTTCCATATCGCCCTCGCCCTGCGTCGCGGATCATTGAGTCAGGCCCAATGTTACCGGTCACATGACTTTAGGCGACATCCTTTTCGGCGTCACGCTTTTTGAGCGCGATCCGTCGCTCGACGCCGATCGCCGTCAGGAAATCCTCGTCATGACTGACGACCAGCAGCGCGCCGTCATAGGCCGACAGAGCCGTCTCGATCGCCGTGATCGAGGCCAGATCCAGATGGTTGGTCGGCTCGTCCAGGATCAGCAGCTGAGGCGGGATCGCGCCGCACAGCACGCAGGCCAGAGCCGCCCGCAGGCGCTCGCCCCCGCTCAGGGTCCCCGCCGCCTGATGCGCCGCGGTGTTGCGGAACAGGAAGCGCGCCAGGGCCGTATGGGCGTCGTTGACGCTGGCGGCCGGGTTCAGTCGCCGGAAGTTCTCCAGGATCGACTCCTCGTCCCGCAGCAGGGTGGCGCGCTGGTCGAGAAGGGCGAACGGCGCGCCCAGCCGCACAGCGCCCCGCGTGGGGACCAAGTCTCCCGTGATGAGGCGGATCAGCGTGGTCTTCCCCGCGCCGTTCGGACCGGCGAGCGCCACGCGCTCAGGGCCGCAGATCCGCCAGGACACGCCGTCGATCATGGGCGCGCCGCCCGGCCAGGCGAAGGCGGCATCCTCCAGGGCCAGCACCGTGCGCGCCCCTGGCAGGCCGCTAGAAGGCAGCTCGAAGCCCAGCGCTCGCGCGCGCTCGACGCGCGCCTCGGCCGCCGCTCTTGCGGCCTGAGCCTGGGCGGCCAGCTTCTCGGCGAGCCGCCCCTCCTTGGCCCCGCTGTTCTCGGCGCGCTCAGCCATGGCGCCCAGCAGGATCTTCGGTGTCCCGCCCCGGTCGGCGAAACGGCGACCGGCCGCGTCGCGACGCTCCTTTCGCTCGCGCGCGACCTGCGCCTCGCGGGTGACGCGCCTCACCTCGCGCTCGGCGTGGTCAAGGTCGCGGCGGGCGGCGTCGGCTTCCAAGGCCCTACGCTCGGCGTACAGGTCGTAGCCACCGCCGTAGGACCGCGCGCCGAGCGACGAAAGCTCGACGATCCGGTCCATGCCGCGCAGCAGGGCGCGGTCGTGGCTGACCACCACCGCCCCGCCCCGCCAGCGCGACAACAGCCGGGCGACCACCTCGCGCGCGTCGGCGTCCAGATTGTTGGTCGGCTCGTCCAGCAGCAGAACGTCCGGCGCGGCGATCAGCAGCCGCGCGAGGCCCGCGCGCGTCGCCTGGCCGCCCGACAGGGACGCCGCCGGACGCTCTGCGGCCATTCCTGCGAGACCGACGTCGGCCAGGGCCTGGTCCAGCCGCGCCGGCAAGGTCCAGTCCGCGTCGGACAGGTCAGCGTCATCGCCCTCACCACGCTCGATGCGCGACAAGCGATCCCAGGCCGCGCCGACGCCCAGCAGGTCAGCCAGACGCGTCGCGCTGGAAAGGTCGGGGATCTGCTCCAGAACGCCGATCGAACCGGTCCGGGCGATGGTTCCCGAGCGCGGCGCGCGCACGCCGGCGATCAGCGCCAGCAGGGTGCTCTTGCCCGCGCCGTTTCGGCCCACCAGGCCGATGCGCTCGGCCCCGAGGGTCAGGTTCAGGTTTTCGAAGAGAGGCCGGCCGTCAGGCGTGGCGGCGGCGACGGAATCCAGGGTGATGAAGGACATGCGAGCCCACGGTCAGGGAAACGGGAAGGACGAAGCGGTCTTCCGTCTTGCTGATCATGAGGGCCTCCATCGGATGGGAAGGCGCGGTGTCTACGCTTGCGAACGGCGTTCGGCAAGCGTGGCGTTCGGCTGTCTAGCTCGGCGCCATGGTGTTCAGGACGTAGATCAGCGAGCCGATCCCGCCAATGAACACCAGCATGTCGATGACGATCGAGCGCGGCTTGGGAGCCTTCAGGGCGTCGAACGCCTCGTGCTTGGCTTCTTGCTTTCCGCTTTCGGCGGCCTTCTTGGCCATGAGCGTTCTTCCCTATGCGCCCGGACCTCGCCCGAGCGTGGCCGTTGAAGCACGCCCAGCCTGAAGATCACGCTTCCAAACAGGGTTTAGGGATTGCGAATGGACGCCGCGCACGCGCGCCCTACTGACAGTTTCTGTCAGCAGGCGGCTCAGCTCGCGCGCGCGAGATTTGTTCGCATCTTGTTCTTGTGTTAATCCGCGCGTTGAGCCCTACATATAGCCGCTGCGCCGCGACCACCCTCGCGGTCCAACGTTCCGGAAAACATGGCTGAGCAACTGAACTTCATCCGCGTTCGCGGCGCCCGTGAGCACAATCTCAAGGACGTCAGCGTCGACATCCCGCGCGGCGAGCTGGTCGTGCTGACCGGCCTGTCGGGCTCGGGCAAGTCGTCCTTGGCCTTCGACACGATCTACGCCGAGGGCCAGCGCCGTTACGTGGAGAGCCTGTCGGCCTATGCGCGTCAGTTCCTGGAGCTGATGAGCAAGCCGGACGTGGATCTGATCGAGGGCCTGTCTCCGGCCATCTCGATCGAGCAGAAGACCACCAGCCGCAACCCGCGTTCGACCGTCGGCACGGTGACCGAGATTCACGACTATATGCGTCTGCTCTGGGCGCGGGTCGGGACCCCCTACTCGCCCGCCACCGGCCTGCCGATCGAGAGCCAGACCATCAGCCAGATGGTCGACAAGATCACCGCCCTGCCCGAAGGCACGCGTCTCTACCTGCTGGCCCCCGTCGTTCGCGACCGCAAGGGCGAGTACAAGAAGGAGATCGCCGAGTGGCAGAAGGCCGGCTTCCAGCGGCTGAAGATCGACGGGCAGTACTATCCGATCGAGGACGCCCCGGCGCTCGACAAGAAGTTCAAGCACGACATCGACGTGGTCGTGGACCGCGTGGTGACCAAGCCCGACATGGAGCAGCGCCTGGCCGACTCGATCGAGCAGGCTCTGCGTCTGGCCGACGGCCTGGCCGTCGCCGAGTTCGCTACGCTTGAGGAAGGCGAGACCGAGCCCAAGCGCATCCTGTTCTCCGAACGCTTCGCCTGCCCGGTCAGTGGCTTCACGATCGCCGAGATCGAGCCGCGCCTGTTCTCGTTCAACAATCCGGCCGGCGCCTGTCCGGCCTGCGATGGCCTGGGCGCAAAGCTGGCCTTCGACGCCGACCTCGTGATCCCGGACAAGGACCGCACCCTGCACGGCGGCGCCGTCGCGCCTTGGGCCAAGGGGCCCTCGCCGCTCTACACCCAGACCCTGCAGGCCCTGGCGCGGCACTACGGCTTCTCGATGGACGAGCCGTGGCACAAGCTGTCGACCGACGCCCGCGACGTGGTGCTGAACGGCTCCAAGGGGCAGACGATCAAGTTCGTCTATGACGACAACGCCCGCAAATACGAGGTCGAAAAGCCGTTCGAGGGCGTGCTGCCGAACCTGGAGCGCCGCTGGCGTGAAACCGATAGCAGCTGGGTGCGCGAGGAGCTGGGCCGCTTCCAGTCCGACACCCCGTGCGAAAGCTGCCACGGCAAGCGCCTGAAGCCCGAGGCCCTGGCGGTGAAGGTGTCTGGAAAAGACATCGCCGAGGTGTCGATGATGGCCATCCGCCCCGCGCGGGACTGGTTCAGCGGCCTCGAAGACCTGCTGACCGCCAAGCAGATGGAAATCGCTCGCCGGATCCTGAAGGAGATCAACGATCGCCTGCGGTTCCTGGTGGATGTCGGCCTCGACTATCTGAACATGTCGCGCGGCTCGGGCACGCTGTCGGGCGGCGAGAGCCAGCGCATCCGCCTGGCCAGCCAGATCGGCTCGGGCCTCACGGGGGTTCTCTACGTGCTGGATGAGCCGTCGATCGGCCTGCACCAGCGCGATAACACCCGCCTTCTGACCTCGCTGCAGGGCCTGCGGGACCTGGGCAATTCGGTGCTGGTGGTCGAGCACGACGAGGAAGCGATCCTCACCGCCGACTATGTGATCGACATGGGCCCGGCCGCAGGCGTCCACGGCGGCGAGATCGTCGCCCAGGGCAAGCCGGCCGACATCATGGCCAATCCCAAGAGCCTGACGGGTCAGTACCTGACCGGCGCGCGCGAGATCGAGGTGCCCGAACAGCGCCGGCCGTTCAGCAAGAAGAAGATGCTGCGCGTCGTCGGCGCCACCGGCAACAACCTCAAGGGCGTCACGGCCGAGATCCCCGTGGGCACCTTCACCTGCATCACCGGCGTGTCGGGCGGCGGCAAGTCGACCTTCACGATCGAGACCCTCTACAAGGCCGCCGCGCGCCGTCTGAACAACGCCAGCGACGCCCCCGCCCCGCACGAGCGGATCGAGGGCCTTGAGCACTTCGACAAGGTCATCGACATCGACCAGTCGCCGATCGGAAGGACGCCCCGCTCAAACCCGGCCACCTACACCGGCGCCTTCGGGCCGATCCGCGACTGGTTCGCGGGCCTGCCGGAAAGCAAGGCGCGCGGCTATGGCCCGGGGCGCTTCAGCTTCAACGTCAAGGGCGGCCGCTGCGAGGCCTGCCAGGGCGACGGCGTCATCAAGATCGAGATGCACTTCCTGCCCGACGTCTACGTCACCTGCGATATCTGCAAGGGCAAGCGCTACAACCGCGAAACGCTCGACGTGGTGTTCAAGGGCAAGACGATCGCCGACGTCCTGGACATGACCGTCGAAGAGGCCGCCGACTTCTTCAAGGCCGTGCCGCCGATCCGCGACAAGATGGAGACGCTGAAGCGCGTCGGCCTCAGCTACATCAAGGTCGGCCAGCAGGCCACGACTCTGTCGGGCGGCGAGGCCCAGCGCGTGAAGCTGTCCAAGGAGCTCTCCAAGCGCGCCACCGGCCGCACGCTCTACATCCTCGACGAGCCGACCACCGGCCTGCACTTCGAAGACACCAAGAAGCTGCTTGAGGTGCTGCACGAGCTGGCCGACCAGGGCAACACCGTGGTCGTCATCGAGCACAATCTGGATGTCGTGAAGACGGCTGACTGGCTTCTGGACTTTGGTCCCGAGGGCGGCGACGGCGGCGGCGAGATCGTCGCGGTCGGCTCGCCTCAGGACGTGGCCAAGGTCGAGGCCAGCTGGACCGGCCGCTACCTGAAGGAGCTGCTGGACCGCCACGAGGAACGCCGCAAGGCGCGGGTGGCGGCGCTGAAGGCCAAGCGGGCCTAACGCTTCGCACCCGCATAGAGAAACGGCCCCGGACCGATGTCCGGGGCCGTCTTGCATGATGGGATGACGAAGCGAGGCTACCAGCCGCTCGGCGCCATCGCGGCCGACGCTTCGCGGTCGCGCAGTTCCTTGTAGACCGTCGGCGCTGGAGCGAAGATGATCAGGTTGGTCAGCACCGACAGCACGCCGGAAAACAGCGACTGAACTATACCGATCGGCGAGAAATAAGCCTTCAGCGAGCTTGTGTCGGCCTGCATCAGGCGACCGGCCACGCTGAAGTCGCCAGAGGCGATCATCGCGACGGCCGAGACGATCGTCATCAGCAGCAGGACGACTATCACGCACATCACCATCGCGAGCACATAGGCGCCAAACAGCGGCCAGAAGCATCCCTTGGTCAGCGCCATTGTCCGGAAAAAGGTGATCTTTCCGCTATCAAAGGTAACGGCTGAAGCGAACGAAAGACGGATCGCCAGAAAGATCATGGCGCTGACCGCGCCGACGAAGCTGAACAGAGCCAGCAAGGCGCCGGCCGGCCCGCCCATCGCTCCCAGGAAACCCGACAACAGGGCGCCGGTGAACAGCACGCCCATCAGCGTCGCGTAGGTCAAAACGCCCACGGCGATCTGCCGCAGTTCGACCATGCCGAGGCCCAGATGGAAGAACCCCTGATCGCCGCGGCGCAACACCAGCCGGTTTACGGCGGACAGCACGACACCCGACAACACCAGGCTGTAGGGCACGGCCCATAACATGGCCGGTCCAAGCCCCTCGGCAGCCTTGGCCATCGCCTGCGGATCCGGTTCACCGTCGGTGGTCGCCATGTAGGTGGAGAAAGCCTCCATCTGCGGCCCGAAAAAGTGGATCGAGACTACCGTGTAGAGGGTGGCGACCACGGTCATCAATAGTCCCCACACCAGGATCGTCCGAGGATTCTCCCGTACGAGGCGGAAACCGGAAAAGGCCGCGTCGGAGGCCGAGAACTTCGCCATGACTTGCTCGTGGAATGGTGGGACCCAGGGTTGCTTCTAGGCCTAACAAGGTTCGCGACGGTTCAACAGGGCGTCCCGCGCGAAATCGACACCGGGCGGCTTGCTTCCGACGCGCTCGCCTCTAACGTTCGTTTGAACGGCCCATGCAAAGCGGCCGAGGGAGGTCTGATGAAGCTGTACGGCGAAGCCATGCCCGCGCCCAACCCGCGACGGGTGCGCATCTTCCTGGCGGAAAAGGGCGTGGAGGTCCCGGAGATCCGGATCGGCCTGCGCGAGGGCGGACACCGAAGCCCCGAACACCTGGCGCGCAACAGCCTGGGCCAGGTGCCGGTGCTGGAGCTGGATGACGGGACCACGATCAGTGAGACGATCGCCATCTGCCGTTACTTCGAGGTTCTGCATCCCGATCCGCCGCTCTTCGGCGTCAGCGCGCTCGAGCAGGCCCAGATCGAGATGTGGACCCGGCGGATGGAGTTTCGCCTGATGGTGCCGGTCGGCATGTTCTGGCGCCACGCCCATCCGCTGACCGCGCGCCTGCTGAAACAGAACGTCGAGTTCGGCGAATCCAACCGCGAGGTCGTCGAGAAGGCGCAGCTGTGGCTGGACCGCGAGCTGGCGGATGGCCGCCCGTACCTGACCGGCGACACCTATACGATCGCCGACATCACCGGACAGACCACCCTGGACTTCGCCGACTTCACCGGCCTGTCGACACCGGCCGAGGCCAAGCACGTGCTGGCCTGGCGCGAGCGCATGACCGCGCGGCCCAGCGCATCGGCCTAGAGGACTTAGGCGTGGAGGCCCGCGTCGATCTCGTCCTGGTTCAACTGGGCGAAGGCGCGGGCCGGAGCGGCGACCAGGATCACCGTCTGCAGGGTCAGGAAGATCGGGGCCATCAGCAGGTTGGCCAGCAGGGTGAGGATCAGCCACGAATTGCTCGCCGCCAGCCCGCTGGCGCCAAGGTTGACCACCGCCGTCAGCGACTTGCCGATCAACCCGGCCACGGCCGCGCCCAGCAGCGGCACCAGGATCCAGATCACGATCGTCAGCACGAACATGCCCAGCAGTCGCCAGAACTGCCCGTGCGTCTGGATCCAGGCCGCGCGGATGTCGATGTGATGATGCGAAAAGGCGTGCGGACCCAGCAGCGACAGGCGCACCGCCACCCACAGCGAGAAGCCGATCACCGAAAGCGCGCCGAGGAAGGCGAACCAGGCTGCGGCCGCGCCTGACAGCAGCGAGGAGCCCAGCACCACCACGCCCGAAGGGATGATCGTGCACAGAAGCGCCGTCGCCCAGGTGATCAGCGACACGATCAGCAGCTGGATCTCCTCCTTGCCGAGCCGCAAGTAGGCGAAGCGATCGTTGTTCGGCTCAAGCACCGAACGGATGATCGCCGCCTGCAGCACCGCGCCCAGCAGCAAGGCCAGGGCGACCAGCAGCACCATCACGCCGCCCAGGCTCATGACGAGGTCCAGCAACTCGCGCGGGTCGGCCGAAGAGCCGCGACCGGCCAGGACCTGGCGGCCCTCCTCGCCCAGGCCGATCTTCACCAGCAAGCCCAGGATCGGCAGCATGACCAGGGAGAAGCCCGCCCAGGCCAGCACGGTCAGCGGCCGACGGCGCATGGTCTGCAGGCCTTCAAGGGCGGCGTCGACGGGGCGAACAGACATCCAGGCGTCCTACTGTGCCGCACTGTGGCGGTAGAAGTGGGCGAGCGCGCCTGTCCAGGCCGGCATCGCATAGAAATAGGTGCAGCCGGCCATCACCGCCGCGACCATCGCCCCCTGCCCTGGCGCCAGGCCCAACAGGGCGCTGAGGACGATGACCGGGATCGATATGGCCAGGCCAATGACCAGCAGGATGTGCGTCCGCCCCCGAGTGAGCGGGAAGGCGCTGAGCACGCGCACCCCGGCCTGGTCGACCGTGGCCGGCGCCGACAGCGACAGGCGCAGCCCGAGCCAGATCAGGACGAACAAGCTGGCCAAGGGCACGATCGCCACGATCAGCCCCGCCGGTCCCGCCTGAGCGAACGCCGCGCGCCAGGCCTCCGCCGTCGAGGGATCGAAGTTCGGCGCTGCGGTCCGCGCCACACCCAGCGCGACGCCACCGACGATCACCAGCAGGATCGAGCCGATCAGGACAAACAGGCCCAGGATCATCAGCTGGGCGGCGAGCAAGCGCCACTCGTCCCGCCCCCAGCGGAGCCCCTTGAGCCCCGTCGCGCGGCTGAACGCCCGCCGGAACAAGGCGCCTTGGGCGATGACGCCGGCGACCAGAGCGATCACGAACCGCGCCCCGGACGGCAAGGAGCCGGCGGCGACGCTGAGCATCGCCGCGAAGGCGAGCGCGCCCCAGCAGTCGCGCACCGCCCCGCCCACATCGGAAAGGCCTGCCCGCAGGGTCGCACTGACTCCCGCCGATCCTTCCGTCATCCCGTCACGTCCCTCAGGCGCGGCGCCCGGTCCCAGCCCGGATGAGTCGCCGCTATCCCTCATAATCTAGGGGCTCGCCGCGCGTCTGGCGATGGCGGCGCGCACCGAACGCAGGATTTCGGTCGAGCGTAACGCCTACGCCACGAACCGTGGTCAGGCCTCCTTGGTCAACGCCCGATGCACGGCCGCCCACGGGGCGTAGAAGATCGCCTGGACCACCGCGCTGAACAGCGCCCCGATCGCGCCGATCACCGCCAACCAGGGCCAGGCCTCACGCAGGATCGTCAACGGCGGTCGCGCCATGAAGGCCTCGAAACCCCCGTCGCCATGCAGCGCAGCCAACGATCCGCCGGCCGCGAAGATCGTGCCCAGCAGCACCGCGGCGACCAGGATCTCCACCCCGATCACGAACACCACGACCAGCAGCGCCACGCCCAGCAAGCGCCAGCCCTGGCCCTTTGTCAGGTTCCAGGACTCGAAAAGCCGGAACTGGTTGTCGACGAAGGTCATCGGGGCGGCCATCGACAGTCGCAGAGCCACCCACACCAGGACAACCGCAGCGACCGCCGCGCCGGCGAAGGCCGTGCTCACCGCCGCCATCGCGCCGTTCTCGCCGCCGCTGACGCCCGCCACCGCCGCCAGGACCGCGATCACCAGGGCCACGACGAAGACGACGATCATCATCAGCACCTGCTCGACCAGCAGCAGCAGGGTCAGCCACAGTTCGCGCGAACCGATCCGCAGATAGGCCCACGAGGCCTGGTTCGGGGTCAGGACGGCGCGGAACACCGCCGCGCAGAACACCCCCTTGATGAAGGACGACCACAGCCAGAACAGCAGGTTCACCGCCGTCATGCCCGACTGCGCCTGCATCATCTGGCGCATGAACTCGGGATCTGGCGCGCCCTCCTTCTGGGTCAAGGCCATCTGCACGAACTGCTGGAACTGCGGCCCCAGCGCCAGGAAGGCCAGGATCGCCGGGATCACCATCCCAACGGCCAGGGCCAGCGCCCAACCGACCACCGCCAAAGGCTTGCGTCCGATGACACCGAAGCCGGCTGTCGCCGCCTCGGTCACTGAAAACCTCGCCATGTCCCCTCCCCATGCTCGCCCGGCGCGCAGGGCCCGGCCCAGGATCGTGAGCCTACACGAGGTTTCGCCAAACGACAGCCGGGGGTATAGGGCGCGCCATGACCACGAACTCGACCTACCAACCTGTCCACGTCATTGGCGGGGGCCTCGCCGGTTCCGAAGCCGCCTGGCAGATCGCCCAGAGCGGCGTGCCGGTGGTCCTGCACGAGATGCGCAAGGACGACGCCACCGGCAAAGTCATCACCGACGCGCACCAGACCGACGGTCTGGCCGAGATGGTGTGCTCCAACTCGTTCCGCTCGGACGACTGGCAGTTCAACGCCGTGGGCCTGCTGCACGCCGAGATGCGCAAGCTGGACAGCCTGATCATGTCTTGCGCCGACCAGCACCAAGTGCCGGCCGGCGGCGCCCTGGCCGTGGATCGTGACGGCTTCTCGGGTGAGGTCACCAAGCGCCTGTCGCAGCACCCCCTGATCACCATCGTCCGCGAGGAGATCGCGGGCCTCCCACCCGCGGAGTGGGACAACGTCATCGTCGCCACCGGCCCCCTCACCTCGCCGGCGCTCGCCCAGGCGGTTCTGGACCTGACCGGCGAAGGCCAGCTGTCGTTCTTCGACGCCATCGCGCCGATCATCCATTTCGACTCGATCAACATGGACGTCGCCTGGCGCCAGTCGCGCTACGACAAGGAAGGCCCCGGCGGCGACGCAGCCGCCTACATCAACTGCCCGATGAACAAGGAGCAGTACGAGGCCTTCATCGACGCCCTGCTGGCGGGCCCCAAGTCCGAGTTCAAGGAGTGGGAGAACGTCCCCTATTTCGATGGCTGCCTGCCGATCGAGGTGATGGCCGAGCGCGGCCGCGAAACCCTGCGCCATGGTCCGATGAAGCCCGTCGGCCTGACCAACCCGCGCGATCCGCTGGTCAAGGCCTACGCCATCGTTCAGCTGCGCCAGGACAACGCTCTGGGCACGCTGTGGAACATGGTCGGCTTCCAGACCAAGCTGAAGCACGGCGTCCAGGCCGAGACCTTCCGGATGATCCCGGGCCTGGAAGACGCTCAGTTCGCCCGCTTGGGCGGCCTGCACCGCAACACCTTCATCAACTCGCCCAAGCTCCTGGACAAGTCGCTGCGGATGAAGGCCATGCCGCGCCTGCGCTTCGCGGGCCAGGTCACCGGCGTGGAGGGCTATGTCGAGAGCGCGGCGATGGGTCTGCTGACCGGCCGCTTCGCCGCCGCCGACCGCAAGGGCGCGCCGATCGACGCCCCGCCGCCGACCACCGCCCTGGGGGCTCTGGTCGAGCACATCACCGGCGGCCACCTGGAGGACGGCAACGGTCCTGGCAGCTTCCAGCCGATGAACATCAACTACGGCCTGCTGCCGCCGCTTGAGGCGCCCAAGGTCGACGAGGACGGCAAGAAGATCCCGCTCAAGGAACGCGGCCGCGCCAAGAAGCGGCTGATGAGCCTGCGCGCGCTGAAGGACCTGGACGCCTGGATGGCTTAGGAGGCGGCGGGCCGGCGCAGGCCGCGCGTGGCCTTGTCCTGCGGATAGAAGCGGAAGCCCTTGAGGATGATCTTGAGGGCTTCCCAGTGGATCGCCACCAGGATGCCGGCGACTTGCCAGGGGTGGCCCAACAGGGCCTTGAGGATGGCGCCGTCCGTCAGGCTGCGGCGTTGGCCGGCGAACGTGGCCGAAAGAATGACGCCGCCCTCGTCCAGCACGTCGACGCCGACGCTGACTGCTTCGGCCGGCGGCTTGGTCTCGAAGTCATAGCGCAGGTTCATCGGCAGGAAGGGCGAGACGTAGAACGCCTTGCCCGCCTCCTGCTCCACCCAGCCGTCGAGGCCCAGGCGCGCGGGCATCACATAGTCATGGCGCTGGCCGAAGGTATTGCGCACCGCGTGCACGGTGGCGACCAGGCGATCCTGCCCGTCGTGGCAGAAGAAGACCGTCAGCGGGTTGAACCCCTTGCCGAGGATGCGCGGCATGGTCAGCACCCGGATGGTCGTGACGCCCTTGGCCAAGCCATGGGCCGACAGCTTAGCCAGGATCTCGTCCTTCAGCGTCGCCTGGGGGTCGTCGAGGTGATCGCGATCGTGAAAGCCGACCAGGTTCCAGGCCTTGCGCGAGAACAGCCGAAGCCGCGCGCTCAGCGCCTCGACCTCGTCGAGGTCGAGCAACAGCATGAAGACGCCATAGCGCAGGTGATGGCGCTTGGGACGGGTCCGGTCGTGGACGACATGGCCCGCATAGAGCGCCGAACGGGAGGTCACGCAACCAGCTCGCGGTCAGCGGCCTGATCGGCCACGTCCAGGACGATGCGGCCCGACGGGTTGGGCACGAGCCAGGGGCGACGCACGCCGCCCAGCTGCTCGGCGACCGCCAGACCCGCCTGCAGACCATCCTCGTGGAAGCCCGATCCGAAATAGGCGCCGCAGAACCAAGTGCGACGACGCCCCTGGAGAGCCCACAGGCGACGCTGGGCCAGCATGGCCGGACCGTCGAACAGCGGGTGTTCATAGACCTGGTCGTGCATCAGGCCATCGGGATCCTGCATCGGGTTCAGCGACAGGAAGTAGGGTCGCTCGACGCCCAGGGGCTGAAGGATGTTCATCCAGTAGGTGACGCCGCCCTCGCCATCCTCGCCGCGACGGCCGACGTGGTTCCAGCTGGCCCAGGCGCTCCGGCGACGCGGCATCAGGGCCAGATCGCTGTGCAGCACCGCGCGGTTACGGCTGTAGCGGAACGCGCCGAGCAGCTCGCGTTCCTCAGCGGTCGGCGAGGCCAGCATCGACAGGGCCTGGTCGGCGTGCGCGCCGATCACCACGTGATCGAACGCCCGGGTCTCGCCGGTCGCATCCTCGATCTTCACGCCCTCTGGCCCGCGATGGATCGCCTTCACCGGTCGCCCGGTCAGGATCGGTCCCGAAACACCGGCGGCCAGCTTCTCGACATAGCGCGCCGAGCCGCCGACGACGGTGCGCCAGATCGGACGCTTGTCGATCGGCAGCATCAGGCCGTGATTGTCGAAGAACCGCAGCAGCGCGGCCGCCGGAAACTCGCGGATGTCGCGCATCGAAGCCGACCAGATCGCGGCGGCTTGCGGCAGCAGGTGATCTTCCTGGAACGCGCGGCCATAGCCTTGGCGACGCAGATAGTCGTCAAGCCGGCACAGACCGCCCTGCTCCAGGTCCGCGGGGATGTTGCGGCCCTCGCGGTAGAAACGAACCACATCCAGCAGCATCTTCAGGAAGCGCGGGTTCACCGCGTTGCGCTTCTGCGCGAGCAGCTTGGTGCTGGAATACTCGAGCGCGCCGTCGTCCAGCGACACGCCGAACGACATGTCCGTCTCCGCCGTCTCGACACCGATGTGCCGGAACAGAGCGGTGAGGTTCGGGTAGTTGGGCTCGTTATAGACGATGAAGCCGGTGTCGACCGCCACGCCCTCGGCGATGATCGTGTTGGCGTGACCGCCCAGCCGGTTGTCCGCCTCGTAGAGCGTCACGTCGTGCCGATGCGAGAGAAGCCAGGCCGCAGAAAGACCGGAGACGCCAGCGCCGATCACGGCGATGGATTGGCGAGGAACAGCGGTGACCAAGACAATCTCCCAGGGCGCCAGAGTGACGCCTGTATCGAGTACGGGCGCTCGCCGAGAACGGACGCATCCGAAAGGCCGATCGGCGCGTAACGCTTAACGACCATCCCGGAGGACGACCATGAGCCTGGTGAAGACCGCGATCCACGCCTTCGAGGACGCGCCCATGCCCGACCTGGTGTCGCGCGCCGCTATCGACTTTCTCGTGGGCGACGCCCGTCGTCGCCTGCAGCAAGCCCCGTCCGACGCGAGTTCGACCTTCGCCCGCGAGATGGAGACGCGACCGATCGCGACCCACACCGCCGACGCCAACGAGCAGCACTATGAGCTGCCGGCCTCTTTCTTCAAAGCAGTGCTGGGCCCGAACCTGAAATACTCCAGCGGCCTTTACCCGCCCGGCGCGACGACCCTGGCGGAGGGCGAGGCGGCCGCCCTGCGCGAAACCGCCGAGCACGCGGATCTCCTGGATGGGCAATCGGTTCTTGAGTTAGGTTGCGGCTGGGGCTCGCTGTCCCTGTGGATGGCCGCGCGGTGCCCCAACTCGACCATCACCTCGGTGTCCAACTCGGCCTCGCAACGCGCCTTCATCGAGGGGCGCGCCGCAGAGCTTGGCCTGACCAACCTGACGGTGATCACCGCCGATATGAACGACTTCCAGACCAACCAGCGCTTCGACCGCGTGGTGTCGGTGGAAATGTTCGAGCACATGTCCAACTGGCGGGCCCTACTGGCCCGCGTGCGGGACTGGCTGAAGCCGGACGGCGTCTTGTTCCTCCACGTGTTCACCCACAAGAACACCCCGTACCGCTTCGAAGTCGATGATCCGGCCGACTGGATCGCCCAGTACTTCTTCAGCGGCGGCGTAATGCCCAGCCACGACCTGCCCCGTCAGTTCCCCGACCTGTTCACCGTCGAGCAGGATTGGCGCTGGAGCGGCGAGCACTATGCTCGCACCGCCCGCCAGTGGCTGGAGAACTTCGACGCCCGCCGCGCTACGGTCGATCCGATCCTGGCCGAGGTGTACGGCAAGCACGCCACCGTCTGGCGCCGTCGCTGGCGCCTGTTCTTCCTGGCCACCGCCGGCCTGTTCGGCCATCGCGGCGGTGAGGAATGGGGCGTCAGCCACTATCGGATGCGCCCGGTCCCGGCGGAGACAGCCCAATGATCCAGTTCGCCATCGCCTATGTCGGGACCGCCCTTGCGATGCTGGTCCTCGACATCATCTGGCTGACCCAGATGGTCAACCGGCTCTACCAGCCTCGCATCGGCGAGCTCCTGGCCGAGAAGCCCTCGATGCCGCCGGCCGTGATCTTCTATCTGCTGTACGTGACGGGCATCGTCGTTCTGGCGGTCCTGCCGGCGCTGCGCGAGGGCGGTTGGAAGCGCCTGCTGGTCCACGCCGCCGTCTTCGGTCTCGTCGCCTACGCCACCTATGACCTGACCAATCAGGCCACGCTGAAGACCTGGTCGACGACGATCACCCTAGTCGACATGGCCTGGGGCACATTCATCACGACGGTCTCGGCCTCCGCCGGCTACGCCGCAGCGCGCTGGTTCGCAGCGCGCTGACCCCCGCACCGCCCTTCCATAAGTAAGTGATTTATGACTTATGGACAGGCGCCCGCTTCGCGGCGTGGCGCTTGCGCGGGCGCCTGCGTCGGTTGTCGACCCCGGCGGCTCGCAAAAGGGGACTTGGTCGCTCCGCCTGCTAGGGTGATGCGATCAAGGGCGCGGAGCGAACGTGGCGGACGGTGTCGACATCGGGGTGAGGGCCAAGGCGCGTTGCGACGCCCTGGGGTCGCCGCCTTACAGTGAGGTCGACGGCCAACTGACCCGCCGCTTCCTGACGGCCGCCCACGGCGCTGCGCTGGACGCTCTCGCCGCGTGGATGGCTGAAGCCGGGATGAGCGTGCGCCGCGACGCCGCCGCCAACCTGATCGGCCGCTACGAGGGCGAGACGCCTGACGCGCCCGCCCTGATCATCGGCTCGCACATCGACAGCGTCCGCAACGGCGGGCGCTATGACGGGCCGCTGGGGATCATGCTGGGGATCGACGTGGTCGAGGCGCTGCATCGCGCCGGTCGCCGCCTGCCATTCGCGATCGAGGTCGCGGCGTTCGGCGACGAGGAGGGCTCGCGCTTCCCCGCCTCGATGAGCTGCAGCCGCGCCATCGCCGGAACCCTGGACGCCAGCGCCCTGGAGATGAAGGACGCCGAAGGCGTGTCTATCGCAGAAGCGCTGGCGGCGTTCGGCGGCGATCCGGCCAACATCGCTTCGGCCGCCCGCCGTCCCGAGGACGTGCTGGCCTTCCTGGAAGCCCATATCGAACAAGGTCCGGTGCTGGAGGCCGAGAGCCTGGCCCTGGGCGTCGTCACCGCGATCGCCGCCCAGAAGCGCCTGATGGTGCGGATCGCGGGCATGGCCGGGCACGCGGGCACCACGCCGATGGCCTTGCGCAAGGACCCTGGCCCCGCCGCCGCCGAGGCCATGCTGGCCCTGGAGCGGATCTGTCGCGCTGGAACCGACGGCCTAGTCGGCACGGTGGGCCGCATGAGCACCCTGCCCGGCGCCTTCAACGTCATTCCGGGCGCGGTCGAGTTCTCGATGGACATCCGCGCCGAGACCGCGGCCACCCGCGACGCCGCCGTCGACGCGATCACCGCCGAGATCCACGCCATCGCCGCCGCCCGCGGCCTCGCCGCCAGCGTCACACTAATGCAAGCCCTGGCCGAGAGCCCCTGCGACCCGTCACTGATGGGCCTGCTGGACGAGAGCCTCGCCGATCTTGGCCTGCCCGCCCGCCGCCTGCCCTCGGGCGCCGGTCACGACGCCATGGTGATGGCCACGCTTTGCCCCACCGCCATGCTGTTCATCCGCTGCGAAGGCGGGATCAGCCACAACCCGGCCGAGGCCGTCACCGAGGCCGACTGCGCCTTGGCGGCCCGGGCGATGCTGGGGTTCGTAGAGAAGCTTTCCCTTTCCGTGTCATCCCGGCCGCAGCGCAGCGAAGAGCCGGGACCGCAACAATCGCCGGTGCATCCGGCGGTCCCGGATCGTCCCTTCAGGACGTCCGGGATGACAGGCGCTTGAGACCATGACCGACACCTTCCACGAACTCGACCACCCCGCCCGCCTGCTGATGGGCCCCGGCCCCATCAACGTGCACCCACGTGTGCTGCGGGCCATGTCGGTGCAGCTCTTGGGTCAGTTCGACCCCGAGTTCACAGGCTACATGAACGAGGTCATGGCGCTGTATCGCGGCGTCTTCCAGACACAGAACCGCTGGACCTTCGCGATCGACGGCACTTCGCGCGCCGGCATCGAGGCGGCGCTGGTCTCGACGCTGCAGCCCGGCGACGACGTCGTGGTGGTCAACGCCGGACGCTTTGGCCTGCTGCTGGCCGAGATCGCCGAGCGCTGCGACGCCAAGGTCACCTTCGTCGAGGCCCCCTGGGGAACCGTGGTCGATCCGCAGGCCGTCGAGGACGCCGTGAAGCGCGTCAAGCCGCGCCTGGTCGCCTGCGTCCACGGCGACACCTCGACCACCATGGCTCAGCCCTTGGCGGAGATCGGCGCGATCTGCCGCGCACATGGGGCGCTGATGTATGTCGACGCCACCGCCACCCTGTCGGGCATGGACGTCCCCGTCGACGCCTGGGGCGCCGACATCGTCACCGCCGGCCTGCAAAAGTGCCTGGGCGGCCCCTCTGGCTCGGCCCCAATCACGATCAGCGACCAGGCCGCCGAGCACATCTTCTCGCGTCGCCACGTCGAGAAGGGTCTGGCTGGAACCGGCGGCGCGGCGGGCCATGGTCGGCGTATCGCCTCGAACTACTTCGATCTGGCGATGATCATGGACTACTGGTCCGACAAGCGCCTGAACCACCACACCGAATGCGCGCCGATGCTGTTCGCCGCCCGCGAATGCGCGCGACTGGTGCTGGAGGAAGGTCTTCCGGCGCGCTTCGACCGCCACGCCCAGGCCGGCGCGGCCATGACCGCCGGGCTGGAGGCCATGGGCCTCTCCATCTACGGCGACAAGGCTCACAAGATGACCAACGTCACCGGCATCTGGGTCCCCGGAGGCGTCGACTATGACCGGGTGAAGGCGCGGATGCGCACCGACTTCGAGATCGAGATCGGCTCGGCCTTCGGTCCGCTGACCGGCAAGATCTGGCGCATCGGGACCATGGGCGTGAACGCCCGCAAGCACGCGGTGCTGCAGACGCTCGCGGCCTTCGAGGCGGTGCTGCGCTGGGAAGGCTTCAGCGCCCCCGCCGGCGCGGGGGTGGATGCGGCGGCGAAGGTGTACGGATGAGGGGCGTCGTTCAAAATCCTCCCCCCAGCGGGGGAGGTGTCGGCGCAGCCGACGGAGGGGGAAGTTCTGCGGACCCTGCCCCTTCCCCCTCCGGCGCTTCGCGCCACCTCCCCCGATGGGGGGAGGATTTGATGACCTACCCCCGCGACCTCATCGGTTATGGCGAGCATCCGCCGCACGCGCGGTGGCCGAACGGGGCCCGCGTGGCCGTGCAGTTCGTGCTGAACTACGAAGAGGGCGCCGAGCGCTCGATCCTGCATGGCGATCCGGTCTCCGAGTTCTTCCTGTCGGAGATGGTCGGCGCCCAGCCGATCCAGGGCATGCGCAACATGTCGATGGAGAGCCTCTACGAATACGGTTCGCGCGCAGGCTTCTGGCGTATCCGTAGGCTGTTCGAGGAGTTCGACCTGCCGCTGACCGTGTTCGGCGTCGCCCAGGCCATGGAGCGCCATCCCGACGCCGTCGAGGCGATGATGAAGTCCGGCTGGGAGATCGCCAGTCATGGCTATCGCTGGATCGACTACCAGCACGTCTCGCCCGAGCAGGAGTTGGAGCACATCCAGCAGGCCATCGAGATCCAGAAACGCCTGACCGGCGAGCGCCCCCTGGGCTGGTACCAGGGCCGCACCAGCCCCAACACCGCGCGCCTGATCGCCCAGGAAGGCGGCTTTCTCTATGACGCCGACAGCTACGCCGACGACCTGCCCTACTGGGACGACCAGCACGGCCGGCCTCAGCTGATCACGCCCTACACGCTGGAAGCCAACGACATGCGCTTCACGGCGGCCCAGGGGTTCAACACCGGCGAGCAGTTCTTCACCTATCTGCGCGACGCCTTCGACGCTCTCTATCTGGAGGGCGAAACCGCGCCGAAGATGATGAGCGTGGGCCTGCACTGCCGCGTGGTCGGCAAGCCCGGGCGGATTGGGGCCCTGCGGCGGTTCCTGCAGCACGTGGTCAGCCACGACAAGGTCTGGGTGGCCAGGCGGATCGACATCGCGCGACACTGGATCGCAACGCATCCGTACAAAGGGGCGGCGGTATGAGCGCCCCCTCCACCGCGAAGCCTGTCCTCGGGCGCGCGCTCCGCGCGACCCGTGGGCGGTCCCCCTCCCCCGTTGCACGGGGGAGGATGAAGACTCCTCCTCCCTCGCGAAGCGAGGGAGGAGGCGCGAGGCGGATATGCGTCGCGACGGAGGGGGCGTCATGCAGAGCCTGACCCACCTCAACACCCTCGACCGCGAAGCCTTCACCACCGCCCTGCACTTCGCCTTCGAACTCTCCCCTTGGGTGGTCGAGCGCGCCTGGGACGCCCGGCCCTTCGCCTCCATAGAGGCGATGCACGCGGCGATGATGGCCGTCCTCGACGCGGCGAGCACGGCCGACAAGCTGGCGCTCATCCGCGCTCACCCGGAACTGGCCGGCAAGGCCGCGATCGCCAAGCAACTGACCGCCGAGAGCAACGCCGAACAGGCCAGCGCGGGGCTCGACAAGCTGACGCCCGAAGAGTTCGCGCGGTTCCATGACCTGAACGCCGTCTACAACACGCGCTTTGGCTTTCCCTTCATCATCTGCGTGCGCCTGAACGACAAGGCCTCGATCCTTGAGGCCATGGCCGCGCGCGCCCACAACGACGAGGCGACCGAGATCGCCCAGGCCGTCACTGAGATCGGCCTGATCTCCAAGCTTCGCCTGCTCGACGCGGTGACGACCTGATGGACTATGATTTCGCCGGTTGGATCGGCATGGCGCTGCGCTGGCTGCACGTGATCGCGGGCGTGGCCTGGATCGGCGCGTCGTTCTATTTCGTCTGGCTGGACAACAATCTTCGCGATCCCAATCCGCCCAAGGACGGCGTGAAGGGCGAGCTGTGGGCCGTGCACGGTGGCGGCTTCTACCACTCGCAGAAGTATCTGACCGCGCCGGCGCACATGCCCGAGCACCTGCACTGGTTCAAGTGGGAGGCCTACACCACCTGGCTGTCGGGCTTTGCTTTGCTTATCGTGCTCTACTACTGGCAGGCCGGTGTCTACCTGATCGACCCGGCCAAGCACGCCTTCAGCCAGGTGCAGGCGATCGGCGTGGGCCTGGCCTTCATCTTCGGCGGCCTTGCGACCTATGAGGCCCTGTGCCGCTCCCCCCTGGGCAAATCCGGCAAGCTGTTCGGCGTGGTCTGGTTTTCGATCCTGACGGCGGCGACCTGGGCGCTGACCCAGCTATTTTCCGATCGCGGCGCCTTCATCCATGTGGGCGCGATTATCGGCACCTGCATGGTCGGGAACGTGTTCCTGGTCATCATCCCCAACCAGCGAAAGATCGTCGCCGACATGCTGGCCGGCCGCCCCGTCGATCCGCGCCTGGGCGCGATGGGCAAGCAGCGGTCGGTGCACAACACCCACATGACCCTGCCGGTCATCTTCATCATGATCAGCAACCACTATCCGGCCGTCTCGGGGCATCCCAAGGCCTGGCTGCTGCTGGCCATGATCAGCGCCGGGGCGATCGCGATCCGCTACTTCTTCATCCAGCGCCACTTTGGAAAGATCCGGCACGAGTTCCTGTTCTACGGCGCCATGCTGATCTTCGGCGCCACGGCCATCGCTTCGATGAAGCCCAAGGACAGGGTCGAGATCAGCGGCGAGGTGTCCTTCGCCACAGCGCAGGGAATCATCCAGAAGCACTGCTCGACCTGCCACGCGGCGACGCCCACCCACGCCAGCTTCTCCGCCCCGCCCCTCGGCGCGACCTTCGACACGCCTGAGCAGATCCGGACCTACGCACCAAAAATCAACGAGCGCGCGGTGCTCTCGACCAGCATGCCCCTTGGCAACGAGACCGGCATGACCGATGAGGAGCGCGCCCAGCTGGGCGCCTGGATCAAACAGGGAGCCAAGATCCCGTGACCGACGCCGTCCTGGACGTGCAAGCCGACGCCGCCTTGGGGTCTGATGACGGCGCGCCGCGCAAGCGCAACGCCGAGCGCACCCGCAAGGCCATCCTCGCCGCGGCCCTCAAGGAGTTCGCCCAGGCCGGCTTCGCCGGGGCCCGGATCGAGAAGATCGTCAAGGCCGCCAAGTGCAATATCCGGATGCTCTACCACTACTTCGGGGACAAGAAGGGCCTGTACATGGCCGTCCTCGAAAGCGCCTATATGGACCTGCGGGCCCGTGAGGCCGAGCTGAAGATCGACTTTGAAAAGCCGCTGGACGGGTTCCTCGAGCTGCAGCGCTTCACCTTCGACTATTTCGAGAAGAACCCGCGCTTTGAGGGTCTGCTGCGCAACGAGAACCTGCAGCACGGCAAGTTCGCCGCCCAGTCGCGGGTGGTCACCGAGACGGCCTTCCCGCTGCGCCGCACGATCGAGGGGCTGATCGAGAGCGGCCAGCGCCAAGGGATCTTCGGGCCCGACCTCGACCCAGTGCAGATCTATGTGACGATCGCGGCCATGAGCCGCTTCCACCTGGCCAACGGCTATTCGCTGTCGGCCACGCTGAACACCGACATGAGCGCTCCCGAATGGCGCCGGGCGCGGCTGGACCACGCCCTGGCGCTGCTGGAAGGCTATCTGACGCGCGGCGCGCCCAAGCGCTAGGTTTTGGGCTCGACCTTCAGCGGCGGACCGCTGAACTCGGCCTCGATCTCGACCTGCACCTCGTCACCGACGCCCATGGTCGTGCCGGGGGCCGGAACGCCATAGGCGATCCCGAAGTCCGAGCGCTTGAAAGCGCCCTTGGCCGAGAAGCCGATCCGCGCATTGGGATCCATCGGATGGCCGGCGTAGCCGCCGTTATAGGTGACCTCCAGGGTTACCGGCTTGGTCACGCCGTGCAGGGTCAGGTCGCCCGTGACCTTGCCGGTGTCCGGACCCGTGGTCTCGATCTTGGTCGACTTGAAGGTGATGGCCGGATAGGCGCCGGCGTTCAGCCACTGCGGGCCGATCAGCTCCTTCTGGAAGCCGGCCGGCGGCGCCGGCAGCGTCAAGGACGTTGGATCGATCGTCGCCTCCAGCGCACTGGCGGCGGCGTTGGCCTGGTCGAAGCGCAGCTTGACGTCGAAATCGGCGAAGCTGGCCGTGTAGTTCGAAAAGCCCAGGTGGCTGACCTTGAACACCAATGAGGCGTGGGTCTTGTCGAGCGTGTAGTCGCCGGCAGGGATGTCGGCCTTCGGCGGCTTGGGCGTCGCAGCGGCCGACGCGGCGGGCGCCTCGGCCTTTCTCTCAGCGGATTGCGGCGAGCAGGCGGCGAGCGCCAGCAGCGCGGCGATAGGCAGCAGCGGTTTCATGAAGTTCCCTCAAAGAACCCTACCCCGCGCCAGACATCCCAGCGCGGCCGCCGGCCCCCACGCCGACAAGACGTCAACGTAGGGGCGATTTGGAGGTTGCAGGAAGGGGTCTTGTCAGGAGCCCTCGCTAGATGAAGTTCGTGGCGTCGATCGAAGAAAGACCAACCCCGGCAAGCTTGACCACGTTCTCCATGCCCGCGCTGTTGGCCGTGGTCCCGGCGACAAACAGATAGATGTCCGCGCCGACCTGGACGGCCGTGTAGTACTTCATGCTGGCTCCCGACGAGACGCCGGAGACGGCCAGGGTCTGGGCCTCGCCAAAGGTCGAGGCGCTCATCTCGCGATAGGTCGCAGGCGTGGAACCAGCCCCGAAGTCCAGGCGATCCACAGACTGGAAGTCTCTTATAACATCCACGCCGTCGCCAACGTTGTTCGTCGCAAACGAGTCACCGTTGGTGAACTTGAAGATGTCGGCCTCACGACCGCCCCACAGGGTGTCCTCGCCTTTGCCGCCGACAAGCGTATCCGCGCCGTCATAGCCTTCAAGGATGTCGTTGCCTGCACCACCGCTCAGGATGTCGTTACCTTGGAGCCCCCAGAGGAAGTTGTCGTTGGCGTCGCCGGTAATCCTGTCGTCGCCTAGGCTGCCGTAGATGGTCTCGACTGAGTTGATCACCATCGACACGCCCTCAGCGATCTGCTGCCGGTCCGTCTTGGAGAGGTCCACGGTCACGCCGGAGGCGAAGTCGTAGCCGCGAACCTGGAACTGCATCCGGTCCGCCCCGTCGCCGCCGATGGCGGTGAAGTGACCGGCCAAGTTGTTGACGTAGAACATGTCATCGCCCGCGCCGCCCTCGCCGCGCGAGTCGCCTAAACCGAACTCGATGGTGTCGCGGCCATCGCCGCCCAACATCACAGTTCCGGTCGACGAAATGGTCGGATCATCAAAAGAATAGGCCATCAGGTAGTCTTCGCCGGCGCCGCCATCCAGCGTATCCGCGCCGCCGTAGCCATAGATGCCGTCGTTACCGTCCATACCCTTCAGGACGTTTGCGCCCGAGTTCCCCGACAGGAAGTCATCATAGTTCGAACCAATGACGCCTTCGATCGAGATCAGGGTGTCGTGGCCGCGATCGCTGATCAGGTTCTGCCACTGCTGCTTCAGTTGCACCTGCATGCCGGTCGTCAGACCATCGTTCTGGTAGCTGACGTAGTCAAAGCCGGCGCCGCCGTCGATGTAGTCGTCGCCCGCGCCGCCGATGAAGATGTTGTCCTTGTCGTCACCGGTGAGCTGGTCATTACCGGCGCCAGCGATCAGATTCTCGACGTTCCGCAGATCGACATGGAGCCCCGACGCGATCTCCTGGCCGCCGGATATCCGAAGGTCGATCTTGAGGTTGGCGGCGGACATAACCTTAAGCGTGTCCACACCGGCGCCGCCATCGACCACGGTCGCCCCGGCGTAGACGACGATTCTATCGTCGCCGGCATTGCCCAGCAGCACGTCGCCGGCGCCGGTCGAACTGCCAAAGAGCGTGTCCTCGCCGTCGCCGCCTTCCAGAACGTCCTGACCGCCTTCGGCTCTCAGCACGTCATTACCGGCATCGCCGTAAAGATAGTTCTCGGCGGCGTTCCCGATGATGGTGTCGTCGCGCGTGGAACCCGTCACCAGCTCAATCGACGACAGCGTGTCCCTGATCGAGGCGTCGCCGCGGCTTGTGGCGATGTTGCGCGACAGGTCGACGTCGACCCCCACATCGCTCATGGCGTAATCGACCGTGTCGAAGCCCTCGCCACCGTCGATGACGTTCACCCCGGCCCCGCCCGCGAAGAAGTCATCGCCCGCGCCGCCGTAGAGCTTGTCGTCGCCTGCGTCGCCCCAGATGTAGTTGCTGCCCGCGTCGCCGGTCAGTACGTCGGCGAACTTGCTGCCCCAGATGCTCTCGACACCCGTCAGCGTGTCCTTGCCCGCGCCGATCGTGTCCTGCGCCGTGGTCTTGGTCAGGTCGACCGTCACACCGGCGCTGGCGTCTTCGTACGAGGACCAGTCGCCGCCCGCGCCGCCCTTGATCACATCGTCGCCCGCGCCGCCGACCAGCCAGTCGTCGCCGTCGCCGCCGTCCAGCGTGTCTTTCCCGGCCGAGCCCCACAGGGTGTCGTCGCCCTTGCCGCCGTTGATGAGGTCGTTCCCGTCCCAGCCCATCAAGACGTTGTCGCGCGCATCGCCGATGAGGGTGTCGTTGAAGGCCGAGCCGTAGAGGTTCTCGATGCTGGTCAGCCGGTCGGTCCCGCCGCCGCCGGTGTTCTGGGCGCCGCTGAGGCTGAGATCCACCTTCACCGCCGCGGCGGCGTCCTCATAGGCCGCCCAGTCCGCGCCGGCGCCGCCGTCCAGCGTGTCGTTGCCGAGACCGCCCAGCAGGTAGTCGTCACCGTCGCCGCCCTGCAGGACGTCATTGCCTTCGTGGCCCGCCAGCACGTCGTCGCCCGCGCCGCCCCGCAGCGTGTCGGCGCCCCCAAAGCCGTAGATGACGTCGTCTTCGGCGCCGCCGATCAACGTGTCAGCGCCCTGCGTCCCGCGCAAATCCATCACCCGCTCCCCCAAAATCACACTGCAACCTCAGCGTGATCTATCGAGTGCAAGTCGCGGGCCGTATGACTTTCAGCCAAGGCGGGAATATTAAGGGTAAACGTCGAAGCGCAGCGCGTCGGAAGTTTCGCTCTGGGAGGCAAGGCCAAGCCTCATAAAGGCTTCAGCGCCATCTCGTCGCTACCCCTATCGGCGCGACCGTCGGCCAATCCGCGATTTCAGCGCAGCAAAGCTCCACGCGCAAAGGTCGAGCGCGTCTAGAACAGCAGTCCCTTGGCCAGCAGCGCGTGGACGCCCTTCTCGCCATTGACGGTCTGGGTGACGCGGAAATCCACGGCCAGCGAACAGAACTGATAGGCCTGCACGCGGGTCAGGGCCGAGCGCGCGGTGATGAAGTCGATGGTCTGGCGTAGGGCCTGCTTCATGGCCAGGTCGAGATCCTCGTGAAAGCCCATCAGGATATAGTGCGTGGGCGTCTCGGCGCGCGGCCAGGCGAAGGGCGCGATGTCCGCAGCCCCATTGGCCTTCTTGTGCAGCACGAAGGTGAAGGTCCCGGTCAGGCCCATCTCCAGCGCGTTGACGCAGACCTCGCCATCTCCTTGCCGTCCATGGCCGTCACCGACCGAGAAGTTCGCGCCTGGGACCCAGACCGGCAGATAGAGGGTCGAGCCGGCGACCAGCTCCTTGTTGTCCATATTGCCGCCGTGCTCGCGCGGCTCGCGGCTGGAGAGGCGCCCGTAACGGGCCGGCGGGGCCACGCCCATGGTCCCGAAGAACGGCGCCAGGGGCAGCTCGGGGCCCCACTCGGGCTTGCAGACGCCGCGCGCAGCGTCGACGGCGATGTGGCTGACATAGCGCTCGGGGAAGTCCTCAGGCAGCGTCCCGGCCAGCGGACGCACGGCGCAATAGCCCCAGTCGTTATTGGGCTCGATCGCCTCGATCCGCACCTCCAGAATGTCGCCTGGCTCGGCGCCGGCGATGGCGATGGGGCCGGTGAGGATGTGGGGTCCGATCCTTGGCGGATTGCTGTCGTGGATCGCCTGCAGCGCCGGCGGTATGGCGTAGGGCGACCCGACCGGCGGCATCACCTCGGGCCCGCCCGAGACGCAATCGACCGTGACGCTATCGCCCGAATTCACCGTCAGCACGGGATCGAACGCGGCGTCGAACATGCCGAAGCGAACGGTCTCAGGGGTGGAAGCCAGTCGGTGATGCGCCATCAAGTAAGTTCCTTATTACAAGCGCATCTGAGCCGATCCGTGGGCGGGGGCGAAGGGCAAGCGACGACGTCCCGCCGCTTGAGGCAGACCTGCCTTCCAGGCGAGCGATCCGCCGCGCAAATGGCGCGGGCTTGGGCGGATCGGGCTTGCGGGAAATGCGGGGCTGGCGCGTCCGGCGAACCCGGGTGTATGAAGTTTTTTCTTACTTATGGAGTCCGCCCATGGCGCTCGATGCGGAGACGACAGCCTTTCTGGCCCTCGACGATGTCGAGATGGCCGCCTGGGCGCCGCGTCGCGCCGCCGAGCGCGGCGTCGAACCGCCCGCCCCCAGCCTGCCGGGCGTCATCGACAACCTCGTCCTGCTGAAGAGCCAGACCGCCCTGTTTGTCGCCGCTCTCGGCGAGGCGGCGGGCGAGGCCCCGGAGACGTTCCAACCGTGAGCTTCTGCAGCGTCGTCGAGATCGCCGGCGAGGTCCGCGCCGGCCGCGTCACCGCACGCGCAGTGACTGAAGCCACCCTCTCGCGCATCCAGCGTCTGGACGGCGGCATCAACGCCTTCACCGCCGTCACCGCCGAGCGCGCGCTCGCCGCCGCCGAGGCGGTCGACGCCGATCTCGCGGCGAGCCGTCCCGTGGGCCCGCTAGCCGGGGTCCCCTTCGCGGTGAAGAACCTGTTCGATCTCGAGGGCCTGCCCACCCTGGCCGGATCGAAGATCCGCCGCGACGCCGCGCCGCCGTCGCGCGACGCGACCCTCGTCCAACGCCTGACCGTCGCCGGCGCCATTCTGGTCGGCGCGCTGAACATGGACGAGTTCGCCTATGGCTTCGTCACCGAGAACGCGCACGATGGCCCGGTGCGCAATCCGCATGATCCGACGCGGATCGCCGGCGGCTCATCGGGCGGCTCGGCGGCGGCTGTCGCGGCGGGCCTCGTGCCCCTGACCCTGGGCTCGGACACCAACGGCTCGATCCGGATCCCCGCCGGCCTGTGCGGCGTGTTCGGCCTCAAGCCCACCTATGGCCGCCTGTCGCGCCAGGGCGTCTTTCCGTTCGTCGAGAGCCTGGACCATGTCGGCCCCTTCGCGCGCTCGGTCGAGGACCTGGCCCTGGCCTACGACGTCCTGCAAGGCCCCGACCCGGCCGGCGATCCGATCTGCGTCCGCGACGCCGAGCCGCTGGCCGGCCGCCTAGACGCCCTGGCCGAGCAGCCCTTGCGCGTGGGCGTACTGGGCGGCTGGTTCCAACAAGGCGCCTTTCCGGAGGTGCTGGCGGCGCTGGGCTATGTCGCCGAGGCGCTGGAGGCGCGGGGCGAGATCACCCTGCAGAGCGCCCAGGCCGCGCGCGCCGCCGCCTTCTGCCTGACCGCGTTCGAGGGCGGCGAACTGCACCACGACGATCTGGCCAAGCGCGCCATGGACTATGACCCCGCCGTCCGTGATCGCCTACTGGCCGGCGCCCTGCTGCCCCGCGGCGTCGCGGAAGCCGCTAAGCGTTTCCGCACGGTCTTTCGTGACGAGGTTCGCGAGGCCTTTCAGCGCTACGATATCCTGTTGGCGCCCGCCTCGGTGTGCCCCGCGCCGCCGATCGGCCAGGCGACGATGGAGATGGACGGGGTTCCAGTGTCGGTGCGCAAGAACCTGGGCGCCTTCACCCAGCCCATCAGCTATGCCGGCCTTCCGGTGGTGGCCGCGCCGGTGAACCGTCCCGGCCAGTTGCCGATCGGCGTGCAGATCATCGCCCCGGCCTGGCGCGAGGACCTGGCCTTCGCCGCCGCCCTGCGCTTGCAACGCGCTGGCGTGGTGGCGGCCCATCCGCCGGCGGGGGCGCTATGATCATCAACGATCCCGCCGTGCTGGCCGAAGTCACCGCCCTGGTCGACGCCTATGAGGCGGCGCTGATGGCCAATGACATCGAAACCCTGGACGGAGCCTTCTGGGCCTCACCGCATACGGTTCGCCTGGGCGTGGCTGAGAACCTGTGGGGCTTTGACGAGATCGCCGCCTTCCGCGTCGGCCGGGCCGGCGGCTCGCCGCCACGCACGCGACTGCGGACCGAAGTCACCACCTTCGGGTCGGACGTCGCCGTCGCCCATGTCGAATTCCGCCGTGACGACACCGGCAGGATCGGCCGCCAGAGCCAGACCTGGATCCGCACCGCCGACGGCTGGAAAGTCGCCTCGGCCCACGTCTCCCTGATGCAGGAGAGCGCCGATCAACGGCTCGCCTCCTCTAACGAAAAGCGCTAGAGCCCTCGAATGACGACCCCGACCAGAATCATCTTCGACACCGATCCCGGCATCGATGACGCGATGGCCCTGCTGTTCATCGAGGCGAGCCCCGCCCTCGACCTGATCGCGGTGACGACCATCTTCGGCAACGCCGATATCGAGACCACCACCCGCAACGCGCTGTACCTGAAGGACCGCTTCGGCCTGACGGCCCCGATCTACAAGGGCACGGACAAGCCGCTGACGCGTCCGCGCAACCCCTCGCCCACCTTCGTGCATGGCGTGAACGGTCTGGGCGATGTGGAGCTGACGGGTCTGGTCCCGGCCCAGCCGGAAGCCAAGCCCGCCCATCAGGCGATCATCGACCTGGCCCGCCAGTATCCGAGCGAAGTGGTGCTGTGCGCCGTTGGTCCCCTGACCAACCTGGCCTTGGCCCTGCAGGCCGATCCGGAGGTCGCCACCCTGCTGAAGTCGGTGGTGATCATGGGCGGCGCGTTCGGCGTGGCCGGCAAGCCGGGCAATGTCACGCCCGTGGCCGAGGCCAATATCTGGAACGATCCGGAAGCCGCCGACCAGGTGTTCACCGCGCCCTGGAACCTGACCGCCGTCAGCCTGGACGTGACGACCCAGGTCGTGATGTCGCCCGACTATATGGACGCCCTGGCGGCCGGCGGGTCGGACGCCTGCGGCTTCCTGAACGCCATCTCCAAGCCCTATGCGGCCTTCTATGGCGAGCGGGACGGCGTGGTGGGCTGCTGCGTGCACGATGCGGCGGCGGTGGCCTATGTGATCGACCCGACGCTGTTCACCGTGCGCCGAGGGTCGGTTCGCGTGGTCACCGAAGGCATCGCGCTGGGCCAGACCTGCCAGAAGGCCGAGGGCGAACTGTTCGGCCCCAGCGCCTGGGACGACCAGCCGATCCAGGCCGCGACCGTGGCTGTAGACGGCGCGCGACTGCTGACGCTGTACGCGCAGACGATGGCGGCGAAGTACGGTTGATTGAAAATCCTCCCTCTAACGGGGGAGGTGTCGGCTCGAAGAGACGACGGAGGGGGAAGAGGCAAGCGTTCAGACGCTTCCCCCTCCGGTCGCTTCGCGACCACCTCCCCCGCTAGGGGGAGGATTGCTTTACGGCCGCCGCCACCGCTCCACGCCCGCCAGGTACGTCCGGGCCACCACCCGATCATCGCCCAGCACCGTCAGCGCAAAGAGCTTGTCGGCCAGGCTCTTGGCCCCCGCCAGACGCCGGGCGATCAGCGGCGTCGCCGCCAGATCCAGCACGATAAAGTCGGCCTCCTTGCCTGGCTCCAGATTGCCGATCTTGTCGTCCAGATCCAGCGCCCGCGCCCCGCCCAGGGTAGCCAGATACAGGGCCTGGAACGGGTCCAGCGCGTCGCCGCGAAGCTGGCCGACCTTGTAGGCCTCGCCCAGCGTATGGAGGATCGAGAAGGTGGTGCCGGCGCCGACATCGGTGCCGATGCCGACCTTGACGCCATGCGAGCAGGCCTCCTCCAGCGGGAACAGGCCCGAGCCCAGGAACAGGTTCGAGGTCGGACAAAAGGCCACCGCCCCGCCCTTGGCCGCCAGGCGCCGGAACGCCTCGCCCTTCAGGTGGACGCAGTGGGCGAAAATCGAGCGCTGGCGCAGCAGGCCAAAGCGGTCATAGACGTCCAGATAGTCCTTTGCGGCGGGGAACAGCCGCGCCGTCTCCTTGATCTCGTGCAGGTTCTCCGACAGGTGGGTCTGCATCCAGACGTCGGGGTGCTCGGCCAGGACCTCGCCGGCCATGGCCAGTTGGGCGTCGCTGCAGCTGATCGCAAAGCGCGGCGTCACCGCATAGCCGAGGCGGCCCTTGCCGTGCCAGTCGGCGATCAGGGCCTGCATGTCCTCGCGGCTGCTCTCGACGGTGTCGGTCAGGCCGTCCGGCGCGTTGCGGTCCATCAGCGACTTGCCGGCGATCAGCCGCATGTCGCGCGCATAGGCCTCGGCGAACAGGGCGTCGACCGACACCTTATGCACCGAGCCGAACACCAGCGCCGTCGTGGTGCCGTTGCGCAGCAGCTCATCCAGAAAGAAGGCGGCGGTGTCGGCGGCGTGCTTGGGATCAGCGAACGCCGCCTCGGCCGGGAAGGTGTGCTGCTCCAGCCAGTCCAGCAGCTGCTTGCCGTGAGCGGCGATGACGTCGACCTGCGGGAAGTGGATATGGGTGTCCACAAAGCCCGGCGTGATCAGGTGGCCGGTCAGGTCCTCAAGCTCCGCGCCGCCCAGCCAGGGGGCGAGCTCGGCATAGGCCCCGCAGCCGACCACGCGGCCGTCCTCGACCAGCAACAGGCCGTCCTCGTGGAAGGCGACCGCGCCCTCCGCCGCCTTGGCGGGATCGTCCAGCAGGTGGAGGATCGAGGCTCTAAACGCTTGCACGGGACATCTCGTCGTTGCGAATGCGCGCCGCTTCCTGGCGCATCAGGAGATCGGCGGCGACCGACACGGCGATCACTTCGGGCGCCTTGCTCTTCAGGTGCGGCAGGCCGATCGGACAGGTCAGGCGGGTCAGCACCGCTTCCGAGAAACCATCATCGCGCAACCGTTTCATGAACCGGGCGCGCTTGGTCTTTGAGCCGATGACCCCGAAGTACGCAAAGCCGCCGCCCGCCAGCCCGGCCGACACCAGGGCGTAGTCCAGGGCATGGTCATGGGTCAGGACCAGGCCATAGGCGTCCGCCCCCGCCCCCATCGCCTTGGCGGCCAGTTCGGCGGTCGCCAGCACGGTGACGCCGCCGATCTCGGCGGTCTCGGGGCGGCTGTCGTACCAGGACAGACGGAACGGCAGCGGCTCGAAGGCCCTGGCGATCGCCTGCCCCACATGGCCGGCGCCGAACAGCAGCAGCGGCGGCCGCGGCGCGTCGGCGCGTTCGACCAGCAAATCGCCCAGCTCTGGTCGCGCGCCGCGCGCGGTGGCGGGCGCGCCGGCCAACGACACCAGCGGGCCGTCGGCTTCGGTGGAGAGGATCGGCGCGATGGTCTTGGTCAGCAGCTCCGGCTCGAACCGGGTGCGGACCTCGAACGGTTGCGCCGCGTCTATGCGCTTGGCCGCGGCGGTCAGCCAGTCGCGGCTGTTGTCGTTCAGGCGCTCGAGGAACAGCCGCACCCGGCCGCCACAGCACTGGGCCAGCAGCGGGCCGAGCGGATAGTCCTGGATCGCGAAATGCGCCTGGCCGCCGTCCAGCATCCGCCGCGCCTGGTCGGCGACGCGGTACTCCAGATTGCCACCGCCGATCGTGCCGGCCTGCCCGCCGCGCCAGACGACCATCTTGGTCCCGGCCTCACGCGGGGCCGAGCCCTCGGTGGCCAGCACGGTGACCAGGGCCGCCTCGTCACGGGCATCGAGACGCGCCAGCGCGGCGCGGGCCCAGTTGCTCATGATCCCTCTCCCATAGGGAGAGGGGTAGGGGTGAGGGGTTTCAGCGGATGACGGCTTAACCCCTCACCCTCCCACCGCTTCGCGGCGGGCCCCTCCCTCTCCCTATGGAAGAGGGATTCAGACATCACGCGCCCGCCTCCGCACATCCTCGCACGCCATCAGGATCGCCTCGGGCGTCGCCGGGGCGTCGAGGTGCGGAAAGACCCGATAGTCCCCGACACTGGCCACCGCATGGGTGATCGCCGAATGGACCGAGATCGCCAGCATCAGCGGCGGCTCGCCCACGGCCTTGGAGCGGTGCACCGTGGCCTCGACATTGCGCCCGGCTTTCCAGAGCCGCACGTCCAGATGGGCCGGACGGTCACCGCAGGTCGGGATCTTGTAGGTCGAGGGCGCGTGGGTGCGCAGGCGCCCTTGGGCGTCGAACACCAGCTCCTCGGTGGTCAGCCAACCCATGCCCTGGATGAAGCCGCCCTCGATCTGGCCCAGATCCAGGGCCGGGTTCAGCGACTTGCCCACGTCGTGCAGGATGTCGGCGCGGGTGACCTTCATCTCGCCGGTCAGGGTGTCGATCAGCACCTCGCTGCAGGCCGCGCCATAGGCGAAATAGTAGAACGGCCGGCCCGTATGGGTGGCGCGGTCGTAGTGGATCTTGGGCGTCGCGTAGAAGCCGGTGGCCGACAGCGAGATCCGCGCCAGATAGGCTTGGCGGACGAACGCCTCGAACGCCAGGGTCTGGCCGCCCACCCGCACCCCGTCTGGCGTGAAGGCGACGTCGGCCTTGGCCACGCCCCACTTGGCGGCCGCGAAATCCGCCAGCCGCGCCTTGATCGTCTCGGCTGCGTTGAGGGCCGCCATGCCGTTCAGGTCCGCGCCCGACGAGGCGGCCGTGGCCGAGGTGTTGGGCACCTTGTCGGTGACGGTCGAGGTGATCTTCACCCGCGCGATATCGACCTGGAACGCCTGAGCGACGATCTGGGCGACCTTGGTGTTCAGCCCCTGCCCCATCTCGGTCCCGCCGTGGTTCAGCATGATCGAGCCGTCGGCATAGAGGTGTATCAGCGCGCCCGCCTGGTTCAGGTGGGTGGTGGTGAACGAGACGCCGAACTTCACCGGCGTCAGGGCTATGCCCTTCTTCAGCACAGGACTGGTCTGGTTGAACCCCTCGATCTCGCGACGGCGAGGGGCGTAGTCGCACGAGGCCGCCAGCTCCTCGATCAGTTGCGGCGCGACATTGTCCTCGACCACCTGGTGATAGGGCGTCAGGTTGCGGCCCTCGCCGCCATAGAGGTTGCGGCGGCGCACCTCCAAGGGGTCCAGGCCAAGCTCGGCGGCGACCGCGTCCATGATCCGCTCGATCGCCAGCATGCCCTGCGGCCCGCCGAAGCCTCGGAACGCGGTGTTCGAGACCGTGTGGGTGCGGAACCGGTGCGAGAGGATCTCGACCGTCGGCAGGAAATAGGCGTTGTCGGCGTGGAACATCGCCCGGTCGTTGATAGCGGGCGAAAGATCGGTTGTGGCCCCGCAGCGCGACGACAGCGCCAGCGATAGACCCGTCAGCCGCCCCTCATCGTCGAAGCCGACGTCATACACGGCCTCGAAGTCATGCCGCTTGCCGGTCATGACCATGTCCTCGTCGCGGTCGGGACGGCACTTGGCCGGACGACCGGTCTTGACCGCCACCAAGGCGGCGGCGGCGGCGAACAGCGAGGCCTGCGTCTCCTTGCCGCCAAAGCCGCCGCCCATGCGGCGCACCTCGACCGTCACACAGTGGTCGGGCTTGCCCAGCACGCGGGCGATCAGGTGCTGCACCTCGGTGGGATGCTGGGTGGAGGACCAGACATGGACGTCGCCCTCCTCGCGCGGCGTCGCCAGGGCGATCTGGCCCTCAAGGTAGAAGTGATCCTGACCGCCGATCGTGAACCTGCCTTGCACGCGACGGGGAGAAGCTGCGAGCGCGGCCTGGGCGTCGCCGCGCGCCATGCGCTGGCTGGCCTCGATCTTCAGGTCCATGGCGCGGGCGGCGGCGATGTCGATCGCGGCGGGCAGGTCCTCGTAGTCGACCACGGCCTTGGCCGCGGCGGCGCGGGCAGCGGCCAGCGAGGTGGCGGCCACGGCGAACAGGCTCTGGCCCACGCAATAGACCGCGCCGTCCGCGAACAGTCGGTCGTCATGGATGACCGGGCTGACGTCGTTTTCGCCCGGGATGTCCTCAGCCGAGATCACCAGCACCACGCCCGGCGCGGCGCGGACAGCCGACAGGTCCATCCGCGTGATCCTGGCATGCGCCCGGTCGCTGAGCCCGAAGGCCACGTGCAGCAGGCCCGCAGGCTCGGGCATGTCGTCGATATAGACGGCGGACCCGGCCACATGGCGGGCGGCGCTGTCGTGCGGCAAGGCGGCGTGAACGCCCTGCGGAGGCGCCTTGGTCGGCGCGGCGGCGGCGGAGTCAGCCATGGGCGCTCTCCGGCGTGACGCGAGCATCGACGCCTTCCGTCTCCAAGAACACCTTGCGCAGCATGTTGCGGGCGGCCAGGGCGCGATAGGCGGCCGAGGCGCGCATGTCGCTCATCGGCGTGTAGTCGGTGTCGAGCGCGGCCATGGCCGCCTCGATCGTCGCCTCGGTCCATGGCTGGCCGGTCAAGGTCGCCTCGCAGGCCAGGGCGCGCTTGGGCGTACCGGCCATGCCGCCGAACGCGATGCGGGCGTCGGTCACCACGCCCCCTTCGATGGCCAGCGAGAACGCCCCGCACACCGCCGAAATGTCCTGGTCGAAGCGCTTGGACAGCTTGAAGACCTTGAAAAGGCGCCCCGCGTCGAGGCGCGGCGCGAACACCGCCTCGACGAATTCGCCGGGCCGCCGGTCCTGCTGGCCGTAGGCGAGGAAGAAGTCTTCCAGCGCCAGCTCGCGACGCTGGTGACCGCGCCGCAGCACCAGCCGCGCGCCCGCCGCGATGAGCGCCGGCGGCATGTCGCCGATGGGGGAACCGTTGGCGATATTGCCGCCGATCGTGCCGCTGTTGCGCACCTGGGTGGAGCCCAGGCGACGCATCATCCCGCCCAGATCCGGATAGAGCGCAGAGATCGCGTCAAGGGCGTCGACATAGCGCACCCCGGCGCCGATGCGCAGTCCCTCAGCCGTTTCCTCCAGCGCCTTGAGCTCAGCCACCTCGGAAAGGCTGATCAAGGTCGGCAGCGCGCGTCGCTGCTTGGTGACCCACAGGCCGACATCCGTCGCACCGGCGACGATCGTCGCATCGGGATGCGCCAGATAGGCTTCAGCCAATTCTTCGAGCGAACGCGGCGCCAGCCACGTGCGGTTGACGCCGTGGATCTCATCCTCGAAGGTGAGGCGCAACATGGTCTCGTCACGGACGGTCGACAGGTCGACTTCGGGCGGCGCTTCAGCCTCGACGCCCTGGGCGACCTCGATGATCGGGCCATAGCCGGTGCAGCGACAAAGATTGCCGGCCAGAACCTCCCCTACCGATCCGTCCGCACCCTTGGCGCCCACGGCCCGGCCGTACAGCGACATGACGATACCGGGCGTGCAGAAGCCGCATTGCGAGCCATGCTTGTCGACCATGGCCTGCTGCACCGGGTGCAGGGCCTGGTCACACCCGGCCTTGGCGCCCAGACTCTCCACCGTCATCAGCGCCTTGCCATGCAGCATGGGCAGGAACTGGATGCAGCTGTTCACCGCACGCCAGGCGACGCTGTCCCCGTCAGCCTCGCCGACCAGCACCGTGCAGGAACCGCAGTCGCCCTCGGCGCAACCCTCCTTGGTCCCCGTGCGGCGCATCGGGCCGCGCAGATGTTCCAGCAGGGTCGTGGTCGGATTGGCGCCGCGAACCTCCTGCATCTCGCCATCGAGCAGGAACCGGATCACATCGCCCATTAGCTGCCCCGGTAGGTCGAGTAGCCGTAGGGCGAGACCAGCAGCGGCACGTGCCAATGCTGGTCCAGGTTCGAGACCGCGAAATCGATCACCACGACATCGAGGAACGGCGGATCGCTGACGGGCAGGCCCGACGCCTTGAAGTGGTCGCCGATCGCGAACTCGAGGCGATAGCCGCCGACCGCCAGGTCCTCGCCGGCGACAAGCCGCGCCCGGCCGTCGGCGTCGGTGCGGAGTTCCGCCAGCCATCGCGTCTGCTCGCCGTCACGGCGCGACACCCGGACCTCGACGCCCGCCGCCGGTTTCCCGGACGCTTGATCGAGGATGTGTGTCGTCAGTCCGCTCATGCGCCGTCCCCTGATTATCCCGTCGAGCGATGCTCGGTCGCTCCGGACGCCCTGTCCAGCGCCTTGCCAGACCTGGGCGTCCTGGAAGGCGGAGCGCCGAGGAAGGGGGCGGCGGGCGCCCGAAGCAGAGGCATTATATAATAGTTTTATTACTTACGAGAGCCGGAATCGCCTCGCCACAGGGCGTGTAATTGGTACCGCTACCAAGAAAAAACACCGATCGGGCGGCGAAGGGTTGGAATTGCCGCGCCAACACCGCTAGCAAGGCTCGTGACGCCTCGCGCTCAGACGAGGCAGGATAACCGCGCCGCGCAGGCCGCCCAGAGGAACGATCGATGGACGAGGATTTCCGCAAAGCCGCTCTGGACTATCACCGGCTGCCGCGACCCGGGAAACTGGCGATCGAGGCCACCAAGCGGATGGCGACCCAGCGCGACCTCGCCCTCGCCTATTCGCCCGGCGTCGCCGCCCCTTGCCTGGCCATCGCCGAGAACCCCGAGCTCGCCCGCGACTACACCGCGCGCGGCAACCTGGTGGCCGTGATCTCCAACGGCACCGCCGTGCTCGGCCTGGGCGACATCGGTCCGCTGGCCTCCAAGCCGGTGATGGAGGGCAAGGCCGTCCTCTTCAAGAAGTTCGCCGGCATCGACGTGTTCGATATCGAAGTCGACGCCAAGGATCCGGACCACTTCATCGAGGTGGTGGCGGCGCTCGAGCCCACCTTCGGCGGCGTCAACCTCGAGGACATCAAGGCGCCCGAGTGCTTCGTCATCGAGCGCAAGCTGCGCGAGCGGATGAACATCCCGGTCTTCCACGATGACCAGCATGGCACCGCCATCGTCTGCGCCGCGGCCGTTCGCAACGCCCTGCTCGTCCAGGGCAAGGCGCTGAAGGACGTCAAGCTGGTGACCTCGGGCGCAGGCGCTGCGGCCTTGGCCTGCGTCGACCTCCTGGTCTCGATGGGCCTGCCGGTCGAGAACGTCACCCTGACCGACATCAAGGGCGTCGTGCACGCCGGCCGCGAGCCGGACATGCCCGACAACATGGCCCGCTACGCGCGCCAGACCGACGCCCGCACCCTGCCCGAAGTGCTGCCCGGCGCCGACATCTTCCTGGGCCTGTCGGCCCCGCGCGTCTTCAAGCCGGAATGGCTGCCGCTGCTGGCGCCCAACCCGCTGATCCTGGCCATGGCCAATCCCGAGCCCGAGATCCTGCCCGAACTGGTCTACGAGACCCGCCCCGACGCGATCATGGCCACGGGCCGCAGCGACTACGCCAACCAGGTCAACAACGTCCTCTGCTTCCCCTTCATCTTCCGGGGCGCGCTGGACGTTGGCGCCAGCGAGATCAACGAGGCGATGAAGGTCGCCGCCGTCGAGGCCATCGCCGAGCTGGCGCGCGCCGAGGCCTCCGAGGTCGTCGCCAGCGCCTATGGCGGCGCCGCGCCGGTGTTCGGCTCGCAATACATTATCCCCAAGCCCTTCGACCCGCGCCTGATCCTGCAGATCGCGCCGGCTGTGGCCAAGGCGGCGATGGACAGCGGCGTGGCCACCCGGCCGATCGCCGACTTCGACGCCTATCAGGCCGAGCTGGAGCTGTTCGTCTATCGCTCCGGCCAGCTGATGCGCCCCGTCTTCGAGCGCGCCCGCAAGCAGCCGGTCAAGGTCGCCTACGCCGAGGCCGAGGACGAGCGCGTGCTGCGCGCCGTACAGACCGTTGTCGACGAGGGCCTGGCCTATCCGGTGCTCGTGGGCCGGCGCGAGGTCATCACCGGCAAGATCGAGGACCTGGGCCTGCGCCTGACCGGCAAGGTCGAGATCATCGATCCCCAGGCCGACAAGGAATTGTTCGCCCCGCTGATCGCCGACTACCAACGCCTGGTCGGCCGCCGTGGCGTACCGCCGATCGCGGCCGAGCGCCGGGTCACGGGCCACCGTACGGTGGCGGCCTCCATGCTGCTGGCGTCGGGTTATGTCGAAGCCGCCCTGGTCGGCGGCAGCGGCGACTGGTGGCAGCACATGAAGTACGCCCTGCCGATCATTCCGCGCCGCGACAATGTCAGCCGGGTCTATGCGATGTCTTCGCTGATCCTGGACAACGGCACGCTGTTCTTCTGTGACACCCACGTCAATGTCGATCCGACGGCCGAACAGATTGCCGAATGCACGCAGCTGGCGGCCGAGGCCGTTCGTCGTTTCGGCGTGACGCCCAAGGCGGCCCTGCTGTCGCATTCCTCGTTCGGGGCCAGCGACTCGCCGACCGCCCGCAAGATGCGCGAAGCCCTCGCCCTGCTCCGCGTCCAGGCGCCGGATCTGGAGGTCGACGGCGAGATGCACGCCGACGCCGCGCTCAGCCAGCACCTGCGCGATCGCATGGTCGCCGACAGCCCGCTGAAGGGCTCGGCCAATCTGCTGGTGATGCCGACGCTGGACGCGGCCAATATCGGCCTGACCCTGCTGAGCGCCGCGACGGAGTCTCTGCTCGTTGGCCCGGTCCTGCTGGGCATGGCCAAGCCGCTGCACGTGCTGATCCCCAGCGTGACGGCGCGCGGCATCGTCAATCTCACCGCCCTGGCGGTGAACCAGGCCGTGTCTGAGCGGCCGGCGGACTAAGCGCTGGAACGCAAAAAGGCCCCGTCCGACGCGTGAACGTCGGCGGGGCCCTTCCGAAATCTCTGAAAAGGCCGTCCCTCCGGGGCGGCCTTTTCCTTTTTTGTCTTAGAGGATGCGCAGGTTGCCGGCCGAGGTCTTGCCCGAGCGACGGTCCTGTTCAAGCTCATAACCGACCTGCTGGCCCTCGTTCAGGCCGCGCAGACCAGCGCGTTCCACGGCCGAGATGTGCACGAACACATCGCCGCCGCCGTTGTCGGGCTGGATGAAGCCAAAGCCCTTGGTGGTGTTGAACCACTTCACGACGCCCGTGCCGCTCTCGCCGGTGCCGGCCGAGAAGCCGCCGCCGCCGCCGCCACGCGGAGCGTCAAAGCTGCGCGGGGGACGCGGACCGCGAGCCGCGCCAGCGCCGCCGCCGGCCGGAACCGCACCATGGCCCGTCACGCGCAGCTGACCCGCCGAGGTCTTGCCCGAGCGGCGGTCTTCTTCGAGTTCGTACGCGACTTGATCACCCTCGTTCAGGCCCGACAGACCAGAGCGTTCAACCGCGGCGATGTGGACGAACACGTCCTGGCCGCCGTCCTCGGGCTGAATGAAGCCAAAGCCCTTGGCCGGGTTGAACCACTTAACGACACCGTTCGCCATATTATCCTCAAACACCTCAATCGACGGGCTGATAGTCGGCCCGCGTCCTTCCAAGGGAAGTCATGACGCAAAACATCGGCGCGCGCTATGGGCTTTGCGCGGAGAAAGTTGGCGGAAGGCCACCGAAAGCCAGAAAATTTCGCGCTTCAGGCGGCGAGCGTTGCGAAAATGCCGCTATAAGTTGCGATTCAGATACAGAAAAACCCCGACCATACGGACGGGGCCAGCAACTCAGGATCCTTGGGTGCGGGGACAGGATTTGAACCTGTGACCTTCAGGTTATGAGCCTGACGAGCTACCGGGCTGCTCCACCCCGCGTCAGGGTGTTAGGTGAGATTGTGTGTGCAGGGTTTGCGGACTTGTTGGTGATATCCTTTTGGCGGACCTGGCGGCGACCTACTCTCCCGCGCCTTGAGACGAAGTACCATTGGCCCAGGGGGACTTAACGACCGAGTTCGGAATGGGATCGGGTGGGGAACCCCCGGCATAGCCACCAGGTCAGCGAAAAGGATATCATCCAGCCTCTTTCGAGGCCGGAGATTGTGAAGAAGACATCAGTGTCTGAAGTAGAGCCACATGCTATTGCATGGGTTTGACTGAAGAACGATCAAGCCTATCGAGCTATTAGTACCGGTAAGCTCCATGCGTCGCCGCACTTCCACACCCGGCCTATCAACGTGGTGGTCTTCCACGGCTCTCAGCGAGACCTTGTTTTGAGGTTAGTTTCCCGCTTAGATGCTTTCAGCGGTTATCTATTCCACACTTAGCTACCCTGCTGCACAGCTGGCGCCATGACAGGTCCACCAGAGGTGTGTCCATCCCGGTCCTCTCGTACTAGGGACAGATCCTCTCAAGTCTCGTACACCCACGGCAGATAGGGACCAAACTGTCTCACGACGTTCTGAACCCAGCTCACGTACCACTTTAATCGGCGAACAGCCGAACCCTTGGGACCTGCTCCAGCCCCAGGATGTGATGAGCCGACATCGAGGTGCCAAACTTTGCCGTCGATATGGACTCTTGGGCAAAATCAGCCTGTTATCCCTAGAGTACCTTTTATTCGTTGAGCGATGGCCCTTCCACGCAGGACCACCGGATCACTATGGCCGACTTTCGTCTCTGCTCGACTTGTCAGTCTCGCAGTCAGGCGGGCTTATGCCATTGCACTCGACGACCGATTTCCGACCGGTCTGAGCCCACCATCGCGCGCCTCCGTTACACTTTGGGAGGCGACCGCCCCAGTCAAACTGCCCGCCACGCCATGTCCCGGACCCGGATAACGGGCCGCGGTTAGACGTCAGCAACAATAAGGGTGGTATTTCAAGGATGGCTCCACTCGAACTGGCGCCCGAGTTTCATAGCCTCCCACCTATCCTACACATGTTGCTGCTAACGCCAAGGCGAAGCTGCAGTAAAGGTTCATAGGGTCTTTCCGTCTGACCGCGGGAACCCCGCATCTTCACGGGGAATTCAATTTCGCTGAGCCTATGCTGGAGACAGTGGGGAAGTCGTTACGCCATTCGTGCAGGTCGGAACTTACCCGACAAGGAATTTCGCTACCTTAGGACCGTTATAGTTACGGCCGCCGTTTACCTGGGCTTCAATTCAGAGCTTGCACCCCTCCTTTTAACCTTCAGGCACCGGGCAGGCGTCAGACCCTATACGTCGCCTTGCGGCTTCGCAGAGCCCTGTGTTTTTGATAAACAGTCGCTACCCCCTGGCTTGTGCCACTCTCATCTGGTTGCCCAAAAGAGAGTCACGCTTATCCCGAAGTTACGCGTGCAATTTGCCGAGTTCCTTCAGCATAGTTCTCTCAAGCGCCTTGGTATACTCTACCTGCCCACCTGTGTCGGTTTCGGGTACGGTCTCCGTTGGAGTTATTTCCAGGGACCTGTTCACTGCCAGGAGCAATCCAATAAGCCCTGACAATTTACCAGATCCGTCACTTCCAACTGGTTCAGGAATATTCACCTGATTCCCATCGACTACGCCTTTCGGCCTCGCCTTAGGGGCCGACTAACCCTGCGCAGATTAGCTTTACGCAGGAACCCTTGGGCTTTCGGCGAGAGGGTCTCTCACCCTCTTTATCGCTACTCATGTCAGCATTCTCACTTCCGATACCTCCAGCAAGGCTCACGCCTCACCTTCATCGGCTTACGGAACGCTCCGCTACCGCGTGCTTACGCACACCCATACCTTCGGCGACTGGCTTTAGCCCCGTTACATTTTCCGCGCAGGTTCGCTTGACCAGTGAGCTGTTACGCTTTCTTTAAATGATGGCTGCTTCTAAGCCAACATCCTGGTTGTCAAAGCAAACCCACATCGTTTCCCACTTAGCCAGTACTTGGGGGCCTTAGATGATGGTTAGGGTTGTTTCCCTTTTCACGACGGACGTTAGCACCCGCCGTGTGTCTCCCGGATATTTCTCTTGGGTATTCGGAGTTTGATTAGAATTGGTACAGCTCGCGCCGCCCGCATCCATTCAGTGCTCTACCCCCCAAGGAATTCGTCCGAGGCACTACCTAAATAGTTTTCGCGGAGAACCAGCTATGTCCAGGTTTGATTGGCCTTTCACCCCTATCCACAAGTCATCCGAGAATTTTTCAACATTCACCGGTTCGGTCCTCCAGTAAGTGTTACCTTACCTTCAACCTGCTCATGGATAGATCACCTGGTTTCGGGTCGTCATGCGACGTACTTATTCGCCCTATTCAGACTCGCTTTCGCTGCGCCTACACCTAACGGCTTAAGCTTGCACGGCACATGAAGTCGCTGACCCATTATACAAAAGGTACGCCGTCACCACGCGCGGTGGCTCCGACTGCTTGTAGGCTTCCGATTTCAGGATCTGTTTCACTCCCCTTGTCGGGGTGCTTTTCACCTTTCCCTCACGGTACTTGTTCGCTATCGGTCATTGAGGAGTACTTAGGCTTGGAGGGTGGTCCCCCCATGTTCAGACAGGATTTCACGTGTCCCGCCCTACTCGAGTCTGTCGCTATTTGACGCTTACGGGGCTATCACCCACTATGGCGGACCTTCCCAGATCCTTCAGCTTTATGTCACGACAGCACTGGCCTGGTCCCGGTTCGCTCGCCACTACTACGGGAGTCTCGGTTGATGTCCTTTCCTCCGGGTACTGAGATGTTTCAGTTCCCCGGGTTTGCTTAATGAACCCTATGTATTCAGGTCATTATACCTTGTCTGATCAACCGATCGTCGCTCTGCCCGGAGGCAAAGCAAAGTCGGGTGACCATAAAGGTGGGTTTCCCCATTCGGAGATAGCCGGATCAAAGGGTGCTCGCGCCTCCCCGGCTCTTATCGCAGCGTGCCACGTCCTTCATCGCCTCTCAATGCCAAGGCATCCGTCAGAAGCCCTTATGCGCTTGATCGTTCTCAGCAAAACCCATGCTGTTTCAGCCCTCGCCGCATCGCGCGGGGAGGCCTGAGCCTGGGCTCTACCTTTAGTCAGACAATGATGTCTTCTTAAGTCCGCCCTTAAACCGGATCCGCATCCCAGGGGTGAGCTGCGGTCGGCGGGAGAACCCTGCCTTCACAATGTCATTTCGCAACCAGCTCAAAGAGCCGGCGCAAACTTGTCATTCCAATCGCGAGATCAATCTCAATCCTCATCGGGAGGAGAGATGGTGGAGCCAGACGGATTCGAACCGACGACATCCTGCTTGCAAAGCAGGCGCTCTACCAACTGAGCTATGGCCCCTCTCTTTTACAAGAGATCTGGGTTAGCCAGGAGAGCTGGTCGTGATCCGAAGCATCAGAGGAAAGAGTGGTAGGCCTGGGCAGACTCGAACTGCCGACCTTACGCTTATCAGGCGTACGCTCTAACCACCTGAGCTACAGGCCTATGACGGCCTTCGCAGGCGTTTGCCTCCGGGCTCGCGATCGACTTGATCCCTAACGGAACCAAGTGAGTGGAAAGAGAAACGAAGACGGCGGCGATCCGCTCATTTTTGGTCGTCTAGCGACCGTGTCTGGAGCTTCAATAGCTTCGTGAGAAGCTGGAGAAGCATCCTTAGAAAGGAGGTGATCCAGCCGCAGGTTCCCCTACGGCTACCTTGTTACGACTTCACCCCAGTCGCTGACCCTACCGTGGTCGCCTGCCCCCTTGCGGTTAGCGCAGCGCCTTCGGGTAAAGCCAACTCCCATGGTGTGACGGGCGGTGTGTACAAGGCCCGGGAACGTATTCACCGCGGCATGCTGATCCGCGATTACTAGCGATTCCAACTTCATGCTCTCGAGTTGCAGAGAACAATCCGAACTGAGACGACTTTTAGGGATTGGCTCCCCCTCGCGGGATTGCAGCCCTCTGTAGTCGCCATTGTAGCACGTGTGTAGCCCACCTTGTAAGGGCCATGAGGACTTGACGTCATCCCCGCCTTCCTCCGGATTAACTCCGGCAGTACGATTAGAGTGCCCAGCCAAACCTGATGGCAACTAATCGCGAGGGTTGCGCTCGTTGCGGGACTTAACCCAACATCTCACGACACGAGCTGACGACAGCCATGCAGCACCTGTGTCCCAGTCCCCGAAGGGAAAACCACATCTCTGTGGCGGTCCAGGCATGTCAAAAGGTGGTAAGGTTCTGCGCGTTGCTTCGAATTAAACCACATGCTCCACCGCTTGTGCGGGCCCCCGTCAATTCCTTTGAGTTTTAATCTTGCGACCGTACTCCCCAGGCGGAGTGCTTAATGCGTTAGCTGCGTCACCGACATGCATGCATGCCGACAACTAGCACTCATCGTTTACGGCGTGGACTACCAGGGTATCTAATCCTGTTTGCTCCCCACGCTTTCGAGCCTCAGCGTCAGTAACGGACCAGTATGTCGCCTTCGCCACTGGTGTTCTTCCGAATATCTACGAATTTCACCTCTACACTCGGAGTTCCACATACCTCTTCCGTACTCAAGACTGCCAGTATCAAAGGCAATTCCAAGGTTGAGCCCTGGGCTTTCACCTCTGACTAAACAGTCCGCCTACGCTCCCTTTACGCCCAGTAATTCCGAGCAACGCTAGCCCCCTTCGTATTACCGCGGCTGCTGGCACGAAGTTAGCCGGGGCTTCTTCTCCGGGTACCGTCATTATCGTCCCCGGTGAAAGAATTTTACAATCCTAAGACCTTCATCATTCACGCGGCATGGCTGCGTCAGGCTTTCGCCCATTGCGCAAGATTCCCCACTGCTGCCTCCCGTAGGAGTTTGGGCCGTGTCTCAGTCCCAATGTGGCTGATCATCCTCTCAGACCAGCTACTGATCGTCGCCTTGGTGAGCCTTTACCTCACCAACTAGCTAATCAGACGCGGGCCGCTCCAATGGCGATAAATCTTTCCCCCGAAGGGCACATCCGGTATTAGCTCAAGTTTCCCTGAGTTGTTCCGAACCAAAGGGCACGTTCCCACGTGTTACTCACCCGTCCGCCACTAATCCCGAAGGATCCGTTCGACTTGCATGTGTTAGGCCTGCCGCCAGCGTTCGCTCTGAGCCAGGATCAAACTCTCAGGTTGAGTTGACATTGACTTCAGACTTCCGATCCCAGGGGAAAACCCAGGACCAGGTATCTGGTTTGCATAGTTTCTTGACGAGTTCCCATCACTCGATCGACCCGAAGGCCAACCGGCGTAATGGTGTCTTCTTCAAGAGACCGCATTCGTCAGCGTCAGTTGATGACCCGAAGGTCATCGCCAGAGCGCCGCCGCCTGCGTTTCTCTTTCCAATTCAACAATGTCAAAGACCCGAGCCACCTCAGCGACCCCATCGTTTAGCGCCCGATGTCGGCGGAGGCGGCTATCTATCCAACCTCGAATTCCGTGTCAAATCGTTTTTTTCAAAACTCTCTGACTTTCTCCGCCGGTCCGGCCCGAAGGCTTTCTGCGGAGCCGGCAGCTTCTAAAGAAGCCACCGGAGCCAGTCAAGCAACTTTTTCAAAGAAAAAGCTAAACTCTTCTGGAAGAAATACTTGGAAGCTCTTGCGAACATCTTTTGTATTTCAAGGAGCGCGGCTTCTAGCGAAACCGAATTCCTGGGTCAACCGAACTTTTCATTTTTGCTTCTTCACTGAACAAGTCAGGTCGGAGCACAAAAACTGCCGTTGGCGCGCCAGAGGAGCGCCGCGAGCTCGAAGAGATTCGACTGAGGCTGGGGAACCTAGCGATCCACGTTGCGAAACGCAAGCCCCGAAAGACTTAAGTTTCGGTCCGTGGCGCGCGGCCCCGAAGCGAGGGGCGGCTTCTAGGCCCCCTCTCCTGGGGCGGCAAGCGCGAAATCGGTGTTTCATCCCCATCCGCCCGCATTCCCTGTGCATGAACGCCGTCATGCAAGACTTGCGCGGCGACCGCGCCTCGACCAGAACGCGGTCCACTCTATAGAGCGCGCTCGCACGTGGGCGCGCTCCCTCCATGAAGGTCCTGGCGCCCATGTTGTCTCAGAAGGCTCGCTACGCCCTTCGCGCCATGATCGAACTGGCGCGCGCTCAAACCCAGGTGACCGCCGGCGAGCTGGCCGAGCGCGCCGATGCGCCGCGCAAGTTCCTGGAGGCGATCCTGCTGTCCCTCTCGCGCGAGGGCCTGGTGATCAGCCGGCGCGGCAAGTTCGGGGGCTATGTGCTGGCGCGCGACGCCGACGCCATCAGCTTCGCCGAGATCATTCGCCTGGTGGACGGACCGCTGGCCCTGACGCCCTGCGTGAGCCGCACCGCGTTCCGGCGCTGCGAGGACTGTCGCGACATCGCCACCTGCGCGCTGCGCGAGGCGCTGCTGCGCGCCCGCGACGCGACCGCCGGCGTCCTGGAAGGCTACAGCCTCGCCGACGCCGCCAAGGGCGCAGGCGCCGAACTGATCGAGCGCTAGCGGCGGCCTCTGTCTCTAACGGCGCGCTCTATATAGGGCGTGCTCTATATAGAGCGCACGCACTCCATATACCGCATACCGCGCCCAGGACCTGAAGACCGGCGGATCGCCCTGGCGCCGCGCCGAGCGCACGCCAGAGCGCCAGACCCTTCATCAACCAGCAGCGATATAGGCCTTCAGCCCTTCGGCCTCGGCCTGGGTCTCGCTGATCTTGTACTTCACGAGATCGCCGATCGAGATGATCCCCGCCAGACGCCCACCGTTCACCACCGGCAGGTGGCGGATGCGGCGGTCGGTCATTCGCTCAAGGAGCGCGTCGATCGTCTCGTCGGGTTGGGCAAAGACGACATTGGCGCTCATGCAGCCGCTGATCGGCTTGGAGAGCGCGGCCGCCCCCTCCTTGGCCACCATCCGGACGATGTCGCGTTCGGAAACGATGCCGACCACGGCTTCCTTTTCGTCGACGACCACCATGGCCCCGACCCTGCGGGTGTGCAGCAGCGCCGCCGCAGCGCCGACCGTCTCCTGAGGCGAGGCGGTGAACACAAGATCGCCCTTGTCCTTGAGGATCTGAGAAACCAGCACAGTATGCCCTCCCTTGTTCTTTATAGAACGAGGGTCCTCCAAAGCGGCCCTTCAATCAATGGGCCATGGCGATCAAGAAAACACAGGGCGGTTACGGGGCGTCGACGACGCCGGCGGGCGGTCCGGCCCAGCGCGCGAAGGGCCCGATCAGCAGCACGCCCGCCGCAAAGCCGATCAGATGCGCCTCCCAGGCGACGCCGCCCGCGCCCATGGTCAGAAGACTGCCGGTGACCGCGAGCACCAGATTCACCACCAGCCAGCCCAGGCCCAGGGAAATCACGCGCGGCCCGAACACCGGTCCCAAATGGCCGGGCGCGCTGTCCATGGTGCGCGCCGCCGCGCCCATCAGGCCGGCGATCGCGCCCGAAGCGCCGACCACGGGGCTTAGGCCCTGCGGATGGATCGCGGCGAAACCCACGCCCGCGACCAAGCCGCAGGCCAGGTAGAACAGGCAGAAGATTCCCCCTCCCCGGCCGTTAAGTCCCAGCACGCGCGAGACCGGCGCGCCGAACGCGAGACCAAAGGCGGCGTTCATGACCGCGTGAACCCAGCCGCCGTGCACGAACATCATGGTCACGACGCCCGTCCACCGCCCCTCCCAGAACTCGCGCGGGACCAGGGCCAGCGAGTAGATCAGGTCCTGGCTGGCGTTCTGCAGAAGAAGATGCGGCACGATGACGGCCGCCGCGACCAGCAGCGCGGGCCAGGGCGCGTTGAAGATCGGCTCGGGGCGCTGGGGCTGGTCCATGGCTTCTATCTAGGGGCTCGCGCGACGATTCGAACCCCGTCGCGGGGCTTAACCATTTTTTCGAGACCTTGGGGCTATCCCTCATGCTGTATCTTTTTGGCACGAGGGTTGCTTGCCGCTCCGTGTCGACAGTCGCGGAGCCTCTCATGGCCTGGCATCGGAAATCCAAGACGCGTGTGGCGATGGTCGTCGTCGCCCTCACGCTCGGCGCTGGCGGCGTCGCCGCGGCGCAATCGATGTCGACCAACTCGGCCTCGTTCAACGCCGGCTATGGCCGCAGCTCGGGCCAGGAAAGCCGGATGATCGAGTATTCGACCCGCGACGCCAACGGCAATCGGGTGGTCGTGGACGGCGTCATGCTGACCGGCTCGGACCAGAGCGTTTTCTCATCCAGCCGCAGCTCTGGCTCGCTGGACGCCTATTCGGGTGTGGGCGCTGTGGGCGGTTACGCCGGCTCCACCGCGATCGGCAACAATCTGACGGTTATCACCCAAGGCAACAACAACACCGTCATCGTTAATTCCAGCCAGGTGAACACCGGCAACGTCACCGCCGGCTCGAACGTCGTGAAGGGCGGTACTCCGAAATGATGATCAAGCGCACAGGCTTGGTCCTGGCCCTGCTGGCCACGGCGGCGCTCAGCGCCTGCGGCAGCACGCCGGTGGCTTCGACGGCCGGCAACTACGCCAAGCCCATTGGCACCGCGCCGGTGACGGCCAATCCGACCGACTACTCTTCAGCGCTGGTTTGCCTGAACCAGTATGCGCGCACCAACCGCATCGTCGCCCCGCGCATCGCGATCGGTCGCATCGCCGACTACACCGGCAAGGAAGAGTCCGACGGTTCGGGCCGCAAGGTCACCCAGGGCGCCTCGCTGATGGCGGTTTCGGCCTTCGCCAAGGCCGGCATGCCGCTGGTCGAGCGCTTCGACACCTCGGTGTCGGAGTTCGAGCTGAAATACGCCAACAACAAGCTGATCTCGGATCGCCCCAACCCCGCGCCTGACGCCCCGGCCGACTTCCGCAAGATCCTGGCCGGCCAGGTGCCGGGCTCGGACTTCTATGTCATCGGCGGCATCACCGAGCTGAACTACAACATCCGCTCGGCCGGCATTGACGCCTATGCCGGCGACAAGGACACCGACGGCCTGAAGGGCAACTTCCGCCGCCGCGTCTTCATCATGAACATCGCGCTGGACCTGCGTCTGGTGAACACCCGCACCCTCGAGGTCGTGGACGTGATCTCGTATCAGAAACAGGTGGTCGGTCGCGAAGTCAGCGCCGGCGTCTTCGACTTCCTCAATGGCAACCTCTTCGACATCTCGGCCGGTCGCGGCGCGCTGGAGCCGATGCAGTTGGCGGTGCGCGCCCTGATCGAGCGCGCGACCGTCGAGATGGCCGCCAACCTCTATGGCATGCCCGGTCCGGAAAGCTGCCTGCGCTTTGATCCGTTCGGTGACGCCACCGTCGGTCAGACAGGCGCCTTCACGCCGGCCTACAACAATCTGGGAACGAACAATGCGCAGACCCGCGATGACCCGTCTCGCTGGAACGCTCGCCGCGATCCCGATATCCGTGATGCTAAGCGGGGTCGCTACTAGCCAGACGACGACGCCGAGCCCGGTTCTCAACAACCAGATCAATCTGGGCGAGATCTTCTCGGAGCAGGCCCTCAACGTCCAGACGGTCAGCGACGGCGTCACCGCCAGCACCACCGCCCAGGCCAACGGCGTCTCGGTCGGCGTGACCAACGCCGACGCCGCCGTGACCTCGAACCAGGACAACAAGGGCGTGGTCTACGGGCACGGCCTGGTGGACGTCGGCGTGAACGCGGGCGCGTCCAGCGCGGTGCGGACCACCGCCGTCGGCAACGCCGCCGCTCTCGCCGCTTCGAACGGTACGATCTCGGCCTTCGCGGTGCAGACCAATTCGGCCGCCGTCACCGCGCGAGGCCAGGTGGAAGCCGCCAACGCCGAGGCCACTGACCTGACCCTCTCCACCCTGGCGATGGGAAACAGCGCCGGTGTGACGCTCGACAACGGATCGGCCGGCGCCCGGATCAGCCAATCGTCGACGGCCAATGTGCTGGCGGACGGCGGCGCGATCGTCGGCTACGTCCCGGGGACCAGCGCGGTCAGCGCGACGACGGCGGCCAATAACGTCAACATCGTCGGGTCCAACCAGTCGGCCGCCCGCGCGATCATCGACCAGGCCAACACCGCCGACGTGACCCAGGCCAGCAAGTTCACCGCCTACGGCAACAGCTACATGATCGCGACGGCGGCCACGGCGACCGGCAACAATCTGGCGGTCAGCAATGACGGACCTCTGGCGGACGTCGCCGCCCACCAGTGGAACACGTCGTATGTGCGCGGCCAGGCTGAGGGCACGTCCTATCTGTTCGGCGCGGCCCAGACCACGGCCTACGCCGCCGGCAACTCCGCCCAGGTCAACAATGTCGGCGCCGAGCTGGTGCTCGACAACATTCAGACCAACACCGGCGGCGGGGTGGAAGCCACCGCCAGCTTCGGCGGCCACGAGGGCTATGATGCGGTCACGACCGCGACCGCCATGGGCAACGCCGTGACCGGCTACGCCTGTTCGCAGTGCAAGGGCCGCATGAGCGTGACCAACAGCCAGAACAACAGCGCCGATGTCGGCGCGTCGTCCTCGACCAGGGTCACGTCCAGCGGCCGCCAGGTGACGGGCGTCTCGACCGCGATCGGCAACAACGCCAGCTTCAACGTCAACGCCCCCGGGAACTAGAGCGCCAGCCTTGTGGTCAAGGGTCTGGCCAAGTCCGGACCAGATCGAGAATTTGGCGTTCCCTCGGCCTCCGGCCTGCTATACGCCCTCTCCTCCCGCGACGCTCCGCCGCCTTCGACCCCGTATTCAGACACCATGGCCTCTCCCGCCCGCGCGCCCGTACTGGCTCTCAAGGATGTCCGCCTCGCGGACGGCGCCAAGCCGCTATTCGATGGCGTCGACCTGGCGCTGGAACCGCGCGTACGCGCCTGCCTTGTCGGTCGCAACGGCGCGGGCAAGTCAACCCTGCTGAAGATCCTGGCCAATCAAGGCGTCGAGGCCGACAGCGGCGAACGCGCGGTCCAGCCCGGCGCCAAGGTCGTCTATGTCAGCCAGGAGCCCGAGATCACAGGGGAGACCCTGCTGGACTACGCCACCGCCGGCGGCGCTCAGGACTATGAAGCCCAGGCCGCCCTCGCCGATTTCGGCCTAGATCCCGATAAGAGCGCCAAGGGCCTCTCGGGCGGCGAGACCCGCCGCGCCGCGCTCGCCCGCGCCTTCGCCGAACAGCCTGACGTTCTGCTGCTCGACGAGCCGACCAACCACCTCGACATCTTCGCCATCCAGACCCTGGAAGACGAACTGGCCGCCTCCAAGTGCGCCGCCCTGATCGTCAGCCACGACCGCGCCTTCCTGAACCGCGTCACCGAGCGCTGCTTCTGGCTGGAGCACCGCAAGATCCGTCGCCTGGACAGAGGGTTCTCGGAGTTCGAGGCCTGGGCGGAGTCGATCATGGCCGCCGACGCCGAGGAAGCCCGCCGCCTGGACAAGGTACTGGAGCGCGAGAACGCCTGGCTGGCCCGAGGCGTCCAGGGCCGCCGCGCCCGCAACGAGGGGCGCCGCCGCGCGCTTCTGGCCCTGCGCGCCGAGAAGAAGGACCGCCAATCCGAACTGCGCGGGACCATGACCATGGCCGTGGAGTCGGCCGGGACCTCCGGCAAGCGCGTGGTCGAGGCCAAGGGCGTCACCAAGCGTTTTGGCGAGCGGACGATCGTCGAGAACTTCTCCACCCGCATCCTGCGCGGCGACCGCGTGGCTCTGGTCGGCCCCAACGGCGCGGGCAAGACCACCCTGGTCAAGCTGCTGCTGGGCGAGTTGGAGCGTGACGCCGGCTCGGTGCAGCTCGGCACCAACCTGGAAGTCTCCTATATCGACCAGGCGCGCGTGGCCCTGTCGGACAAGATCACCGTCTGGGACTTCCTGACGCCCGGCGGCGGGGACTCGATCATTGTGCGCGGTCACCCCAAGCATGTGGCCGGCTACGCCAAGGAGTTCCTGTTCACCGACGCCCAGCTGCGCCAGCCCGTCACCAGCCTGTCGGGCGGTGAGCGCAACCGCCTCTTGCTGGCCAGAGCCTTGGCCAATCCCACCAACCTGATGGTGCTGGACGAACCGACTAATGATCTGGACATGGACACGCTGGACCTCCTGGAGGACCTGCTGGCCGATTTCGACGGCACGCTGATCCTGGTCAGCCACGACCGTGACTTTATCGACCGGCTGGCCAGCTCGACCATCGCCCTGGACGGCAAGGGCGGTGTTGTGGAGACGCCCGGCGGCTGGACCGACCTGATGGACCAGAACCCGGACTTCTTCAAAGCCTCCAAGTCTGGAACCGCGTTCGCGCCCGTGTCGAAGGGCGCCGCCAAACCCGCAAGCGCCCCGCCGGCGCCTCCGCCGAAGAAGAGCGTCAAGCTCTCCTACAAGGACCAGCGCCGCCTTGAGGAATGCGAGGCGCTGATCGCCAAGAGCCCGGCGATCATCGCCAAGCTCGAGGAGGCCCTCGCAGACCCCAACCTCTACACGCGCGATCCGACCACCTTCGACAAGACCATGAAGGCCCTCGACAAGGCGCGCGCCGACCTCGAGCAGGCCGAGATGGAGTGGCTGGAGCTGGAGGAAAAGAAAGAAAACCTGGCCGGCTGAACCGCAGGCGCTCTGGAAACCGCACTTTTCGCGTTCCAGTTGGTCTCCCTCAGCGCCAAGCTGTGCGACGAAATGGCACAGCCGTCGATTGCTGGGAGCCAACGGCATGGCCAGTCGTAATGTAGCCCATCTCATGACGGCGTGGTGGACGTCATGGCCCTGTTCGGCTCTTGGGACCTTCGCGATCGACGCAAAGGTGCAAGAGTTCTTTTGGCTTTGGGGACGGCTTCGCGATGACGCTGAGTTTGGCGTTTCATGAGGACAGACGGCAGACGGCGCTCCTGCTGACCCTGTCGTTTACGATCGTCGCGGCGATCGCCTTCAGCGAGTACCTGACCCGCCCGACCCTGGGCGTCGCGGCCTTCTGGCCCGCCAACGCCTTCCTGGCGGCGGGCCTGTTCACGCTGAAAGGCCTCCGCCGCCTCGCCTTGGTGGTCGTGTTTGTCGTCGCCCACGTGGCGGTGTGTCTGCTGACAGGCGATGAACTGCTCCGAGCGCTGCTGTACGCCGCCGTCGACAGTTGCGAGGCGGGCGCGGTCTGGGCGGTCTGCCATCGGCTGTGGAAGGGCGCGCCGCGCGTGCGCACGATGCGCTCGTTGGCGCAGCTACCGGCGATCACCACGCCGATCGCGGCCGGCTCGGCGCTGATCTGTGCGAGCGTTCTCCATTTCGGCTATGGCGCGCCGTTCGTGGAGAGCCTGATCGATTGGTTCCTGCGCAGCGCGCTCGGCCTAGCCGTCGCCCTTCCCGCCACCTTGGTGCTGATCGACGCCGAGCATCGCCGCTCGTTCCAGAGCCCCTGGTCCGAGCAGTTGCTGCTGATGTTTGGCGTGGCGACGATCGCCCTGCTCTGCGCCCACCCGGCCGCCGGCGCGCCGCCGGCGCTGCTGTTTCCGGTGACCCTGGCCGCCGCCTACCGGCTCGGCGCCAGGGGCGCGGCGCTGGCGGCCTTTTTGACGATCGCGATCGTCATGCCCATGGCCATAGCGGCGGGGTCTTCCCCCTTCAACGCGACCCAAGACCCCGTCATTCAGGCGCGCACGATCCAGGTGTTCACCAGCCTGCTGTTTTACACCTGCCTCGCCGCCGGCCTGGCCTTCGGCCAGCAGAACCGACTGAAGCGGCTGTTGCTGCGTCGCGAGCTGCTGGCCCGCGCCGCACGCGGCCGCGCCTTGGCCGCCACGGAAGCCAAGACAGAGTTCCTGGCCACCATGAGCCATGAAATCCGCACGCCCTTGAACAGCGTGCTCGGCTTCGCCCAACTTCTGGCCGCGCGCGAGGACCTGCCGCCCGACGCGCGCCGGCAGGTCAATCTGATCGACAGCGCCGGCGCGGCGCTACTGACCGTGGTCGACGACATTCTGGACTTCTCGCGCGTCGAGGCGGGGCAGATCGAGCTTCTGCCGGGGCCCACCTCCGCCGCCGCGCTCCTGCGCGACACCGTGGCGATCATGGCCCCCGAGGCGCGCGCCAAGGGACTGACCCTGGATGTCGAAATCGTCGATCCCCTCGCGGTGCTCCACGATCTGGACGCCGATCGCCTGAGGCAGGTTCTGATCAACCTGCTCAACAACGCCGTGAAGTTCACCGAAGAAGGCCGCATCGACGCGCGCCTGACCATCGAGCCCGGCGATATCGAGGATCGGCTGCGCTTCGAGATCACCGACACCGGTGTCGGTATCGCGCTCGACAAGCAAGGCCTGCTGTTCCAGCGCTTCTCGCAGACCGACAGCTCGCCAAGCCGCCTGCACGGCGGCGCAGGCCTTGGGCTGGCGATCGCCAAGGCGCTGGTCGATGTCATGGGCGGCAAGATCGGGGTCGACAGTGTGCCCGGACGGGGGTCGTGCTTCTGGGTGGAGCTCAGCGCGCCCGTCGCCGAGCCGGCCCCGGCGCCCGAGCCGGCGAAGCCTGCCGCGCCCGGCGCAGCGAGAATCCTGATCGTGGACGACCATCCCATCAATCTCGAGATCGCCTCCGCGCTCCTTGCGCTGGTCGGATACGAGGTCGATCTGGCGGAGAACGGCAAGCAGGCCGTGGAGAAGGCGGAAGCCGCCGCCTACGACCTGATCCTGATGGACATTCACATGCCGTTGATGGACGGACTGCAGGCGACGCGGGCGATCAAGGCCTTGCGCACGCCCACCGGCAAGGCGCCGATCATCGCCATGAGCGCCGACGCCCTGCCCCGTCAGGTCGAGCGCTGCTACGCCGCCGGCATGGTCGATCACATCGCCAAGCCCATCCAGCGCGAGGTGCTCTACGCCAAGATCGAGCGTTGGTTACACCCGCAACCCGACGCCGAAGCGGCCGTCTAGCGGATCTGGCGCGTTCAGAAGCGCCCGGGGTTTGGGTTGTGGCTTGGAACTCCCCGCGGACGCCCCTAACTTGGCCGAGGATAATGGGAGACGTCCTCGATGCAGCGCCGCGCCTTCGCCGCCCTGGGCCTGATGGCCCTTCTGGCCGCCTGCTCGCCCGCCAAGAAGGAAGCCGCGCCGGCCGACGGCCAGACCCGCATCAAGCTGGCCACTGACTGGCGCGCTCAGGCTGAACTGGGCGGCTACTACCAGGCGTTGGCGACCGGCGAGTACAAGAAGCGCGGACTCGACGTCACCCTCATCCAGGGCGGCCCGGCCGTGAACGTGCCCCAGTTGCTGGCCACCGGCGCGGTCGATGTGGGCGTCGGCTCCAACAGCTTCATCATCATGAACCTGGCCAAGGAAAACGCGCCGGTCAAAGCCGTGGCGGCGTTCATGCAGAAGGACCCTCAGGTCCTGATCGCCCACCAAGGCCAGGGCATCAACGGCATCGCCGACATGAAGGGCCGGCCGATCCTGCTGTCGGACGCCTCGGTCACCGCCTTCTGGGTCTGGCTGAAGGCCAAGTACGGCTTCACCGACGATCAGGTGCGCAAGTACAACTACTCGTCCGCGCCGTTCCTGGCCGACAAGCGCGTCGTGCAGCAGGGCTACGCCACCAGCGAGCCGTACCTCATTGAAAAGGAAGGCAAGATCAAGCCGGCGGTGTTCCTGCTGGCCGACAGCGGCTACCCCGCCTACGCCTCGTTCGCTTTGGTTCCCGACAGCCTGATCGCCAAGAACCCGGCCGCCGTGCAGGCCTTCGTCGAGGCCACCGCCGCGGGCTGGACCTCGTATCTGTATGGCGATCCCAAGCCCGGCGACGCGGCGATCCTGAAGGACAATCCGGAGATGACCCAGGACGTCCTCGACCAGGCGCGCGAGAAAATGCGCGCCTACGGCATCGTCAGCGCCAACGGCGGCAAGGGCGATGTGGGCCAGATGACCGACGCGCGCTGGGCCGAGTTCTTCAAGGTCGCCTCCGAGCAGGGCGTCTACCCTGCGGACATGGACTACAAGAAGGCCTACACCCTGCAGTTCCTGCCCAAGGGCCAATGAGCGCCCCTGTCGCCAGCCTCTCTGCCGTCGAGGTCGACTACGCCCGAGGTCGCGCGCTCGGTCCCTTCGACCTGGCCCTGGCTCCGGGCGAGATCGTCGCGCTGGTGGGCCCCTCCGGTTGTGGAAAATCGACGGCGCTCCGGCTCCTGGCGGGCCTGGAACAACCATCGCGCGGCCAGGTGACGCGCCTGGCGGGCAAGGGCGAGACCTCGGTGGTCTTCCAGGCGCCGACCCTGGCGCCCTGGCTCTCGGCGCGGGACAATGTCGCGCTGCCGCTGGTCTTGGCCGGTGTCGCCAAGCCCGCCGCCCTGGCGGCCGCTGACGAGGCGCTGTCGAAGGTCGGGCTGGGCGCCGCCCTGCACGCGCGACCCAGCCAGCTTTCCGGCGGCATGGCCATGCGGGCCTCCCTGGCGCGGGCGCTGGTGACGCGGCCTCGACTGCTGCTGCTGGACGAACCCTTCGCGGCCCTGGACGAGATCACCCGCCGCGCGCTGGCCGACGACGTGCTGGCCCTGGCCGCCGAGAGCGCGCCGGCCATGGTGTTCGTCACCCACAGTGTCGAGGAGGCCGTCTATATGGCCCGGCGCGTGGTGGTGATGACGCCGGGTCCTGGTCGCATCGCCGGTGAGGTGACGATCGACGCGCCGCTGCGGCGCCCCCCTGGCTTCCGGACCACCCAGGCTTTCCGCGCCGCCGCCGAGGCCGTGTCGGATCTGCTGGCGGCCGCGTCGGAGCGCGCGGCATGACCCGCATCCTCGCGCCGCTGATCCTGATCACCGCCCTGCTGGCCGGATGGGAGTTCGCCTGCAAGGCCTTGGCGGTCCCCGCCTATCTGCTTCCCCCGCCCAGCGCCGTCTGGCGGGCCTTCACCGAGTCCTGGCCGCTGCTGCTGGGCTCGGCCTGGGCGACGCTGTCGACGGCCCTGCTGGCGCTGGTCATCGCCAGCGTGATCGCCTGCGGCCTCGCGCTGTTCGTCAGCCTGAACAGCCTGCTGGAGGACGCTGTCCGCCCGATCGCGGTGACCTTGCAGGTCACCCCTCTGGTCGCCATCGCGCCGCTGGTGACGATCTGGGCCGGTATCGACCACCCCGAGCGCGCCGTGATCGGCCTGGCGGCCGTCGTGGCCTTTTTTCCGATCTTCTCCGGCGCCTTGAGCGGTCTGAAGTCCGTCGATCCGGATCTGGCGCGCCTGTTCGATCTCTATGGGGCCACGCCGCTGCAGCGCCTGACGCGCCTGCGCCTGCCCTCGGCTGTTCCGGCGCTGCTGGAGGGGCACAAGGTCGCGGCGGGCCTGGCCGTAATCGGCGCCGTCGTCGCCGAGTTCGTGGCGGGCACGGGCGGAGCGCAGGGGCTCGCCTGGCGCATCCTGGAGTCCTACAACCGCCTGCAGACCGCCAAGGTTTTCGCGGCGCTTTTCACCCTGGCCCTGCTGGGCGTGATCCTGCACGCGGTGATGGAAGCGCTGGAACGTCGCCTCCTCCACTTTTGGCGCGGACGTTAGGCCAAGATTAAAGCGCGCGACCTAGAATGGGCGGCTGACAAGACTTCCGCTGGATCGCGTCATGCGCCTCGTTGCTCTCATCGTCGCCCTGGCCAGCGCGTCCGCCGCGCAGGCCGAAGGCGCGCGTGAGACTCGATACGGCCCAGCGCCCGCGCGGGCCCCTGCCGCGCTGGACAGCCGCGCGCCGCTCTATAACGGCGCGGCCTATGGCGCGCGAACCCTGGGTTGGACCGGCAAGCGTGACGCCGTAGCGACGCCGGCCGAAACGACCGCTCAGCAACCCTGGTGGGCGCGCGAGCCGTCGCAGACCCCAGCCTCGTATAGCCAAGCCCCGCGCACTCAAGCCCCGCCCCCTCAGGCCGCTGCGCCGGTCCCGGCCAGCTTCACGCCCCAGGCGCCTGCGCCGACCTCCCGGTTGCCGCAAAGCATCTATGACGCGCCAACGCCGCAGGCCTACAGCGCGCCAACGCCGCAAAACCTGGCCGCCCCCCAGCTTCAGCCGGGCCAGGTGGGCGCTCGCACCTACTCGGTCGGCCGTCAGTTCGGCATGTCGCCCGACCCTATCCCCGCCGCAGGCCCCTCGCGCATGGTCCTGATCGCGCCGCCTCCTGCCGCGACCGAGGATGAGCCCACGCCGAGCGTCCAGGACGGTGGCGAGTGGTCCGGCCGCGCCGAGAAGGACAGCGATCGGTAATGCAGTCGCGAATTCACGACCTCATCGCCCTGGCCAACGAGCCCTCAAGCGCCAAGCGTCGCGAACTGCTGCGCGGCGTGACCGATCTGTTCTTCCAGGGCGAAGGCCACAACAGCGTCGAGATGAGCCTCTTCGACGACGTTCTCAGCCAGTTGGCCGGCGACATGGAAGAGGCCGTCAAGGCCGAGCTGGCGATCCGGCTCAGTGAAACGGCGACACCGCCGGCTGGGCTGTCGCGTACGCTGGCGGCGGACTCCATCACCGTGGCCGCGCCGATCCTGCGCAGTTCCGGGGTCCTGACCGACGACGACCTGCTGCACGTCGCCCGCACCCAGGGCCAGGATCACCTGCGAGCGATCTCCCAGCGCAGCAGCGTTTCCAGCGTGGTCTCCGACGCCATTGTCGCGCGCGGCGACGACCAGACGCTGGGCGTCCTGCTCCGCAACGAGGGCGCGGTCCTCTCGCGCGAGGCGCACGAGACCGTCGTTGATCGCGCGGCGGCCAACCCTGCGCTCCACGAGGCGGTGATCGACCGGCAAAGCCTGCCCGTCGACCTGCTGAACGAGATGTACTTCATGGTCGAGGCCCGCCTGCGGGACCGGATCATGGCAAAGAACGCCGGCATGGACCCCGCGACGCTGGAGGCTGCTCTGGCCGCCGGCCGCAAGCGGGTCGCCGAGCAGGACGGCGCCCTGCCGCCCGACCACGCCGAGGCCGAACGCGAGTTCCGGGCGCTGCGCGCCAAGGCGCAGATCTCGCCGCAAATTCTCGCCAACACCCTTCGAAGCAAGAAGACGACGCTCTTCCTCGTCGCTCTGGCGGACATGGCCCAGGTGGACTTCCACACCGCTCGCAAGATCCTCGAGCGACGCGAGATGGACGCCCTGGCGGTCATCTGCAAGGCGGCCGACTTCGACCGGTCCCTGTTCCTGACCTTCGCCCTGCTGATCCTCGAGCAGACCGACGACGTCATGATGCGGGCCAAGGCCTATGGCGAGCTCTACGCCAACCTGCCGCGAGATTCGGCCCTGCGCACGATCCGGTTCTGGCGTCTGCGTCGTCAGACCGGCGACGTCGCCGCCGCCTAAGGTCAGACCGGGCGCAAAGCCGCCCACCTCGCGCCTTGCGTGCGCCATGCGGGACAGCCAAGGTGATCGCCTTGTTCTCTCCTGCCTTGGATTCTCGATGATCAGCGCTTCGCGCCTGGCGATTGTCGCCGCTGCCGGCCTCTCGGTCGCCGCCTGCTCCCAGCTCCCCAAGCCCTCCATCCCGCTGTTGAAGAGGGATGGGGGCGAAGCGTCAGCGCCCAAGATCCCGGAACTTCCTGCGCTGGCGGGCCCCAAGGTCACCGATCTGAAGCCGGGCCAGTGGGCTCAGGAACTCTCGGATGTGGCGCCCGATCCGGCTTGGCGCTTCGGGGTTCTGCCCAACGGCATGCGCTACGCCCTGCGCAAGAACGCCACCCCGCCCGGTCAGGCCGCGCTGCGCCTCTGGTTCGACGCCGGGTCGCTGATGGAGGCCGACGACCAGCAAGGCCTGGCCCACTTCCTCGAGCACATGGCCTTCAACGGCTCCAAGAATGTGCCCGAAGGCGAGATGATCAAGATCCTGGAGCGGCACGGCCTGGCGTTCGGCGCCGACACCAACGCCTCGACCGGTTTTGACGAGACCATCTATCAGCTGGATCTGCCCAAGACCGACGACGGCACCGTCGACACCTCTTTGATGTTGCTGCGCGAAGCCGCCGGCGAACTGACCATCGCGCCGGAGGCCGTTGATCGCGAGCGCGGCGTCGTGCTGTCCGAGGAACGCACCCGCGACACGCCCGGCTATCGCGTGGCCATCAAGACCCTGTCCGCCCAGATGGAAGGCCAGCTGACGCCCAAGCGCATTCCGATCGGCAAGACCGAGGTCCTCAAGACCGCTCCCGCCCAGCGGATCCGCGACTTCTACGAAGCCTATTACCGTCCCGAGCGCGCCGTGCTGGTCGCCGTGGGCGACTTCGACGTCGACGCCATGGAAGCCAAGATCAAGGGCAAGTTCGGCGACTGGGTCGGCAAGGGTCCCAACGGCAAGGATCCCGACGTCGGTCCAGTGGCCAAGCGCGGTCCGACCGCCAAGATGATCGTCGAGGCGGGCGCGCCCTGGTCGGTGCAGATGACCTGGACCCGCAAGCCCGACGGCCTGCTCGAGACCAAGGCCGTCGACGAGCGCGACGTGCTGGAGAACCTGGCCTTCGCCGTCGTGAACCGGCGCATGCAGGCGCTTGGCCGCTCCGCTGAGCCGCCGTTCATCGCCGGCGGCGCGTTCAAGGGCGATCAGTACGGCACGGTCCGCGTCACCACCTTCGGCGCCACGGCCCAGCCCGGCCGTTGGCGCGAAGCCCTCACCGCGCTCGACGCCGAGCAGCGCCGCGCCATCCAGTTTGGCGTGCGTCAGGATGAGCTGGACCGCGAGATCGCGTCCACGCGCGCGGCCCTGGTCGCGGCTGCAGCGGGCGAGGCCACGCAGCGCACCCCCGCTCTGGCCAACCAACTGGTCGGCACGCTGGGCGACGGCGAGGTCGTCACCTCGCCCAGCCAGAACCTCGCTGCCTTCGACATCATGGTGAAGGGGCTGACGGCGGAACGCGTCAACGCGGTGCTCAAGAGCGCCTTCGTGGGTTCGGGTCCGCTGCTGCTGCTGGCCGCGCCGACCGCCGTCGAGGGCGGCGAGGCGACCATCCTGAAGGCCTATGAGGAGGTCAAGGCCCAGCCCGTGACCCCGCCCGCCGCGCCGGGCGTGACGGTGTGGCCCTATTCCAGCTTCGGCCCGACCGGCAAGGTCACCGAGCAGAAGGACGTGGCCGATCTCGACGCGGTCTTCGTGCGCTTCGAAAACGGCGTGCGCCTGACGGTCAAGCCGACCAAGTTCCGCAACGACCAAGTCGTGGTGAAGGTGCGCGCGGGTCACGGCCTGCTCGACATGCCGTCGGACAAGCAAAGCCCGCTGTGGTCCGGCTCGGCCTTCATCGAGGGCGGCCTCAAGCAGATCACCGCCCAGGACATGGAACGCGTGCTCACCGGCAAGATCTGGAACGCGCAGTTGGGGGTCGAGGACGACGCCTTCACCCTGAACGGCCGCACCCGGCCTGAGGACCTGTCCACCGAACTGCAGGTGCTGGCGGCGTTCGCCAGCGAGCCGGGCTGGCGTCCCGAGGCGTTCAATCGCATCAAGACCAGCTATGGCACCCTGCACGACCAGCTGCAGAGCACGACCGGGGGCGTCCTGGGCCGTGACCTGGGCGGCCTGATGCACGGTGGCGACCAGCGCTGGACCTTCCCGTCGCGCGAACAGATCGCCGCCGCCTCGCTGGACGACCTCAAGGCCGCCGTCGCCAATCCGCTGGCCAAGGGCGACCTGGAAGTCGTCATCGTCGGCGACACCACGGTGGACAAGGCGATCGCTGCGGTCGCCGACACCTTCGGCGCCCTGCCCGCGCGCCCCGGCGATCCGCCGCTGCCCGGCGCCGAAAAGGCCCCCTTCCCCGCGCCGTCGAGCCAGCCTGTCGTTCGCACGCACAAGGGACGCCCCGATCAGGCGGCCTTGTTCATGACCTGGCGGACCGACGACCTGTTCTCGAACCTGCAAAGGTCGCGTGACGTCTCGGTGCTGGGTCAGGTCATGCAGCTACGCCTGACCGACGAACTGCGCGAGAAACAGGGCGCGACCTACTCGCCCAACGCCTCGGCGACGGCCAGTGCGGTCTTCAAGAACTGGGGTTATCTGGCCGTGAGCCTGGAGGTGCCTCCCGAGAAGCTGGACGGTGTCGTGGCCTCGATCCGCAAGATCGCGGCAGACCTGCGCGACAAGCCGGTCAGCGCTGACGAGCTCGAACGCGCCAAGAAGCCGCGGATCGACGCGATCGAAAAGGCGCGCGTGACCAACGAGTACTGGGTCGGCGCGCTATCGGGCGCCCAGACCGATCCGCGCCTGCTGGACGCCACCCGTTCGGTGGTCGCCGGCCTGTCGCGTGTGACCCCGGCCGATGTTCAGAAGGCGGCGCAGACCTATCTCGCCGACGAGAAGTCCTGGCTGTTGCTGGTGAAGCCAGACGCTGCGGCGCCGGCGAAGTAGAGGCGCACAAAAAAGGCCCCGGTTCTCACCGGGGCCTTTGCATTTTCAGGGACCGTCTGCGGCTAGTAGACGACGCCGCCGACGCCGCCATCCAGGCTGAAGCTTGTCGAGAGCGTCTGGCGCTCCTGCACCGTCTCCTCGCGATAGGCGGTGTAGGTCTCGGTGGTCAGCATGCTCAGGATCTTCACGCCCGCGCCAAAGCGGCGCAGCAGCGAGCGTTCGTTGCAGTCGCGCGCCGGCAGCTGCGGACGGCACGAGACCGTGGCCTGCCCCGCGCCTGCGCCGCGCGCGTAGTACAGCGCCTCGCCCTTGCGGCAGAGGAAGGTCTGCCCCGGCGCGCCGGTCGAAATGTCGATCTGGCCGCCGTACTCGGCGATCACGTACTGCAGCCGGGCGCCGGCGATGCAGCGATAGAGCTCACCGTCATAGGCGTCGTCGATGTCGCGATCGGGCGTGACCTGCGAGGCCGCGTGCGGCACGTCGCGATCGTCCAGGCAGACGGCGCGAACGATCACGCGACGGGTGCGCGTGCGGGTCGCCTCATAGGCCTGACGACGACGGACCTCGGCGCCCTCGACGTTCAGGCCCTGGATGTAGCCCGTGGCCATCGGCCCCGAATAGTAGCCGCCATGCCCGCCGCCGCCATAATAGTTGACGACGCCGCCGGCGGTCCCGCCAGCGCCCGCTGACGCGCCGGACGTCGCGCCCGAATTGGCGATGGCCGTGGCGTTGGTGGTGGCGTTGACGATCACGGTCGAGCCGATGTTCACGTTCACGCCGGGAATATTGACGTTATGACCACCGCCGCAGCAGCCGGTCGGCGGCGCGGGCGGCTTGGGCGGCGGCGGCGGCGGCTTGCAACACGTCGGCGGCGGCGGCGGACAGGCGTTGGTGCAGCCGGCGGCATAGGCCGCGCCTCCCAACAGCAAGCCGCCCAGCATCGCCCCCAGGGCGATCGTCCATGCGCGCGTGTTCAGTTTCGGCGCCTTCATCCGGCGTTTCCCTTCACCTCGGGTCGTTCCGCTTACGGTTAAGCAAGAATCGGGCCCAGGCGGCCGCCTTGCCTGGATTTGCTCCAGAATGGGACGGTCGAGCCCTTGGCCCGGTTCTCCCAGCAAGCCCCGTGCGGTCAAAAACAGCCGCGCAAGGACCCGCCAGGGGACGACGATGTTCCATCCAAGCACGGAACGGTTGATAGACTATTGGCGCGCCAAGAAGGGCGAGGCCGCCCTGCCCCGCCGCGCCGACATCGATCCCGGTGAATTCCTGGAGCTTTTGCCCCAGGTGTTCGTGCTGGGCCGTGAGGGCGGCAAGCTGCCTTTCCGCCTGGCCGGCGGCTTTGTGTCGGACCTCCACGCGCGCGACCTGCGCGGCCACGACGCCCTGTCGCTATGGGCCCTGGCCCATCGCCTCGAGCTGAAGAGCGCCCTGGACGTAGCCCGCAAGCGGCGCACGCCCGTGGTGGTCACCGCCGATATTCGCGCGCACGGCGTGCCGTCGGTCGGGATGGAGGTGCTGTTCGCCCCGCTGCAAGGCGCCAGCGGTGAGACCGACCGGTTCCTGGGCCTGTATCAGCCGATCGCGATGACGGCCCGCCTGATGGGCCGTCCCGCCTATGAGCTGGGCCTTCGCGAGATCAAGCCGCTGGGCGAGGGCAACCAGGACATGCCGCGCCTGCGCCTGGCCACCCTGGACGGTCGCCGGATCGCCTAAACGCTGTCATCCCGGACAAGCGCTTAGCGCGCCGATCCGGGATCACGGCATCCGTCAGAACGTCCGGCGGTCCCGGCTCTCCGCTTCGCTGCGGCCGGGATGACACGCTATGCGCGCCCTGCCTCATCCAGCCGCTTCCATACCTCACCTGGCAATTCCAGCAGGGCCGCGCCCATCAGCTCGTCGAGTTGTTCGACCGTCGTCGCGCTGGCGATCGGCGCGGTGATCGCCGGATGAGCCATGATCCAGGCCAGAGCGACCTGAGCCTGTGACGCGCCAACCGCTTCGGCCGCCGCATCCAGCGCCGCTAGCACCGTCCGCCCCTTGTCGTTCCAGTAGTCGCGCAGGATGGTCCGGCCTCTCGCCCGCCCCTCCAGGTCGCCCTCGCTGCGGTACTTCCCGGTCAAGAACCCGGCGGCCAGGCCGTAGTAGGGGATGATCCCAAGCCCCTCGGCGTTGGCCAGCTCAGCCAGGGTGCCTTCGACCTGGTCGCGGTCCATGAGATTGAACTTTGGCTGGATCGTCTCGTAGCGCGCCAGTCCGCTCGCCGTGGAAACGTCCAAGCTCGCCTTCAAGCGCGCCGGGGAAAAGTTCGACGCGCCCACCGCCCGCACCTTGCCTGCCTTCACAAGCCGATCAAAGGCCTCAAGCGTCTCGTCCTGCGGCGTCTCGGCGTCATCCTGATGGGACTGATAGAGATCGATATAGTCAGTCTGGAGACGGCGCAGAGACTCCTCGACGGCCGCTTCGATGTTGGCCGCCGAGAGGCCGGGCCGCTTGGGCCACATCGCCACCTTGGTCAGGACCAGCACGCTGTCGCGCTTGCCGGAAGCCTTGAGCCAACGACCGATGACCGCCTCGGACTCCCCGCCCGTATGGCCAGGAACCCAGGCGGAATAGACATCCGCCGTGTCGACGGCGTTGAAGCCGCCGTCGACGAAGGCGTCGAGTAATCGATGCGACATCGCCTCATCGGCGGTCCAGCCGAAGACGTTACCGCCAAAGATCAGCGGCGCGGTCGACAGGCCCGAACGGCCCAGCGGGCGATGTCGCATGAAGGTCCCTCTACTCGGCCGCCACCGCGCGGCCGTCCTCGAACACGGGCACGTCCATCGGCGCAGCCAGCGTCTTGCCGCGGATCAGGTCGGCGGCGCGTTCGGCGATCATGATGGTCGGGGCGTTGGTGTTGCCGCCGATCAGGGTGGGCATCACCGAGGCGTCGATCACGCGCAGACCCTGCACGCCCTGGACGCGGAGCTGGTCATCGACCACCGCCATCGGGTCGCCGGCCACGCCCATGCGGCAGGTGCCGACGGGGTGGTAGATCGTCTCGGCCTTGGAACGGATCCAGGCGTCGAGATCAGCGTCCGACTTAACGTCCGCGCCCGGGGCGTACTCGGCGTCGCGATAGGGATCGAAAGCGGCCTGGGCCACGGTCTCGCGGGCGATACGCACCCCCTCGCGGATGGCGCGGCGATCCTCCTCGGTGGCCAGATAGTTGCCCAGGATGGTCGGATCGTCGAACGCATCGGCCGAGCGCAAACCAACCTTGCCCCGGCTTTCCGGACGCAGCTGGCAGACGTGCAGCGTAAAGCCGTCCTTCTCGACCACGACCTTGCCGTGGTCCTGCATGATCGCCAGCACGCCGTGAATCTGCAGGTCGGGGCGGTCGAGGTCGGGGCGCGACTTCAGGAAGGCGCCGCTTTCCAGGAACTGCTGCCGGCCCAGCCCCTTGCCGAAGAACATGTAGTTCATGCCCACGCCCAGCTTGTTCAGCCCCTTGTTGGCCGAATAGGCGGTCTTGAGGTTCTTGGCGGTCCAGGAGACGCAGACGTCCAGGTGGTCCTGCAGATTGGCGCCGACGCCCTTGGACTCGTGCGCCACCGCGATGCCGTGTGGCGTCAGGTCGTCCGCCGCGCCGATGCCCGACAGTTGCAGGATCTGCGGCGACTGCACCGCGCCCGCGCTCAGCAGCACCTCGGCGTCGGCATAGGCGACCTGCTTCTCGCGGGACTTGCCGACCACGTACTCCACGCCGACGGCCCGGCGCTTTTCCAGGATGATCCGCGTGGTGCGGGCCTCGGTGACGCAGGTCAGGTTCGGGCGCGACAGGGCCTGGTTGAGATAGGCCATGGCCGCGCTCCAGCGCTGGCCGTCACGGATGGTCAGGTCGTAGGGCCCAAAGCCTTCCTGCTGGTAGCCGTTGAAGTCCTTGGTGGTCTTGTGCCCCGCCTGACGGCCGGCCTCGACCAGGGTGGTGTAGAACGGGCTGTCAGACTCGCCCTTCGACACATGCAGCGGTCCCGAACCACCGTGATAGGCGTCGCCGCCGGCGTGGTGGGTCTCCGAGCGCTTGAAGTAGGGCAAGACCTCCGAATAGGACCAGCCGGTCAGGCCCATCTGGCGCCACTGGTCATAGTCGCGCGCATGGCCGCGGATATAGATCATGCCGTTGATGGCCGAGCTGCCGCCCAGGCCCTTGCCGCGCGGCCACCAGAGCTTACGGTTGTCGAGGTGCGGCTCGGCTTCCGTCCAGAAGCCCCAGTTCTGCTCGCCCTTGTCCTTGATCAGCTGGCCAACGCCCGCCGGCATCTTGACCAGGATGGACTTGTTCTTGCCGCCGGCCTCCAGCAGCAGGACCTTGATGTTCGGATCCTCGGTCAGCCGCGCGGCCAGGACGCAACCGGCGGACCCCGCCCCGATGACGATGTAATCAAAGCGCTCGCTGGCCATGGCCCCGACGCCCTCCCTCGAAGGTTATCATTGTTAAGGCAGAGATTGGTCTGGGTTTGCGCCGCGCGCAAGGCGCCCGCTGAACGCGCGAGCCTGACGAGACGACTTTCCGCCTTCCCGCGCGCAAGAACACGGCATATGCTACCTAGACACGAAATGCGGCGCCACTCGCCCGCATCGTCTTGCCGCAGCCACGATTGCGGCAGGCACTTCTCGCGCGCCTGTGCCCTGCGCGAGAAGCGGGAGCGTCGCCTTGCATCCCCCCAGAACGGCGGGCGGCGCTCCCGACGGCGCGCGTGCCGCAAGCTTGGCAGCGGGCGTTGTGAAGGTCTGTTTGGGGTGGAGAGCGGCCATAAGGAATCCCTCTCTCATGGAGAGAGGGAGGGGCCCGCGCCGCAGGCGTGGGAGGGTGAGTGGGTAGGCGAAGCCCGTAGACGATTCTGACGCTGTGCCGATCTATGTGCCGGCACGCCGGCTGACTGCGTAACCACTCACCCTCCCAAGCTTCGCTTGGGCCCCTCCCTCTCTCTAAGAGAGAGGGTTTCTGCACGACGTCCGCCCAGGGTCGAAAGCAGGCGCCAGCCTCCCCCCAAACCCCGACCCTCCCGACGAAACGCCAGGATGCTCCAACCACCGCCCTATTCGGCGAATGGCTCGCTGTTGTCCGTGCCGAGATTGTCGCGGAGGGCCGATCAGACGCGCCGATCGTCGCCTTCTAGCCCATCATGCAGAGACAAAGTGATCGGCGCTTCTCCCATACGGCGATCAAGTCTGAGATCCATCCGATAAGACGAACCGGCGTTGCAGAGATCAAAACCGAGGTTGCTCGCTAAGGTTTGCAGCGCAGGGCTTGGCGATTTGTCTGAGGGCATCGCCAGCCGTTGCAGGCGAACAGACTGAAACCCGGCATCGCTTTGCAGATTTCCGCGTCGCTCGGTCGGCCAGGCGCTTGGCGCGCTATCGCCCGGCGATCTGAACATCATCGGCTGCGTTGGGTCATCGCCGTCTGTGGCGACGTCGATCGCCACTTGGGGCGGCATGTAGGGAGGGCGATACGGCCATGTCGGAATCTGGCCGCTCCCTCGCCAAGCAATGCCGAACGGACAGGCCCCAAGGTCGCGGTGCCGGGAGCGCTCGTAGAGCCCCGTCCTGGCGATCAATGGACTTCGGGTCTCACCCTCGTCGTTCACCCAGAGGAGCTCGATAAAAGCATTCTCAAAGCAGAAGCAGATGTTCTCGGTGCCCTGCCCAGGGTGCTGGCGGCGATGTGTGTCTACGAGTCCAAAAGACTTCAGCCATTGTCCGTAGCTGCTATCGGGCTTGCAGAAGACGAAAATGTGATCGAGTTCCAAGCTGACCTCCCGTGCGCAGGTCGACGCCCGCAGTGGGCCCAAGCTCTTTCAAGGCTGCTAGCCGACAAGCGGTCGCTCAGATCGCCAAAGCCGAGCCTTCCAGGTCCCGGCGAACTACCGCCCTACGCCTCCACCAACCGCAGATCGCGGGCGTAGCGCTTCCAGTTCTCGACATAGTGCAAAGCCGAGGCCTGCAGGATCATGGCGTGCTGCTCGCCGATCTCGCGCACAACCTTGCCCGGCGCGCCCATGACCATCGAATTGTCCGGGATCTCCTTGCCTTCGGTGATCAGGGCGCCGGCGCCGATCAGGCAGTTCTTTCCGATCTTCGCGCCGTTCAGGACGATCGAGCCGATGCCGATCAGCGAACCGTCGCCGATCGTGCAGCCGTGAAGCATCACCATGTGACCGATGGTCACGTTGGCGCCGATGGTCAGCGGCGCGCCAAGATCAGTGTGGAGAACCGAGCCGTCCTGGACGTTGCTGTTCTCGCCGATCGTAATGGGATCGTTGTCTCCGCGCGCGACCGCGCCCCACCAAATACTGGCGTTCTTCTTGAGAATCACATTCCCCATGACGCTCGCCGTTGGCGCGACCCAGTATTCGCCTTGCGCGGGAAGCGTCGGCGTCGTGGCGCCCAAGGAATAGACAGTCATCCGTACACCTCGTTTTCTTGCACGCAATTTCCAAGTTAACGACCCGGAAACCATGATGAGCCATTGTAGTCAGGCGATTCGAGAGGGAACATTCCTCAAGCGGGAATCATTTTCCTTTCGTACCGGGCCTAGGGGCAAGCCCCCTGCGCCCGCCCGCTGACGAAGACGAGGTGTGGCTCTTGGCGTTTCGGCGTACAGCACCGTCTCCTGGGACTTCCCCCATGGGAAGCGCTCCCGAGCCGCCCCGCCGCGCACGCGACTTCGTGAAAACCCAGCTCACCGCCAAGGACGACGCCTCACGGGCTCGTCCTTTTTTCTTGTCTGAATGGAGGCTTTGATGACCAAGCGAGCCCTGAAGCGGATGGCGCGCGAAGGCGCGCAAGAGATCGGCCAGTATGACGACGCCAAGGTGCGTCGCCTGCCGGTCGATCATCGCGGTGGCTGGTCACCCCTATCCGATGAGGGGGGCGCCAGGGGCGAGAGTCGGGACCAAAGCTACCTAAAGACCATAAAACCCAAATCGCCGGGCCAGGCGCAGCTGATGGAAGCCATCGACGAGAAGAACCTCGTCATGGCCCTGGGCCCGGCCGGCACCGGCAAGACCTATATCGCCATCTCCAAGGCGGTCGAGGCGCTGGAGGCGGGCCGTGTCAGCCGCATCGTGCTTTCGCGCCCCGCCGTCGAAGCCGGCGAGTCGATCGGCTACCTGCCGGGCGACATGGAGGACAAGCTGGCCCCCTATCTGCGCCCGCTCTACGACGCCCTGACCGATCGCCTGTCGGTCAAGCGGATGCGGGCTCTGATGGCCGAAGGCGCCATCGAGATCGCGCCGGTCGGCTTCATGCGCGGCCGCACCCTGAACAACGCCTTCGTGGTGATCGACGAGGCCCAGAACTGCACCTACATGCAGCTAAAGATGCTGCTGACGCGGCTGGGCTGGCACTCGACCATGGTGGTGACCGGCGATCCCAACCAGTCCGACCTGCTGCCCGGCATTTCGGGCCTGGCGGACGTGGCGGCCAAGTTCGACGCCGTCCCCAACATCGCCGTGGTCCGCCTCGCCGACCGCGACATCGTCCGCCATCCGCTGGTCGCGGAGATGCTGGGCGTTCTGTAATTTTATAACAGCCTACGAAACTGAAGGCTTGAGTTTGAGGCGGTCGGGCGTGCAAGGTCCGGCCGCCTTAATCTTTGCTTGGACATGTTCATGGCCGACACGACCGCGCCGCGTACGGAACTCACCCTTCGCGGGGTCCTCCTCGGTATTTTGATCACGCTGGTCTTCACCGCCGCCCAGGTCTATCTGGGCCTCAAGGTCGGCCTGACCTTCGCCACCTCGATCCCCGCCGCCGTCATCTCGATGGCCCTGCTGCGGGCGTTCAAGACCTCGACCATCCAGGAAAACAACATCGTCCAGACGATTGCGTCCGCAGCCGGGACGCTGTCGTCGGTGATCTTTGTGCTGCCGGGCCTGCTGATGATCGGTTGGTGGGCCAATGTGCCGTTCCTGCCGACCTTCGGCGCCTGCGCGGTCGGCGGCATTCTGGGCGTGATGTACACGATCCCGCTGCGCCGAGCCCTGGTGACCAACTCCAACCTGCCCTACCCCGAAGGCGTCGCCGCCGCCGAGGTGCTGAAGGTCGGCACAGGCTCGCGCGAGGGCGCGGCCGAGGGCAAGGCGGGTCTGGTCGCCGTCAGCTGGGGCGCGATCGCCTCGGCCCTGTTCGGCGCCCTGGGCGCGGCCAAGTTGTTCGCGGCCGAGATCGCCGGCTACTTCAAGTTCAAGCTCGGCGCGGCTTCGGGCGCGACCGGGATCGGCGCCTCCAGCTCGCTGGCCCTGATGGGCGCGGGCCACCTGATGGGTGTCACCGTCGGCGTCGCCATGTTCGCGGGCCTGTTCATCGCCTGGGCCATCCTGGTCCCGATCCTGACCGTCGCCACGCCGATGCCCGAGGCCGACGCCGCCACCCACGCCCTCACCGTCTGGAAAACCCAGGTCCGCTTCCTGGGCGCGGGCGTCATCGGCGCGGCCGCCATCTGGACCCTGGCCAAGCTGGTCGGCCCGATCACCTCAGGCCTGAAGTCGGCGCTGGACGCCGCCAAGGCCCGCAAGGCCGGCGGCGCGACCCTGCCCCGCGTCGAGCAGGACATTCCGATCGGCATCGTCGGCTTGGTGTCGGTGCTGCTGCTGGCGCCCGCCGGCTGGTTCCTGGCGCACTTCCTGACGGGCGGTCCGATCGCCCAGCTGACGACGCCGCTGGTGGCCATCGGCATCGGCTACCTCGTCTTCGCCGGCCTCCTGGCCGCCGCGGTCTGCGGCTACATGGCCGGCCTGATCGGCTCGTCCAACAGCCCCGTCTCCGGCATCGCCATCCTGAGCGTGCTGGGCGCTTCGCTGATGGTCGGCATGGTCGGTCGCGGCGTCATCGGTCCTGACGTGACCAAGGCCCTGATCGCCTTCGCCCTCTATGTCACCACCTGCGTCCTGGCCGTGGCCGTGGTCGCCAACGACAACCTGCAGGACCTTAAGACCGGCCAGCTGGTCGACGCCACCCCGTGGAAGCAACAGGTCGGCCTGATCATTGGCGTGCTGTCCGGCTCGGTGGTCATTCCGTTCGTGCTGGAGCTCCTGAACCGCTCGAACGGCTTCGCCGGGGCGCCGAATCTTCAAGCCATCGCCGACGAGCCGCTGGCCGCGCCGCAGGCCACCCTGATCTCGACCCTAGCCAAGGGCGTGCTGGGCGGAAATCTCGACTGGGGCCTGTTGGGCTATGGCGCGCTGATCGGCCTGGCGCTGGTCGCGGTCGACACGATCCTGCGCAAGACCAGCCAGGAACGGCTCAGCCTGCCGCCACTGGGCGTGGGGCTGGCGATCTATCTGCCAAGCTCCGTCACTGCGCCGGTGGTCGTCGGCGCCCTGGCCGGCTGGCTGTTCGAGAAGGTCGTGGCCAAGGACCGCTCGGCCGAGGCGGCCAAGCGCCTGGGCGTGCTGATCGCCTCGGGCTTCATCGTCGGCGAAAGCCTGTTCAACGTGTCCTTGGCCCTGATGATCGTCTCCACCGGCAAGGGCGAGCCCCTGGCCCTGCCCTTCGCGCCCCCCGAGCACGTCGGGATGCTGCTGTCGCTGGCGGCCGCCGCGATCGTGGTGGTCGGCTTCTACCGCTGGGCCCGCAAGGCCGGGGCGAAAGCGATGGAGGCTTAGGGGGCTCTAAGCGCCCCCTCCGTCTCGCCGCTTCGCGTCGAGCCACCTCCCCCGCAAGCGGGGCAGGAGTTTGTGGCTTCCTCCTCCACGCAATGCGGGGGAGGCGTCACGATGCGGATACGCATCGTGACGGAGGGGGCGCTGCTACGCCTCGGCAGGCCGGAGAATCGTGAACATCAGCTCCCGCCGCCCGCGATAGCCCAGCGACTCGTAGAGCCGGATCGCCGTGGTGTTGTCGGTGTAGCTGTGCAGAAAAGCCTTCTCGCCGCGCGCCAGGATCCGGGCGGTGACCTCGCGCAGCAGTCTCGCCGCGTAGCCCTTACCGCGATGGTCGGGATGGACGCAGACGCCGCTGGCCTCGGTGTAGCCGTCCGGGCGCATGCGCTGGCCGGCCATGGCAATCAGTTCGCCGTCCAGCCGCACGCCGATGAAATCGCCCATCTGATGCGTGCGCGAGAAGAACGGCCCAGGCTTGGTCAGGGTCGCCAGAGCCAGCATCTCGGGCCCATCGGCGTCGCCAAGGTCCAGCATGTCGAAGTCGACCTCCCAGGCCGGCGCAACCTCGACCGCCTCCATCTGCAGGCAGACGGCGTTGGAGACCACCTCGGTTCCGGGCACCGGCGGCGTTGCGTCGGGCGCGATCAGGCCCACGGTCCCGTGTTCGCGCACCAGGGCGCCGAGGTCGGCGAGCGCCTCAGGGCCTTCGTCCTCCAGGCCCGCGAACAGGCCATAGTCGGGATGCATCCGAAAGGCGCGCCCGCGCCGGATGGCCAGATGGCTTTGGCGGCCCATCAGGGTCGAACAGACGGGGCGATCGAGAACGTGAAAGGTCATGGCCCCATTCAAGCGGGGCGAGGGTCGGCGATCAACGCCCGACCGGGCCGCAGATACTCAAGATCGCGACCGCCACGCGCCCCGTCGATCCTCGACGGGGCGCGGGCGAGAAAGGCTTAGTCCAGGTCTTCGCCGAGAATGGCCATTTCGAACATGAACGAGCCGTCCTCGTCCTCGTCCTGGAAGACGACGCCGATGAACTCGCCGGCGACTTCGACCTCGGCCGAGTCCTTCTGCTTGGGACGCGGCTTCACCTGGATGTGCGGGTTGCCGAAGGTGCGCTTCAGGTGCTTTTCGAGCTTGGCGACGGTTGTGGCGTCCACGGGGGAATCCTCATTGATGGCTGGGCGCCCGGGGCGCTTGTCCGCGCGAAACTAGCGCCCGCCGCGAGAACGGCAAGCCGCTTAAGGCGGAGAAGGTGTGGACGCTCCTTCCGACAACAGCCAATCCCGGAACAGAACGGCCTGATCGGTGGCCCCGTCGGGGGGCGTGACGGCCACGATCCTGGCCCGCCCGGAGACGAAGCCGAGCGGCGCGACCAGCCGGCCGCTGGCCAGATCGCGCTGCACGAAGGCCCACGGACCGATCGCGACACCCAGGCCGGCGGCCGCCGCCTCGATCATATAGAAATAGTGGTCGAACTCCTGCTCGCTGACCGCCGGCGGCAGGTGATCAAGCTCGAAGTTCCGCGCCCAGTCGGACCAGCTTTCCACGAAGGTTCGTGTCAACAGGCGCGGCATGGCGAAGACCTGTTCCAGGGTCATCGGGCTGGTCGCCAGCTCCGGCGCCATGACCGGCCCGTGATAGTGCTCCATGAACGGCGTGGCCACGGCGTCATAGGTCACGACGGTGTCGGGCGAGCGCATGCGAATGGCCAGGTCGATCCCGTCGGCCTTGAAGTCGAATGGCCCGTTTGACTCCGCCACCCGCACGGGCACATCGGGATGCGCCGCCTGGAAGCGCGGCAGGCGCGGGATCAGCCACTTCATCGCAAAGGTGGGAAGGCACGACACCACCAAGGGCCTTGGCCCCGCCTCGACCGGACGCGGCACGGCCGCCTCGATCTGGTCGAAGGCCGGCGACAGGGCCTGGGCCAGCTTCAGCCCCGCCTGCGTCAGGCGAAGACGCGAGCGTGGCCCCTCGGTGAGGGTCACGCCCAGTTGCTCCTCAAGATGGCGGATCTGGCGACTGATCGCGCCGTGGGTCACGCAAAGCTCGTCAGCGGCCAGGGTCATCCGGCCATGGCGGCCGAACGCCTCGAAGGCGCGCAGGGCGTTCAGCGAAGGCAATTGCCGTCGAGCCATGTGAAGAAACCTCACAGAAGGCCGACCGATAAGTCGTTATCGCCAAGGGCGCAACCGGGGGATAGTCCGCGCCATGCCCTCCATCGCCCCCCGCCCCGCAAGCCGCGCGATCACCTGGCCCCAGATCCTGGCTGTCCTGGCTATCTGGACGGGCGTCATCTACGGCCTGGCGCACCGCGAGGGGCCGGAAGCGGAACAGATCTCTTTGAAGGTGAAACCCGCCCTGACCGCCTGCGCGCCTCAGGGGTGAGCCGCGGGGCCATGCGGATATGAATAGGGCCCCGGCGCGTCACGCAGCCGGGGCCCAGGTCCGCCCACTAGGTCGGGGGGGCGTAGAGGGGCGGACGTGATTTAAACGCCATCGCCCGGACGCGGTTCCCGCGACTAATTCGCTTCGGTCAGCTTTATTTCGAACAGCTTGGGCCACAGCTTGCCGGTGACGAACAGGCGATCGCCGGCGGCGTCATAGGCGATGCCGTTCAGAACGTCGTCACGGTCCCCGCGCACGCCGGCTTCCGGCAGGAGACCGGCCAGTTCGATCCAGCCCTTCACCCGCCCGGTCGCCACGTCGATCCGCGCGATGCGGGTGGTCTGCCAGACATTGGCCAGCAGTTCGCCCTTCACCCACTCCAGCTCATTGAGCTTGGTGACCGGGACACCGTTATCGGTGACCTGGATGCGCCCCGTTTCCTTCAGCGTCTCGGGATCGAGGAAGCGGATGAAGGCGGTGCCGTCGCTCATCATGATCCGCTTGTCGTCGCGGGCCAGCGCCCAGCCCTCGCCGGGATAGTTGAACTCGCCCAGCGTCTCGAAGCTGTCGATGTCGAAGATGAAGCCGACCTGATCGGTCCAGGTGAGCGCATAGACCCGGTTCTTCCAGTCGACGATGCCTTCGCCGAAATAGCGGGAGTCGATGGTGCGCTCGGCCTCGATGGCGCCGGTTTCCAGGTTCCACTTGCGGATGAACGACCGGCCTTGCAGGCCCGTGCTCTCAAAGATGAAGCCGTCGCGATAAAGCAGGCCCTGCGTGAACGCCCGGGTGTCGTGCGCATAGCTCTTCACGACCTTGTAGCCGCCCACCGGGGCGGGAGCGGCCAGCGCGGGCGCAGCCAAACCGATGGCTGCGGCCAGCAACAGGCCGCCGGGGTGACGCGTAACCCGCTTCACTCAGATCTCGTAGCTCGAGGACGAATAGACCGCTTCAGCCAAGGTGTGATCCATGGTCTTGGCGGGCTCTTCACAGGTCGGGCAGTTGACCAGACGCGCGGGCACGCCGGCCGCCGTGCAGTGGGCCGGCACCGGACGCAGCACCACCGAGCCCGAAGCCACCTTGGCGTAGTCGCCGATGGTGATATTGCCCAGCACCTTGGCGCCGGCGCCCAGCAGCACGCCCTTGCCGATCTTGGGGTGGCGGTCGCCGCGCTCGGCGCCGGTGCCGCCCAGGGTCACGCCATGCAGCATCGACACGTCATCGCCCACCACCGCCGTCTCGCCGATGACGATGCCGGTGCCGTGGTCGATGAACACGCCCTTGCCGATCTTGGCGGCCGGATTGATGTCGACCTGGAAGACCTCGCTGGAGCGGCTTTGCAGATAGAAGGCCAGGGTCTCACGGCCCTGGTTCCACAGCCAGTGCGACACGCGGTGCGTCTGTAGCGCCAAGAAGCCTTTGAAGAAAAGGAACGGCTGGACATAGCCCTTGCAGGCCGGATCGCGCTCGAACACCGCCTTGAGGTCGGCCTCGGCCGCCTCGACGATCGACGGGTCGTCCTCGAAGGCGTCGGCGGCGAACTCGCGCGCCGTCATCGCCCGCATTTCCTGGTCGCCCAGCTTTCGCGCCAGCTGGAAGGTCAGGGCGTCGGCGAGGTTGTCATGGCTGAGGATCACCGCATTTAGCAGCGACGCCAGCGCCGGCTCAGCCTTGGCGGCGTGTTCGGCCTGGTTACGCAGGGCGACCCACACCGGTGTTTCGGTGTCGGACGTCACCACTTCGAGGTGCTTCGGCATCGGGCTCTCCCTTTCAGGCGCTCGACGAGCATAGCGCATCTTTTTTAAAAATGCTCCAGCCCAAGCGACAACGCCCTATGCGAGGATCAGAGCAGCCAGGTCGGCCGGCAGTTCGCCTCGCACCGCCATATGGTGCGTTCTCAGCAACAACGCCACTGTAATTGCGTCGGGCATATGGCCTGCGGCCGCCGCGTCCAGCGCCTCGCGGAACGGCACGCGCGCGACGGCGAAGTCTTCGGTCTCGTCCGGTTCGCCCTGCGTGGGGGAAAGACCCATGGCCAGAAAGCCGTAGGCGATCTCGTCGGTGACGGAGTTGGAAAGCTCCAGACGCAGGATCAGCCGCCAGTCGGCGGCTTGCAGTCCGACCTCCTCGGCCAGTTCGCGCTTGGCCCCGTCCAGCGGATCCTCGCCGTGCGGCGCGCCGCCCTCGGGCAACTCCCAGCTGTAGTTGGCCAGGGAAAACCGGTTCTGGCCGACCAGCGTGACCGTGCCGTCGTCGTGCAGCGGCACGATCCCGATCGCCTGGTTCTTGAAGCCGACCTTTCCGTACAGCGCCGGCCGCCCGGTCGGCGCGATGGCCTGATACTCGGTCAGGGTGATCCAAGGATTGTCGTAGACGACCTTGCTGGACGAGACGCCCCAGGGCTTTCCATGCGGCTTGAGCCAAGCGGGCTTGCGGTCAGGTTCGTCGGTCACGGCGCTGATCCCCCATCTAGGCCGCCCTGCGGCCACAGGCCTTGTCGTGGCCGCCCCGCAGCCATAGGTCTGCGACTTACAACGCTTCGGAGACATCGTCTTGGCCGGTTCTGTTCCCCCCGCCCCCGAGTTTGGCCAGACCCTGCCGGTCGAGGCCTCGCCCGAGGTCGTGGCCTTCCTGGCCAAGCGGCGTTCAGCCAGCGCCATGACCTTGACCGCGCCGGGTCCCAATGACGAGCAACTGGGCGAAATCCTGCGGATCGCCGCGCGCGTCCCCGACCATGGCAAGCTAGCACCCTGGCGCTTTATTGTGCTGAAGGGCGAGGCCAAGGACGCCTTCGCCGAACGGATCGCCACGCTCGCCGACAGCCAAGCCAATCCGACCAAGGCGACGGCGGCGCTGCGCAAGCTGACCCGCCCGCCGGTCTGCGTCGCGGTGATCTCCCGGCGCATCCCGGGCGAGATCCCCGAATGGGAGCAGCGCCAGAGCGCCTCGGCGGTCTGCCACCAGATGCTGCTGGCCGCCGCCGCCCTGGGCTGGGGCGCCAACTGGATCACCGACTGGTACAGCTATGACCCGCGTGCGATCGCGATCCTGGGCCTTGCGGACGGCGAACAGGTCGCCGGCTACCTCTATCTCGGCACAACCACCGAGCAGCCGCAGGAACGCGCCCGCCCCGATGTGGCGGCGCTCACCACCGAATGGAGCCCTCGCTAGGGTCGCCGCGTTCGTTCAGAACAACGAGGACACCCCATGGCCAAGCGTAGAGACCCCTGGACGAGCTTGGCCTTCGATTCCTGGTCCCTGGGGATGGAAGCCTCGACCGTGATCGGCCTGCGCGTGATGAAGCTCGCGGCCGGCGGCGCGGCCGCTCAAGCCGAAGCTCAGCTGATGGTCGGCGAGAAGATAGCGACCAGCGTGACCCTGCCGACGCTGGCCATGACCGGCCAGCTGGGCGCATCGGGGCCCGCCATCGCGGCGGGCTCCCTGGCGCATCTACGCAAGAAGGTGCGGGCCAACCGACGGCGGCTGGCCAAGGGTTAGGCGGGCCTTCAGCCCCGGCCGCGATAGGGCGCAACGCCCTGGTCGGGAACCCACAGCCCTTCGGGCGCGGGGCCGGTCTGCCAGAACACGTCGATCGGGATGCCGCCGCGCGGATACCAGTAGCCGCCGATGCGCAGCCAGCGCGGCTGCGCGATCTCGACGATCTTGCGCGCCACCTTGACCGTGCAGTCCTCGTGGAACGAGCCGTGGTTGCGGAAGCTGGTCAGATAGAGCTTCAGCGACTTGCTCTCGATCAGCCAGTCGCCCGGCGCATAGTCGATGACGAGGTGCGCAAAATCAGGCTGGCCGGTGACGGGGCACAGCGAGGTGAACTCCGGCGCGACGAAGCGGGCCAGATAGAGCACGTCGCTCTGCGGATTGGGCACGCGCTCAAGGACGGCGGCCTCGGGGCTTTCGGGCGCGTCGACGACGCGGCCCAGCTGGGTGACGTTCAGATCGGTCATCGGCGCGATTTAGGCCTCCCCGCCTCGCGAGACAAGCGCGTGGCGCCCCGCTACAAGGTCGCAAACAGATGTTCGGGAGAGACGCGATGTTGGGACGGGACTTCGAAGGGTTCACGGTAGTCGTCACCGGCGGCTCCACGGGGCTGGGCCGCGCGATCGCCGTCGAGACCGCCCGGCGCGGCGCGGGCCTTGTCGTGATCAACTTCGCCCGCAGCGCCGAGGAAGCCGAAGAGACCGCAAGGCTCGTCCAGGCCGAGGGGGCCAAGGCGGTGTTGGCGCAAGGCGACGTGTCCAGCGACGAAGACTGCCGCAAGATCGCGGCCGCCGCCGACGCCTCGGGCCGCATCGACGCCCTGTTCAACAACGCCGGCATGACCAAGTTCGCGCCGAACCATGCTGATCTCGACGCAGTCGACGCCGAGGACTTCCTGCGGCTCTATTCGGTGAACGTGGTCGGGGCCTTCCAGATGGTCCGCGCCGCCCGGTCGCTGCTCGAAGCCGCGCCGGCGCCGGGCGCGGTCGTCAACACATCGTCGATCGCCGGCGTGGTCGGCAACGGCTCGTCCGTGCCCTACGCCGCCTCCAAGGGGGCGATGACCACCATGACCCTCTCGCTGGCCCGGGCGCTGGCGCCTCGGATTCGCGTCAACGCCGTCTGTCCGGGCTTTATCGACACGCCGTGGTTCGGAAAGGCGATGGACGCCGAGCGCGTCGATCGCCTGCGGGCCGGAGCCGCCGCCGCGACACCGCTGAAGGTGGCGTCCACGGCCGAGGACATCGCCGGAGCGGCTGTCTTCCTGGCGTCCCCCGCGTCGCGGCATGTGACCGGCGAAACGCTGCTGGTGGACGGCGGTCTGCACCTGGGCGGCGCAAGCCTTTCCATGCGGTAAAGACACAGCCAAGCGCGTTTCGCTTTTCTGGTGCGTGTGGCGCCCCGACGCCAATATTGAAGCAAAATCGTCACACGTCGCCCAAAGTTTAAGCCTGGGGCGCCCTTCTCACTGGCGTTCCACCCCCCTCGATTGCACTTAGGGACGTGTCCCCGACTAATCGGTGGGGGACGCAAATGCGCTTACAGGCGCTGTTGGCGGCCGGGAACCAACCTGGTCGACGACACAGACAAGGGGATAGAACTATGAAAGCCATGAAGATCGCGCTGGCCGCCGCCGCCGCCACCGTCGCCCTCGCGGGCGCCGCCTCGGCCCAGGAGCTGAAGGCCTCCTACAACCTCGGCCTGACCAGCGACTACGTTTTCCGCGGCGTGAGCCAAACCGTGGAAGATCCCGCCATCTCGGGCGGCATCGACCTGTCGTACGGCATCGGCTACGCGGGCGTCTGGGCCTCGAACGTCGACTTCGGCGCCGATGAGCCGACGGCTGAAATCGACTTCTACGCCGGCATCAAGCCGACCATGGGCGACACCTCGTTCGACCTCGGCGTGCTGTACTACGGCTATGTCGACGACAAGGGCCTGACCCCGGGCTCGTACAGCTTCGTCGAACTGAAGGCCGCCGCCTCGCGCGCCTTCGGCCCGGCCACCGTTGGTGCGGCCGTGTTCTACTCGCCGGAATATGCGGGCAAGGGCGGCAGCTCGACCTACGTCGAGATCAACGCCGCCATGCCGGTCGCTGAAAAGCTGACCCTCTCGGGCGCCGTCGGCAACCAGAGCATCAAGAACTACAAGGACTACAGCACCTGGAACCTGGGTCTGGCCTACGCCCTGACCGACAAGCTGTCGGCTGACCTGCGTTACCACGACACCAGCGAGCACGGCCTCGGCAAGATCTATGACAGCCGCGTGGTCGTCAGCCTGAAGGCCGCCTTCTAAGGCGTCCGCCTCAGGGTAGACATCGAAGCCGCCCCGGCTCCCCCGGGGCGGCTTTTTTGTGGATCCGTCAGGCGATAGGCGCGCGGGGCGGGCGCATCGCCAAGACCGCGACGAACACCACGGCGGTGACGGCCGCGAACAGCTCAAAGGTCGGGGTGAAGCTGCCCAGTCGGTCACGCATGGCCCCCGCGATGAACGGCCCCGCCGCCGACACTGCGCCAACCAGACAGGTCAGCGAGAACAGCTCCAGATTGCTCTGGCGGCCATAATAGTTGAGCAGCAGCACTGTTACGGCCAGAACCGTCAGGCCAAAGCCCACGCCTGTCCCGATCGCATAGACCAGCATCAGGGCGGGCGTCGCCGCCTTGGCCAACGCCAGAAGGCCGATCACCAGCATCGCCTGGGCGAACACGAGCAGCCAGCGCGGATCCACCCGGTCTCCCAACGCCCCACCCGCCAGGCGCGCGAGGGTCTGCATCAGGGCCTCGAGACTCAGCATCTTGGCCGCCAAGGCGCCGGCCGCCACGGCCGCCACGCCTGCGGCGACGCCGATCTCGGTCAGGTGCGACACCGACACGCTGGCGACGGTGACCCCGACCAGCAGGTGCGAGAAGTAGGCCGCCACCAGGATGTAGAATTGCGGCGTCCGCAACGCCTGGCGGACGGTCCATTCGTGCGCGGTGCGATAGACGCGCGCATTGGCCGGCGCCTGCCGCGCCGCCTGCTCGACCTCTTCGTCGACCTCGAGCGCAGCGGCCGCCAGCCACTTTGACCCGCCGACCATCAGGGCGCAGCCGCCCCCGACGATGGCGGCCAGAACACCCTGCACCATCCAGAAGGCGCGCCAGTCGCCGCCGCTGGCCTCCATGAGCGTCAGCACCATCCAGGGCCCGGCGGCGCCGCCCAGCGATCCGAAGGTGAAATAGACGCCGAACGGCAGGGCGCGCTGGCGAAACAGGGACGACAGCACGTGCGTGCCCGGGATCAGAGCCGCCATCTGGAAGCCGACGCCACACGCGGCCGCGCCCACATAGTAGCTCAGCAGGCTCTCGGCGTTGGCCAGCCCCACGAAGCCTCCGGCCAGCACCACAGCGCCCACCAGCAAGGTTCCGCGCACCCCGATCCGTCGAATCAGGATCGCCGGCAGCCAGGACGAGGCCCCGGTGAAGACGCCCAGCACCGAAAAGCCCAGGAACGCCTTCTCGAAGCTCCAGTTCAGCTCGCCGATCATGGCCGGCAGCACCACGCCCAGCGAGCCGTAGGTCGAGGCGGTGATCAGGAACAGCAGCAGGCTGAACGCCGCCAGCAAGAGCCAGGGACGGAAGCGGGAGGCGATATCGATCGTCATTCCTTCCTCCTCACCCGTGAAACGGGGGAGGTGGCGCGATGCGGATACGCATCGTGACGGAGGGGGCGTGGTGTGGCGGCTGCGCCCCCTCCGTCACGTCGCCTTTCGGCGCCGCGCCACCTCCCCCGCACGCTTCGCTACGGGGGAGGATGAAACTGTCAGATCGCATCAAAAGGTCCGCTTCAGGGTGGCCCGCCACTCGCGCCCCTTGCCGGGCAAGGCGCCGAGATTGGCGTAGGTGTCGGCGTCCGGGGTGAAATAGAACGTGTCGAACAGGTTATCGACATTGACCGACAAAGTGTAAGGCCCCTGGCTGACGAAAGCCGACGCATTGACCACTTCATAGGCCGGATAGCGCACCGCGTTCTGCACCGTGCCCGCTGTACGGCCCACATGGCTGACGCCCACCGTCGCCCCGGCCTTGCCCCAGTCATAGCCTTTGCTGGTGTAGGTCCCGTAGAGGCTGAGCACCGACTTTGGCGTCAGGGTGTAGGCGTAGTCGCCGCTGCGCCCCGGCAGGCCCGCGAAGCTCCAGACGACATAAGAGCCGCCATAGGCCTGGGGCCCCGGCACGCCGGCGGTATAGGCGGGGATGTACTGGAACGAGGTGTCCGGCCCCTTGATCGTCGTGCGCTGGCTGTTGCCGGCGAAGGTGAAGGATAGCCGCTCCGATGCCAGCCAGCGCACCTCCAGCTCCACACCCTTGGCCCGCGTGCCCTGCACGGTGGGCGGGGCGATGGCGCCGGTGATCTGGGTGCGGTTCTGGCGATAGGCCGCCAGCGAGCCGATCAGGGTCCCGCGCAGCAGCTGGAACTTCACCCCGGCCTCGGCGAGGTCGGAGCTAGAGAGCCACGAGCCGTCGGCCACCAGACCCGGCGCGATGTCGCCGCCCTGGCTCATCTCCAGCGCCGCGGCCTTGGCGTAGCTGGCGTAGGGCATCAGGCCGATCGGCAGCTTGTAAGTCAGGCTGGCGTTCCAGGTCGCCTTGTTGCGATCCGCCGTCTTGCGGCCCGTGACGGTGTAGCTGAGGAAGCCGGTGTCCTGGCTTTCGACGCTGTAGCGATCCCAGCGCCCGCCCAGGATCAGGTTCAGCCGGCCGATGTCGATGTCGGAGGTGACGAAGACGCCGGTCTGTTTCCAGGTCGAGCGGTTGTCGTTCTCCCACTTCAGGCCGACGCCGCCGGGCTCGTCGTCGAACGGGCTGTCGATGATGTCGGTCGGCGTGGCGCCAAAACTGATATCGCGGCGATCCAGGGCGATCATGCCGCTGTTGTAGCTTTCGCGCCGGCGCCCTTCGAACCAGCGGTGCGAACCGCCGACCAGGGTGCGCGCGCTGGCCGCGCCGAGGGTGGTCGGGAAGGCATAGGTCAGGCGGACTTCGCTGACCTTGGCGTCGATCGCCGACGGATAGCCGTAGGAGACGTAGCGCTTGTTGTCCTGGCGGTCGTGGAACAGCTGCAGCTTCAGCGCGCGATCCTCGCCCAGGTCCTTGGCCAGGTCGAAATACAGCGTCTGGGTGTCGGTCTTCGAGAAGTCGGCGGGGCTGATATAGACCGTGCGGCGGTCAAGCTTGGTGGTCTCTACGCCGACGTCCAGCGTGTGGACCGCGTCGGTGCTGAAGAAGCCGTAGTACGGGATGTAGAGCGCGCTGGCGAAGGGATAGAAGCCCACCTCGTTGGGCGTCAGGCGGCCATTGCCGTCAGCGTCCTTCAGCGTCGTGTCGCGACCGGTAATGTAGGTGCGGTTGTCGATCAGGTCCTGAGTCAGGCGGTTCCAACCGGGCGTCTGCACATCGCCCTTAGAGCGGAACAGCATGCCGCCGAACGCGGTGCTCCAGCCCTCGCCCAGATCGAAATCAGCCGACAGCTCCAGCGTCTGGTGACGCGGATAGACGCCCTTGTAGAAGCTGTGGCTGTCCTCGGCCTCGCCGTAGACATAGACCCCGCCCTCAGCGCCGCCCAGGCTCACCGGCGCGCCGAACTGGGCGGTGAGCAGCTTCTTGTTGTAGCTGCCGACGGTAGCGGTGACCTCCCCTTCCGGTCCGGCCAGGAACCGGCCTTCGTCCCGGGCGGACTTGGGGATAAAGTTGACCAGGCCGCCGACCTTGCCCGCGCCATAAACCGGCGTCGGCGGGCCGCGCAGGATCTCGATGCGCGCCGCCCCGCCGATCGGCGTCGAATAGGTGCCCCGGTTCTCCACGCGCTTGAAGCCGCGGAAATAGTTCTCGGCCAGGGTGCCGCGAATGTTCAGCGAGCCGGGCACGCCATAGAAGCTGGCCGTATGCGTGCCGGGCGCGACCTTGGTGGCGCCGTCCAGGGTCAGAACGCCATAGCGCTCCAGCGTCAGGTCGCTGACCAGGCTGGCCGAGCGCGGCGTCTCGATCAGCGGCTTGTCGATCCCGAACACCGTCTGGCTGGGCTGTTTCTCCAGCAGGCCCGCCTTGTCGCGCGCCACGATCACCACCGCATCGACGCGGTCGGACAACTGCCCGCCGGCCAGGGCCGGCGAGGCGGCGGCCAGGGCCAGCAGGCTGGCGGACAGAAGAATGCGCTGAGACGACATGGATCGAGCCTTCACCGCGCCGGGCCAAGGATCCCGGCGGTCACGGCTCGATATCTGGGGATGTCTTGACCTTCGTCAAAATGCCTTCTGACATTTCAGAGGAAATTATGATGGAGGTGTGACCCGAATGCTGCAGCTTACGTAAAGGGAATGATGACCGTGGCGACCTGGCGCGGAGACTTGCGATCTAGGATCGAGCGCCGGCCTCGGGCTGGACATCCAGAATCCGTAGCATCGCCCGCCGCGAGCCCTCGACGTCGCCGCTGGCGATGACCCGCGCGACCTGCCGATGCTCCTCGATCTCGTCCAGCAGCTCCTGTTCAGACGCGCCATTGAACGAGAACACCCAGAAGCGGGCGGCCTTGTGCTGCAGGGGGATGAGGATGCGGGCCAGGGCCAGGTTGCCCGAGGCGCGCGCGACGGCGGCGTGGAAGCGCAGGTCCATCGCCACCAGGGCCGGCAGATCGCAGGTCCGCGCGGCCGCCTCCCCGTCGGCGAAGACGTCGTACATCGCCTGGGCCTCGGCCTTGCTGGCGACCTTGGCGGCCAGTTGCGCGCAATGCGGCTCGATCAGCACGCGCGCCTCATAGCCCTGCCGCAGCTCCACTAGGTCCAGCGGCGCGACCGTGGTGCCCGAACGGGCGCGGCGTATGATCAGCCCCTCCAGGGCCAGGCGTCCCAGCGCGTCGCGGACGCCCGCCAGACCCGTGTCGTAGTGCGCGGCCAGCGACTGCTCGTCCAAACGAGCCCCGGCAGGCAGTTCGCCCAGGATCAGGTCCAGCAGGATCCGCTCATAGACCTTGGTCTTCTGCAGCTCGGGCGCCCAGTCTTCCAGGCCCGAGGAGTTGGCGACATCCAGCACCAGACGACGTCCGGCGGGCGATTTCAGCGACGGCGAGGCCATGAGCGATCCGAAAGCGACGGGCGCTGATAGGTAGGGTGAAATGTCAGAGAGCGCCAGATGATCCTCTCCTTGAGGGAGAGGCGTCGTTTCCGGCTTTCGCCGCCTTGGCGGACAGTTCCAAAATCCTCCCCCCCAAGGGGGAGGAGGCCGAAGGCCGGAGGGGGAAGTGCTGCCGAGCCGGCCTCTTCCCCCTCCGTCGGCTTCGCCGACACCTCCCCCGCTAGGGGGAGGATTGGTCCGCCCTAGAACGCCGGCACCACCGCGCCGGCGTACTTCTGCGCGATGAACGCCTTGACCTCGGGCGAGGTCAGGGCGGCGGCCAGTTTCTTGACGCGCGGGTCGTCCTTGTTGTCCGGACGGCCGACCAGGTAGTTCACGTACGGGCTGGTCTTGTCCTCGATGATCAGGGCGTCCTTGCTGGGGTTCAGCTTGGCGTCGAGGGCGTAGTTGGTGTTGATCACCGCCAGATCGACCTGGTTCAGCACCCGCGGCAGGGCCGGCGCCTCCAGCTCCTTGAACTTCAGGTTCTTCGGGTTGCTGGTGATGTCGCGCAGGCTGGTCAGCGGGTTCTTGGGGTCCTTGATGGCGATGACGCCGTTCTTGGCCAGCAGGATCAGGGCGCGGCCCTCGGTCGAGGCGTCATTGGGGATGGCGATCGTGGCGCCGTTCGGAACCTCGGCGATCGACTTCCACTTGGCCGAATAGGTCCCGATCGGCTCGACGTGGACGCCCTGCAGCGGGATCAGGTTGGTGCCCTTGTCGCGGTTGAAGCTCTCCAGATACGGCAGGGTCTGGAAGTAGCTGACGTCGATACGCTTTTCGGCGACCTGGGTGTTGGGCTGGACGTAGTCGTTGAACACCTTGATCTCGATGTTCAGGCCCTGCTCGGCCAGCTTTGGCTTGATAAACTCCAGCACCTCGGCGTGCGGCACGGCGGTGGCCGCCACGGTCAGGGTGTTGGGATCGCTGGCCTTGGGCGCCTTGGGGCCGCACGCCGCGACAGACATGGCGGCGAGGCCGAGGACGAGAATAGCGCGGCGGGCGACCATGAACAGCTCCACAAGACGATCTGAGAGGTAGGGTTTTGCCTGCTCGGGCTTGGCGAGGGAAATCAGATTTCCTGAGGCGATCCCGAGCCCCGGCCCCAGGATCGCTTGACGTTACGAGCAAACAGGTCGCCTGGATGGGGATGGCCAAAGAAACCGTCCACATCGTGCAAGCCTATGTCGCCGGACGCGGCAAGGGCCTGAAGGCCGAGCAGCAGATCGGTTGCAAGACGGCCGAAGAGGCGCGGCGTAAGGCCGAACGGCTGGCGCCCCTGCGCGAGGGGGTCGTGGCGTTCTCGGCCACCGCCGACGTCGAGCTGGGCGACTATGACGAAAACCCCGACATCCTGTTCAAGGCCGGCCGCCTGCCCTTCCCGTTCGACCAGGCCTGAAGCCTAGATTTCCTCGTCCAGGTCGTTGGCGACCTCCGGCGCACCATGGATGATCCAGCTGGCGACGAAGTCGGGCTTGTCGCCCGCGAGGCTGGTCACGCCCGCCTCGGCCTTCTGGATCGCCGAGGTCTGGGGCGGCAGGGTGTAGGTGTCGCCGTCGTGCTCGCCCAACAGGTCCAGCACGATGCCCTCGTGCTCGGTGGCGTCGATCACCACGCCGAAGAACTGCTGTCGCTCCTGCACCTCGCCGTCGTCGTCGAGGAAGGTCAGGTTCATCAGCAGGGTCTTGCCCAGCAGGGTCGCGGCGAAGGCGGTGTCCCAGTGGGAATCGGTGTGAGCGTGTTCCGTCAAGTTTGTCCTGCCTTCCACCTTAAACCTACAGCGCCCTGCGTCCTTCGAGGCCCGCTGCGCGGGCGCCTCAGGATGAGGGCTTCAGTGCAGAGTGTTCCTCATCCTGAGGTGCGCGCTCGTGAGCGCGCCTCGAAGGACGCACCGCGCTACCGACGCGACACCTTCCGCACCACCGCATCGCCGATCATCTGCAGCACCTGCACCAGCACCAGCATCAGCACCACAGTGACGACCATCACGTCGGTCTGGAAGCGCTGATAGCCAAAGCGGATGGCCAGATCGCCCAGGCCGCCAGCCCCGACCACGCCCGCCATGGCGGTGTAGGAGACCAGGGCCACAGCCGTCACCGTCGCGGCGGCCACAAGGCCCGGCAGGGCCTCGGGCAGCAGTGCGCCCAGCACCACCTGACGCCGCTTGGCGCCCATGGCGAAGCTGGCCTCGATGACGCCCTTGTCGACCTCGCGCAGGGCGGTCTCCACGAGGCGCGCGAAGAACGGCGCTGCGCCCGCCACCAGGGGCGGGATCGCCCCGGCCACGCCTAGAGAGGTGCCGACCAGGGCCACGGTCAGCGGGATCATCACGATCAACAAGATCACAAACGGCACCGAGCGCAGGATGTTGACCAGCAGCGACAGCGCGCCATTGGCCAGAGGGTTCTCCAGCATCTGGCCCTTGCCGGTCAGGAACAGGATCACGCCGAGCGGCAGGCCCACCGCCACGGTCAGCACCATCGAGCCGCCCAGCATGGCCAGGGTGTCCAGCGTGGCCTGGCCGATCTCGCTCCAGTCGACATTGGCGAAGGTCATGGTCGAGGCGCTCATTGGGCGGTCTCCCCGGAAAGCTCATCCACGCGCACGCCGGCGGCCTGGAACTGGGCGATGGCGGCGGCGACGTCGCCGCCCGTCAGGGCCAGGGTCAGCTGGCCATAAGGCGTCTCGCGCAGGCGATGGATGCGGCCGCCCAGGATCGAATAGTCGACGCCGGTGGCGCGGGCCACCTCGCCCAGCACCGGCTTGTAGGTCGCCTCGCCCTTGAAGGTCAGGCGCACCAAGCGCCCGCCGACGCCCGGCGCGGCCGTCACATCGCCCTCGGCCTCGCGCACGAAGCGGCGGGCCGTGTCGCTGGCCGGGTGCAGGAACACCTCTTCCACGGCGCCCGCCTCCACCACGCGGCCGGCGTCCAGCACGGCGACGCGATCGCAGACGCGGCGGACCACATCCATCTCGTGAGTGATCAGTACGATGGTCAGGCCAAGCTCGCGGTTCAGACCCGAGACCAGGTCGAGGATCTGTTCGGTCGTCTCGGGATCCAGCGCGCTGGTGGCCTCGTCGCACAGCAGGACCTTGGGATTGGTGGCCAGGGCGCGGGCGATGCCGACACGCTGCTTCTGACCGCCCGACAGCTGGGCCGGATACTTGCCGGCGTGTGCCGACAGGCCGACGCGCTCGAGCAGTTCGGCCGTGCGCGCCTTGACCTCGGCGGCGGGCCGACCGGCCAGCTTCAGGGGAAAGGCGACGTTCTGAGCGACCGTCTTGCCCGACAGCAGGTTGAAGTGCTGGAAGATCATGCCGACCCGGCGGCGCAGGGCGCGCAAGCCTTCGACACCCTGCGCAGCGACATCGTCGCCATCCACCACCACCCTGCCGGACGTTGGCGTTTCAAGACCGTTGATCAGCCGGATCAGGGTGGACTTGCCCGCGCCCGAGGCGCCGATCACCCCGAACACCTCGCCCGCGTTCACCGACAGCGTAACCTCGCGCAGCGCAGGGGGCGCGCCCTGAGCGTAGGTTTTAGAGACGTCCTGGAAGGTGATCACGCGGCCAAGTCCAAGCAGGGTTTCGGGCGGCCGAACGCCGCAAGCCGCCCGATTTAGGCGTTTGCCCGGCAAAGGTGAAGGGAAACCGCCGTATCAGCGCGTCATCACCTGGCTTATGCCGTCTAGCAGGGCTCCGACCGAAACGGGCTTGGCCAGATGCAGGTCAGCGCCCGCCGACAGCGCCTCCTGGCGATGACTGGCCATGGCGTTGGCGCTGAGCATGATGATCGGCGTCCGCGCCGCCTCCCCCTCCTGGGCGCGGATGGCCCGGGTCGCGGCCAGGCCGTCCATCACCGGCATCTGCATGTCCATGAGGATGACGTCGAAGGATTCGGACGCCATGGCCGCCACGGCCTCGGCGCCGTTCTCGACGACGGTCACATCGGCGCCGCAAGGCTCCAGGATCAGCTGCACCACGCGCTGGTTGATCGGATGGTCTTCGGCCAGCAACACCTTCAACCCCTCGTTCCAGACGCCCGCGCCGGGGCGATCGCTATCGACCTCCTGCGCGAGGTCGGCCCGGCTCAACGGCAAGACGACCCTGAAGAGGCTGCCGGCGCCGGGACTGGAGCGCGCGGTGATGTCGCCGCCCATCATCTCGACCAGACTCTTGCTGATCGACAGGCCCAAGCCCGACCCACCGAAACGGCGCGTGATCGTACCGTCGGCCTGACTGAAGCGCTGGAAGATCATGTCGGCCTTGTCGGCGTCGAAGCCCACACCGGTATCCTCGACCTCGACGCAAAGGCGCGGCGCCTGACCCTCGCCCGTCTCTGTCACATCGACCCGGACGGTCACCTCGCCCTGATCGGTGAACTTCACCGCGTTGGACAGCAGGTTGCTCAGAATCTGGCCGATCCGCACGCTGTCGCCCAGAAAGCCCCCGCTCGCGGCCGGACTGCGCTCCAGGCGCACCCTCACGCCCTTGTCCTTGGCGCGCAGCCGCGTGACATCCAGGAGCCCGTCCAGCAGAGCGCCCAGATCGAAGGCGTGCGTCTGGATGGCGATTTGGCCGGCCTCGATCTTCGAGACGTCAAGGATGTCGGACACCAGCCGCTCCAGGGTCTCGCCCGAGCGCCGGATCATATCGACCATCTCCGCCTGCTTGGCTGAAAGCGGCGTCTCAGAGAGCGCGGCGGCGATAGCGATGACGCCGTTCAGCGGCGTGCGGATCTCGTGACTCATATTGGCCAGGAAGTCGTTCTTGGCCCGGTTGGCGGCCTCGGCGGCGTCGCGCGCCTCGGCCATCTCGGCCTGGATCCGCAGCCGCTCGGTGACGTCGCGCGCCACGCCAAACACCAGGTCATCGCAACGCCGGGCGCGCCATTCCAGCTGGCAGTAGCCGCCGTCGGCGCGCCGGTAGCGGTTCACAAAGCCGTTGACCTCACCCAAGGTGTCCGCCCGCTCCATGTGAGCGTGGGTGATCGCAAGGTCGTCGGGGTGCAGCAAAGGCAGGAAGCTGGCGCCTTCCAGGGCCTCGACCGGATAGCCCAGGACCGTCTCCCAGGCCTGGTTCACCTTGACGAACCGGCCCTGCATGTCGCGGATACAAAGCAGGTCGGCCGAGACGTCGAAGAAGTTGGCGAGGTTCCGCGCCGTCTCCAGGGCCTGTTCGGCCAGAGCCCTCGCCCGCGCCTCGCTGGCCGCCAGCTCCTTCTCGGCGCGGCGTCGATCGATGGCGAACGCCGCCATCTGGGCGGCGGCCTCGATGAAGGCGATGTCTTCCTTGTTGGGCGAGCTGATCTCGCGATGATAGATCGCGAAGGTGCCGGCCACCGCGCCGTCGGACGTCTTGATCGGCTCGGACCAGCAGGCGGCCAAGCCCGCCTCCGCCGCCAGATCCTGATAGCCGACCCAAAGCGGACTGGACTGGATGTCATCGACGGTCACCCGGCGCCCGAGATAGGCCGCCGTCCCGCAGGAGCCGACCGACGGGCCGATCTCAACGCCCTCGATCGCCTCGTTGTAGAAGCTTGGCAGGCTGGGCGCCGCGCCCTTCACCAGCCGGCGGCGATCGGCGTCGAGCAGCAGGATGCTGCAGAGGATTTTGGGGTCCTCGGCCTCCACGGCCTGGACGATGGCCTTGAGCGCCAGCGCCAGAGGTTTGCCGCCGGCGATGAGATTCATCGTTCGCCGAAAGGCGCGGTGGGCGGTCGTTCGACTCATGGTGGTGTCTCCGAGCGCTGACCTTGCCACGAGCGGCGAGATCGGGCGATCGGATCCGAGCCTCGAAGCCCCCACAGGGGCGCGACACAACGGCGCGGATACGGCCGTCCTGTGTCCTTCCCGCTCGAATGGGGCCCGCCCCGCCATGTCTGCGGCGGGGCGGGATCCGTCTTACTTGGCCTCGCGCTTGGGCGCGTTCTTCACGTACTTGTCCATCCACTCGGCCATTTCCCACAGGGTGTGACCGGTGGACTCGCGCGCACGATAGCCGTGGGCTTCGTTGGGCAGGGTCACGTAGCGGACCGTCGCGCCAGCGCCCTTCAGCGCCGCATAGAAGCGCTCGCTCTGCACCGGGAAGGTGCCCGAGTTGTCGTCGGCCTCGCCGTGGATCAGCAGGATCGGGTCCTTGATGTTCGGGGCGTAGGTGAACGGGCTCATCTTCGTATAGGTGTCGGTCGCCTCCCAGTAGGTGCGCTGCTCGGCCTGGAAGCCGAACGGCGTCAGGGTGCGGTTATAGGCGCCCGAGCGGGCGATGCCGGCCCGGAACAGACGCGTGTGAGCCAAGAGGTTGGCGGTCATGAACGCGCCATAGCTGTGGCCGCCCACGGCGATCCGGTCACGATCGGCGACCCCCATGGCCACCACGGCGTCCACCGCGGCCTTGGCGTCGGCGGTCAGCTGCTCGATATAGGTGTCGTTGGGCTCGGCGCCGTTCTGGCCGATGATCGGGAACGCCGGGTTGTCGAGGATGGCGTAGCCCTGGGTCAGCAGGAACAGGTGGCTGGAGCCGCCCGGCCGGGTGAAGCGGTTGCCCTCGTCCACCGTCTGGCTGGCCACGGCCGCGTCGGTGAACTCGGCCGGATAGGCCCACATCAGCAGCGGCAGCGGGCCGTCCTTGGCCTTGTCATAGCCCGGCGGCAGGTAGAGCACGCCCGACAGGGTCACGCCGTCGGCGCGCTTGTAGGTGATCGTCTGCTTGGTGACGCCGGCGAACTGCGGGGCGCGGTCGGGGAAGCTGGTCAGGGCCTTGGCCTTGGCGCCCGAGGCGACGGCGTGGATGTAGTAGTTCGGCTGCTCCTTGGCGCTTTCGCGGCGCGTGATCACCGTCTTGCCTGCGTCGTCGGCGAGGGCGACCGGCACCTGATAGTACGGCGCCTGGGCTTGCCAGAGCTTGGTCACCTTGCCGTCGGCCAGCGCCATGCGACCCACGAACGGGAACTCGCCCTTGGCAGAGGCGCCGTCGCCGGCCACGAACACCGACTTGCCGTCCGGCGTGAAGTGCAGCAGGTCCTCGCCCTTGGCGTCGCGACGGGTCAGGACGCGGCCCGGATCGTTGTAGCGGTCCTGATAGTTGCGATCGACGACCACCCGGCCCGTCCCAGGCTTGGATGGATCGATGGCGATGAGCTTCTGATTGCGGGTCTGCCACCAGCGGCTGGTCACCAGAGCCAGATCATCACGGCCCCACTCGATGCCGCGATAGCGCTGCTCCAGGTCGATCAACTTGGTCGGCGCACCGGCGAAGGGCGCGGCCTGCATGAAGACGCTGTCGTGGATCGCCACCTTCTTGCGCGGCTCGCCGCCGTCCTGGGCCTCGGCCCAGACCAGGGTGGCGGGCGCGTCGGCGCGCCACGAGACGGAGCGCACGCCGGTCGGCACGGCGTCGAAGGCGGCGGGCAGGTTGTCGGTCAGCGGGCGGTCGACCAGGGTCTTCACCGGCTGGCCGTCGATCGTCGAGACCGCGATCTCGGTCGGGAACTGGCTGGCGGGGACGAGGTAGCTGTAGGGACGCTTCAGACGGTTGGTCAGCACGTACTTGCCGTCGGGCGAGACGCCAAAGCCCGAGATGACGCCCGGCTTGCCCACGGCGGTCGTCTTGCCGTCGGCCAGGTCCACGCGGGTCAGCTGCGAGGTGAAGTAATAGTCGAACAGCGCCTCGTCATGGGCGTTGGTCAGCAGGTCCTGATAGGTGCGGATGGCGGCCGTGCGGCCCTTGGATTCCTGGATGGTCGGCCCCGTGGGCGTCAGGTCCTTGGCCGGCGGCGCGCCGCGGCCGGCCACCACGGCCTGCACCAGGAAGCCCGAACCGTCCGGCAGCCAGTCGTAGCCGGCGCCGAATACGCCGTTCAGCGCGACGTCCGAGGCCTTCCGCGCGGTCGCGGCCTTCACATCCACGACCCACAGTTCAAGGCCGTTCTTGGCGTCCATGACGAAGGCCATCTTGCCGCCGTCCGGCGACCAGCTGGGCGCCAGGAAGCGCGCGCCGGCCGGCAGGGCCACGGAACGGACCTTGCCGGTCGCCACGTCCTGGAACGACAGGGCGTTCATCCAGGCGGCGCGCGCCTCGATCGGACCATTGCTGCGCGGATTGATACGGAAGCCGCCCAGCCGCACGATCGGCTCGGACACGGCGGCGATCGAGGGCAGGTTCTCGCGGCCCAGCTGCGCCAGAACCTTGCGGTCGGGGCTGACAGCGACGCTCGGCGTCGGGGCCGCGTCCAGGATCTGGGCGATCGGCGCGGGCGGCGCCTTGTAGACGTCGGCGGCCAGAGCCGCGCCCGAGGACAGCGCCGCGATGGCGACCGAGGCGGCCAGCGCGATCGCCCGGCGCCGGAAGGAAGTCTGCAACATGGAAAGCCCCTCACCTGAAACGCGCGCCCTGATCCGGCGCATCAATCGGGGGGCATGATTATGCAGGCGCAAGGCCTAAGGAAACCGATTTCAGTCGCTCTCAGGCGTAAAACACGCCATCTGCACACCATTTTTTGCGTAGAAGCGTAGAATTCGATTTCCCCGGCGCCACATCGTGTCACCGGGGAAATCTGACGAGGCCTACGGCTTGCGGACCACCGCGCCGCCCTTCATCACGAAGACCGGCTTTTCCAGCGTGGTGACGTCCGCGAGCGGATCACCCGCCACCGCGATCATGTCGCCATAGCGCCCCACGGCCACCTGCCCGACATCCTTGCTGCGGCCCAGGGCCTCGGCGGCGGTCAGGGTCGCCGACTGGATCGCCTGCAGGGGCGTGGCGCCATAACGGACCATCACCGCGAACTGCTTGGCGTTGTCGCCGTGCGGATAGATGCCAGCGTCAGTGCCATAGACCATCTTCACCCCGGCCTTCAGCGCCTTGCGGAAGTTCTCGCGCTGGAGCTCGCCGATGTCGCGGTCCTTGCGCAGGTTGTCTTCCAGCACGCCGTTCTTCTTGCCCTCGGCCTGGGTGTAGTCGGTGTTGTAGATGTCCATCGAGAAGTAGGCGCCCTTCTGGACGGCCAGCTTGACGCCCTCGTCGTCGACCAGGCTGGCGTGCTCGATGGTGTCGACCCCGGCCCGCACCGCCTCGCGGATGCCCGAGGCGCCGTGGGCGTGAGCGGCGACCTTGATGCCGGCCATGTGCGCCTCGTCGACGACCGCCTTGATCTCCTCATAGGTCATCTGCTGCTGGCCCGGCTCGTTGCCGCGCGAGAAGACCCCGCCCGTGGCGCAGATCTTGATCACCTGGGCGCCGTACTTCTTCAGCGTCCGCACGGCCTTGCGCGCCTCGTCGGGGCTGTCGCTGTTGAAGGGATTCTTCTGGTCCATCGACGGCGGCAGGAAGGTCGAGTCGCAGTGGCCGCCGGTGGCGCCGAACGAGATGGCGGCGGTGACGATCCGGGGACCGGGCACATAGCCCGCATCGATCGCCTCGCGCAGGCCCACATCGTCATAGTCGGCGGCGCCGACATTGCGCACGGTCGTAAAGCCCGCCTCCAGCGTCTTCTTGGCGTTGGCGGTCTGCACCACGCTCCAGAAGCGGTCGCTGTATTCAAGGCCGTTGTAGCCGCCGATCTCGGCCAGGCTGTCGAGGTGCACATGCATGTCGATCAGGCCCGGCAGCAGGGTCGCGCCTGGCAGGTCGATGGCGGTGGCGCCGGCCGGAACCGCGTCGCCCTTCTTGCCAACGGCGGTGATGCGCCCGTCGGTGACGATGACCAGGGGATTGTCGACATACTTGCCGCTCGCCACATCGAGCAGCCGCGCGGCGCTGACCGCCTTGACCTCCGCCGCGCTCGCCGCGCCCGCCAAGGCCACCGCCGCGCCCGTCATCAGCGCCGCGATCCTGATCCCCTTACGCATGTCACCGTCCCCATCAAACTTGAGCCGCAGACGCTAGCACGCGGATCGATCCCGTCGAGCCCCCTGCTCCACGACCGCGCGTTCGGACGACGCCGCTACTGACGGCGCGGACGCAAAGCCGCCCTCGACCCGTCAGCAGCGATCGCCTATGGGATCACCAGCATGGGGACGTGGCGGAATCGGTAGACGCGCCGGACTTAAAATCCGTTGGAGCAATCCGTGTGGGTTCGAGTCCCACCGTCCCTACCAACCAACCTTCGGACGAGCCCAAAAAGTCGTTTCGCGCCTTTGGGGAATAAGCATCGCAGGGTAGAATATTCGTTTCGGCAAACCTCGACTCCGGTCAGGATCGCGACAGTCGAATCCAGGTGCTGCCAACCCTGTCGCTTTCCCCCGTAGCGTTTCGAGTCCAGTAGAATGGCTGAAGACAAGTCTCCCGATCCCGTCGACATCCATGTCGGTCGACGCCTTCGCATGCGCCGCAAAGACCTGGGCTATTCCCAGCAGGCGCTGGCTGACGCCCTCGGCCTGACGTTCCAGCAGGTTCAGAAGTACGAAGGCGGCTCCAACCGGATCAGCGCCAGCAAGCTGCACGCCGCGGCTGTGTTCCTGAAGACACCGGTGGCCTTCTTCTTCGAGGGCCTTGTCGATCCTGAGGGCATCGACAGCACCGCAGCGACCCTGGCCAACGAAATGGCCGGCTTCTGGTCGCTTCCGGGCGGTCCGGACCTGGCGCGCGCCTATGCGGCGATCGAGTCGGCGGGCATGCGCAAGCACCTGATGGACCTGGCCCGCGCGATCGCCGGCCAGGAATAACGCTCAGGCGCGGTCGTCAGACCGGATCGGCCAGCAACTCGACGTTCTTGGCGCCCGCTTCGGCCAGGGCCGAGATCAGCTCGCCCACGGCCGCGTCAAGCTCCGCCGCATCGCGGCCGCGCAGCACCAGGTTGGCGCCATAGACGTCGGGCGGCGAGAAGAACGGATAGCTGCCCAGCGACATCTCCGGATGGGCCTTGGCCACCGCTTCCAGCGGCGCGGCGATGACGCCCTCGCCCGTTCCGGTCACGCGCACCGTCTTGGCCAGCACCACAGCGCCGGTGCGCAGGCGCGGGCCCACGTCCTCCAGCATGCCGCGCATGATCGAGGGTACGCCCGCCAGGACGAAGACATTGTCCTTCTGGAAGCCGGGCGGGCCCTGCACGGGGTTCTTCACCAGGCTGCCGCCCTCGGGCACGTGCGCCATGCGGCGGCGCGCGGCGTTCAGCTGGTCGCCCCAGCGGGCCGTCAGCATGGCGATGATCTCGGGATGCTCGGGCGCGGTGACGCCAAAGGCCTTGGCGATCGAGTCGGCGGTGATGTCGTCGTGGGTCGGGCCAATGCCGCCGGTGGTGATGACGTAGTCGTACTTGGTGCGCAGGGCGTTCACCGCGTCGATGATCTCCTGCTCGACATCGGGCACCACACGCGCTTCGCACAGGTCCACGCCATAGGTCGCCAGATACTTGGCGATGGCCGAGAGATTGGTGTCCTGGGTGCGGCCCGAGAGGATCTCGTCGCCGATGATCATCACGGCGGCGGTTACACGATCGACCATTTGTTTCTCTCCCAGGGACCGCCCTCGCCCTTCGACAGGCTCAGGGTGAGGGCTAATTCAGCCGCTTCGGCCAGAAATCCTCATCCTGAGCTTGTCGAAGGACGAGGATTTCCGCAAAGCCAAGCGACTTCTCTCAGCCCGACTTAGGCCTCGCATGCTGCTGCCGCAACCGCTGATCCATGGTCGTCTGGTGAGCCGCTATAAGCGGTTCTTCGCCGACCTCGTACTGGACGACGGCCAGGAGATCACCGCCCACTGCCCCAATCCGGGGGCCATGCTGGGGGTGAAGGACGCGGGCCAAGGCGCCTGGGTGTCGTGGTCGGACGATCCCAAGCGCAAGCTGGCCTACACCCTGCAGCTGGTCGAGCAGGGAAACGCTCTGGTCGGGATCAACACCCTGCTGCCCAACAAGCTGGTCGCCGAGGCCCTGGCGGCGGACGCCATACCCGAGCTCTCCGGCTATGCGACCATCAAGCCCGAGGTGAAGTACCGCGAAGCCAGCCGCGTCGACTTCCTGCTGACCCACCCCGATCGCCCGCCCTGCTGGCTGGAGGTCAAGAACTGCCACCTCTCCCGCACCCCGGGCCTGGCGGAGTTTCCCGACTGCAAGGCCGCGCGTTCGACCCGGCACCTGGAGGACCTCTCCGCCCAGGTCCGCGAGGGCCACCGGGCCGTGGTGCTGTTCGTCGTCCAGCGCGAAGACTGCGAGACCTTCAGCGCCTGCGCGGAGCTGGACCCGGCGTTCGCCGCAGGGCTGGACGCGGCGGCCAAGGCCGGGGTGGAGGTGCTGGTCTATGCGTGTGAGATGGGGACGGATTCCATCAAGCTCGCCCGAAGGATCGAGTGGCATCCCTAGTTGGCCGGGGTCGTCAACGCCCCCCCCGAGGGCCTCCCCAAGAACGACAAGGAATTATCTCCGCTCCACAAATCAGCGTATCTTGCCCCAAAGATTGTTCAGTTCTCACCTCTCCCCAAGGATTCTGAACATGCCTAGCCTCGACGATCTCACCTTAGACAACATGCTTGATCCCCGCATCGCCACCGGCAGGCGCGGACGGCCGCGCGGCAGTGGCAAGCGCGACGGTCAAGCGCTCTGGAACGTGTGCAATGTGCTTGCGGCCAATCCTGACATGACGGTGGCCGACGCCATCCGAACTGTCGTTACAGACCCGAAGGACTACAACGCGGTTGACCGGATCAGCCGGAAGCTCGCTCGACTACCTTCCATGCGTCAGCGTGCCGTTGAATACTACGAAGCGAAAGTGATGCGGGTTCTGAAAGGTGGCGCGACCTCGCATTTCATGTACGTCGGTGTCAGGGACCGTCGAGAGTTCGACCAGCACTTCAGGGCGACGTTCTTCCTCGAATACGACGTTCTGGACGACAAGCGTGTCAAAGCCTATGCGGATCGTCTCTGGTCGCAGGTCAGGTCATCCAGCATCGCCATTCAGGCGATGGAAGTCGCGCGAAGGATCGAGGACGCCATTCCGGCGGCTATTCGCAATGCTCTGACGAAGCAGGAAGCGGCAACAGCCTCCTCAATCTACGAACGCGAGATGGCGCGGGTCATCGAACAGGCCACTCGATACGAAAAGCTGTATCGAGGAGCGTTCGGCTACAGCAGCTGAGTAAAGTTGTGACGAGACGTTGGGGCTACGTCTCGTCACCACGGTGACAGGATCGTCGCGCGCGCTTTGGGCTGTAGCCGGGGCCAACTATACGATTCACGCTTTGCGAGGATTTTGACCACCTCGTTGACGCACTTCTGAGTGTCGTGGACGACCTGGTCCCGGCGAACCTGAGCGCCGCGTAGTCCGTAGCGATGATCGCTCATTCCAACGCCCACCTAACAGCGATTTAAGCTGCATTTCGCGCCCGCTGAGCTACCCCTTCTGCAGGCTCGCGAAATGGGGATCGCATGAGGAAGACCGTTCTGGCGCTCGCTGTCGCGGGGCTGGCCCTGGCGTCGTGCGGCCCCTCCGATCCCGGCAAGCCCGAGGGCGGCCTGATGCTGGGCCTGCGAGCGATCTTCGCGTTCAAGACCTGCACGGACAAGCTCGAAGAGCGGTTCGGCCTGAAGGAGATCGCCGGCGTAACCTCCAACGACATGGACCCCCAGCCCACCGGCCGGCCGGGCGAATGGGACGTGAAGTTCACCGCCGACGTCACCGAGAAGGAAAGCGGCCGGGTCACGCGCTACAAGGGTGTGTGCCGCGTGCGTCGCGACCAGCCCACGACCCTGGACGCCAGCTTCGTCAAGGAACTCAAGGCGGGTACCGACGTCGTGCGACGGGTCCGCCCGGGCTGAGCCGCGCGGTCGACAAGGCCCGGCGGCGCGGGCAACATGCTCGCCGACCAACGAGGGTCGGGGGGAGTTCACGATGCGAGTTCTATGGGGCGCGGTTGTCGCCGGCGCGGCTTTGGCGGTCGCAAGCGCCAGTTGGGGCCAGACCCCCGCGCCCACGGCCGGTTTCGCCGTTCCCGTCGAGGCCCTGAAACTGGGCGGCGCCAAGGCTGGCTTCATGGAGTCGGGCGCCTCGGCCGGCGGACGCCAGATGCTGGTGAAGACCTACCAGCGCACCAGTCAGGGGTTCGTCAACAGCAAGAGCAAGATCACCAAAGCCTTCCGGTTCATGACGGCGGACGGCGCGGTGACCCTGGCCGGCAAGTGCGTGATCCGCGCCGAGGGCCGCAACCTGCTGGGCATCGACTACACCAAGACCGACGCCCGCGGCTACAACTGCGCCGCCGAGGACCAGGCGCCTGAGCAATACGCCATGGAGGTCGCCCTGCCGTCGTTCGGCGACGCGCGGATCGGCGGCGCGCTCGGCCTGACCATCAAGAAGGATCGTCCGACATCCGACGTTCAAGCCGTCCTGCGCGGCCGGCTGATCTATGCCGGCGTCGCCTATGAGGCCAAGCCGACCGGCTTCTACACCGACAGCTTTATGGCCCGTCGGGTCGTGCGCGGCTATGACATCCTTCGCGATGGCAAGCTGATCGGGCGTCTGTCCTACCCCCAGAAGGAGATGACCTCGACCAAGGACCAGGGGGACATCATTGTTCCGACCAGCCAGGCCGACGGCCGTGACGCGGTGCTCTTCATGGTCATGTCGCTCAACGCGATGCCGGACGTCTATGCCGAGCAGGTGCGCCGGGAGATCAGCTGGTACTGAGGCGACGGCTTCGGCGGGCGGAAAGGTCGCGGCGCGCACGCGACTGGCGTTGATCTTTCGTGCTATAAACACGACATAGCCATTTCAATTCAGCTGTTCGCCGCCCCTCGCGGCGACGCGCGCCCGAGCAAAGCATGACCCTGGACACCGCCCTCGAGATCGAAGCCGAGACCCGCACGGGTCAGATCAAGCTGCACAAGGCCGAGGATTTCGAGGGCATGCGCAAGGCCGGCAAGCTGGCCGCCGAATGCCTGGACATGCTGGTTCCGCACGTCCAGCCGGGCGTGTCGTCCGACGAGCTGGACCGGCTGGCCCGCGAGTTCATCCTGGACAACGGCGGCCTGCCCGCCTGCCTCTATTATCGCGGCTATCCCAAGACAGTCTGCATCTCGCGCAACCACGTGGTCTGCCACGGCATTCCCGGCGACTGGAGCCTGAAGGAAGGCGACATCGTCAATATCGACGTGACCGCCATCGTCGACGGCTGGCACGGCGACACCTCGCGCATGTACGGGGTGGGCGAAGTGGGCCCGCGCGCCCGCCGCCTGGTCGAGATCACCTATGAGGGCATGCGGCGCGGCCTCGAGGCCGTGAAGCCGGGCGCCACCCTGGGCGACATCGGCCACGCCATCCAGTCGTATGTCGAGGCCCAGCGCTGCAGCGTCGTGCGCGACTTCTGCGGCCACGGCCTGGGCCGCGTGTTCCACGACGCCCCGAACATCCTGCACTTTGGCCGCCCCGGCCAGGGCGCGGTGCTGAAACCCGGCATGTTCTTCACCGTCGAGCCGATGGTGAATCTCGGCAAGCCCGCCGTGAAGGTGCTCAACGACGGCTGGACCGCGGTGACCCGCGACAAGTCGCTGTCGGCCCAGTGCGAGCACTCGATCGGCGTGACCGAAGACGGCTTTGAGGTCTTCACCGCCTCGCCGGCCGGGCTGTTCCAGCCGGCGATCCTGGGCGGCTGATCCCCAAATCCTCCCCCTAGCGGGGGAGGTGTCCGCGCAGCGGACGGAGGGGGAAGTCTTGCTGACCTTGTCCCTCCCCCTCCGTCGTCTCTGCGAGCCGACACCTCCCCCATGGAGGGAGGATTTAGCGCTAGACAACCTGAACGATAAGCCGCCTACTCTTCCCGTAGAGTCGAGGGCGGCATGGTCAGCGTTTCTTCCCTGGCGATCTCCGACGGCGCGGCGGATGAACCGGCCGCCCCCGCCGCCAATCCGTTACCGCCCAAGCCCGCCCGCAAGTCGGTCCACGCCCATCATCTGGGCCACCGCGAACGCCTGCGCGAGCGGGCGGCCAAGGGCGGGTTCGTCGCCCTGCCCGACTATGAGCTGATCGAGCTTTTTCTGTTCCGCACCTTCCCGCGCGGCGACGTCAAGCCTCTGGCCAAGGCGCTTTTGACCCGGTTCGGCTCACTGGACGGGGTGCTGGGCGCGACGGTCGAAGAGCTGCGCACCGTGCAAGGCGTCGGCGAAGCGGCCGCCATGGACTTGAAGCTGCTGCACGAGGTCGCCTTGCGCGCCGGCCGCGACAAGATCGCCAAACGGCCGGTGATCAGCTCGTGGAGCGCCCTGCTGGGCTATGTCCGCGTGGCGCTGGCCAACGAGTCGCGCGAGCAGTTCCGCGTGCTGTTCCTCGACAAGAAAAACCAGCTGATCGCCGACGAGGTGCTGAACCGCGGCACGGTCGACCACGCTCCGGTCTATCCGCGCGAGGTGATGCGCCGGGCGCTGGAGCTGTCGTCCAGCAACATCATCATCCTGCACAACCACCCGTCCGGCGACCCGACCCCCTCGCGCCCCGACATCGACATGACCAAGCAGATCGTCGAGGCCGGCAAAGCCCTGAAGATCGCCGTCCATGATCATTTGGTGGTCGGTCGCGACGGCGTGGCCAGCTTCAAGGCGCTGGGGTTGATGTAACCTTGCCCTGTCATCCCGGCCGGAGCGCAGCGGAGAGCAGGGACCACGGCAAACGCTCAGATTTTCGGCGGTCCCGGGTCTTCGCCCGGGATGACACTGCTTTTGGCCCAATGCTTCCAGCGTCCGGCTTGACGCCTGAGCTCTAAACCTTGAGCGTCGCGGCTCTCAGCTTGTCCGGAGTCCGCCCATGCGTCGTCTGCTCACCGCCCTTCTCGCCTCGACCGCCCTGCTCGGCGGCGTCGCCGACGCCCAAGCCCAGACCAAGGCCAAGAAGCCCGAAGCCCCGCCGGCGGTGTCCAAGGCCGACAAGGCGCTGCACAACGGCTTCCTGACGCTGGACACTCACCTCGACACCCCGACCCACTTCGCGCGGCCCGGCTGGGACATCAACGATCGCCACGAGGTCGAGCACGACTTCAGCCAGGTGGACCTGCCGCGCATGAACGAAGGGGGCCTGGATGGCGGCTTCTTCGTGATCTACACCGGCCAGGGCGACCTGACCGCCGCCGGCTATGAGTACGCCCGCAACTACGCCCTGCGTCGCGCCATCGAGATCCGCGAGATGCTGGCCGGGAGCAAGACCGGCTTCGAGCTGGCCCTGACCTCGGACGACGCCCGCCGGATCAACAAGGCCGGCAAGAAGTTCGCCTTTGTCAGCATGGAAAACAGCTGGCCGCTGGGCGAGGACCTGACCCTGCTCACCACCTTCCACCGCGAAGGCCTGCGGATGGCGGGACCCGTCCACTTCCGCAACAACCAGCTGGCCGACAGCTCGACCGACCCCAAGGGCAAGATCTGGAACGGCTATTCGCCACTGGGCCTGCGCTGGCTGGCCGAGGCCAATCGCCTGGGCATTGTCATCGACGTCAGCCACGCCAGCGACGACGTCGTCGACCAGTCGGTGGCCCTGTCGAAGGTTCCGATCATCGCCTCGCACTCGGGTCCGAAGGCGATCTACAACCACCCGCGCAACCTCGATGACGCGCGCCTCAAGAAGATCGCCGACGCCGGCGGCGCGATCTGCATCAACTCGATCTATCTGACCGACACCACGCCCAGCTCCGAGCGCAAGGCCGCCCTCGAGGCCCTGGGCCGTGCGCCGGACATGAAGACCGCGACGCCCGAAGCGGTGAAGGCCTATGCCGAAAAGCGGGCCGCGATCGACAAGGCCCATCCGGTCCCGCGCGGCGACTTCGACCTCTACATGAAGAGCATGCTGCACGTGCTCAAGGTGGCCGGGCCCAAGGGCGTCTGCGTCGGCGCCGACTGGGACGGCGGCGGCGGCATGGACGGCTTCGAGGACATCACCGACCTGCCCAAGATCACCGCCCGTCTGAAGGCCGAGGGCTATTCGGACGCCGACATCGAAGGCATCTGGAGCGGCAATGTCCTGCGCATCGTCGATGCGGCGCAGGCCTATGCGAAGAGCGTGGCGAAGTAGGCGCTCCAATCCTCCCCCTAGAGCCCTTTAGCTTTAGATGGAATCATCTAAAGCGTTTGAAAGGGCTCTAAGTGTTTGATTTTAGAGCCCGTTTATCTGGTTTAGATGGTTCCATCTAAACCAGACAGGCTCTAGCGGGGGAGGTGGTCCGAAGGACCGGAGGGGGAAGTCCTGTTGAGCTTGCCCCTTCCCCCTCCGTCGTCTCTTCGAGCCGACACCTCCCCCGCTAGGGGGAGGATTTGGAGGCCGTCCGCCGCCCCTCCCAAACCCGCCAAAGCATCAAGGCCACGAACACCCCGCCATAGATCAGCGGCGGCCGGTGGTCGGCCTTGACCAGCAGGTAGTAGTGGGCCACGCCCAGCGGCACGATCAGATAGACCAGCCTGTGCAGCCGGCTCCAGGCCGCGCGGCCCATGCGAATGACCCAGCCGTTGGTCGAGGTCACCGCCAGCGGGATCAGCAGCACAAAGCCCAGCATCCCCAGCGTGATGAACGGCCGCTTGAGGATGTCCTTCCACAGCTGGTTCCAGTCGAAATAGAGATCGACCCCGATATAGCTGAACAGGTGCAACAGCACGTAGGCGAAGGCGAACAGGCCGACGGTCCGGCGAAACCGCACCAGCCGGGGCTGCTTGAAGATCCGCGCGGCGGGCGTGATCGCCAGACCCACCAGCAACAGCCGCAGGCCCCATTCGCCGAGGTCGCGGATCAGGGTCTCGATCGGATTGGCGCCCAGCTCGCCCGCATAGCCCCGCCACGCCAGCCAGGCCAGCGGCGCGAAACAGGCCAGCCAGACCAGGCCGTAGACGATGGCGTCCTGGAGCTTTGAGGGGCGTTTCTTTCTCATTGTCATCCCGGACGCCCTGCAGGGGCGATCCGGGACCTCCGGAAGCTGTTGCGCATGCGGCGGTCCCGGCTCTCCGCGCTTCGCGCTGCGGCCGGGATGACAGGCAAGATCGCCACCCTAGTAAAACCGCTTCAGATCCATGCCCCGGTACATGTCCGCCACCCACTCGCCATAGCCGTTGAAGGCCAGGGTGTCGCGGCGGCGGAACTCGCCGATGCGGCGTTCGGTGGCTTGCGACCAGCGGGGGTGGTCTACGGCCGGATTGACGTTGGAATAGAAGCCGTATTCGCGCGGGGCCAGGACGTTCCAGGACGTCACGGGCTGCTTCTCCACCAGGCTGATGCGGACGATCGACTTGATGCCCTTGAAGCCGTACTTCCACGGCACGACCAGACGCAGCGGCGCGCCGTTCTGGTTGGGCAGCACGTCGCCATAAAGGCCCACGGCCATCAGGGTCAGCGGGTGCATGGCCTCGTCGATCCGCAGGCCTTCGCGATAGGGCCAGTCCAGCGTGTTCCAGGCCTGGCCGGGCATTTCGGAGGGCCGCATCACGGTCTCGAACGCCACGAACTTGGCCTTGGAGGTCGGCTTGACGCTGGCCAGCAGATCCTTCAGCGGGAAGCCGACCCAGGGAATGACCATCGACCAGCCCTCGACGCAGCGCATGCGGTAGATGCGCTCTTCGAGCTTGTTCTTGCCGATCAGGTCCTCGATGCCGACCGTGCGCGGAGCCTCGCAGGCGCCGTCGATGCGCACCGTCCATGGACGCGGCTTGAACTTCCCCGAGTTCTCAGCCGGATCGCTCTTGTCGACGCCGAACTCATAGAAGTTGTTGTAGGTGGTGATGTCCTCTTTCGAGGTCGGCTTTTCGGTGGTCGAGAAGCCCCGGCTAAAGGTCAGGTCGGCCCTCGCCTCGCTCGCCGTGGCGCCGGCGACGCCCAGGCCCGCCATCCCCGCCATCAAGGTTCGGCGCTTCAGATAAAGGCCGTGGTCGGTGACGTCGTTATCGGTCAGGTCGGCGGCATGGCGGATCAGCATGGGAACGCTCCGGCGAGGCTTGTGACCATGATACGCGGCGCCGAGCGGTTTGGTTACGGGGGCCGCGCGATTATTGTCGCCGGAAACGGCCCCCGCCCTCTTCCTGCGCTGGGGCGGCGTAGACCTGCCGCAGGCCCTCGGCCAGGGCCGCGCGTTCCGTCGGCGACAGCGTCGCGGCGAACGCGGCCAGGGCCGACTCGACATTGGCCCGCGCCTCCTGGTCCAGCGCCCGGGCGTTGGCCAGGCGGCGCGCCACCTCGGCCGGATCCGCGCCCGGCGTGGACAGCGCCTGCAAGGCCGAACGCCGCTCGGCGCGCGCCTGACGCGTGATCGGCTGGTTCTTCTGATTCACCGCCCTGAGGGTCTGGCGCAGCGCGGCGCGGCTTTGCGGCGAAAGCTGCTCACCCGCCGTCCACAGCGGCGGACGGGCCAGGCGCTCGCCCGGCGGCGGCGCGGCGCTCGCGGGCTGGGGCGCTGGCTTGGCGCGCGGTTGGCTGGCCGAGGGATCGGTGGCGCTCTTGGCGGGCGGGGGCGCGGCCGCAGCGATCGGCGCGGGCGGGTTCGCGGCCACGGGCGCGGGAGCGAGCGGCGTGCGATCCGACTCGCTCGGCTCGGGCGCCACGACCCGCGGATTGGTCAGGCGCACGAACGCGACACCGGCGACGCCGCCGATCAAAAACACATTCAGGGTCGCCGAAGCGATCAGCCCGATCAGCAACGGGCGCGACAGGCTCATAGGGCGTTCGGCTCCTCGAGGGCGTCTTGCAGGTCGTTGCTGACATCGACGGCGGTGACCGTCTCGACGCGAGCGGTCGGATCGGTCGGCGCGTTGATCGGCGCGACATGGCCGCCGACCGCAACCCCGGCCAGCACGCCGGCGAAGGCCGCCGCTGACAGGCCCAGGGCCGCCGAAACACCGGCGATCCAGCGGCGCACAGCCTTGGCCGGCTGCGGCGCGTCGGTGATCAGTCGTCCCAGCAGAGCGGCGGTGGGGGCCTGGGCGGGGGCCAGGTCCAGCAGGCGGTCCAGATAGGCGGCGTCGGCCAGCACCGAAGCCAGCGCCTCCGGCTGGCCGGCCAGCAAGGCGCGCGCGGCCTCGCGCTCGACCTCGGGCCAGCGGGCGATCTCGCCGCCATAGGCCTGCGCCAACGCCGCGAAGCGCGCGGGGATCATCTCCGGCGACATCATCCAGCGGCCTCCTTCATTCCGTCCCCGCCCGCAGATCGGCCAGCGACGCCTTCAGCGCGCGCCGTCCACGCGACAGCAAGCTTTCCAGCGCCTCGACGCTGATCGCCATCAACCCCGCCGCCTCGATATTGCCAAGTCCCTGGTGGTGGCAAAGTACGATCGCCTCGCGTTGGCGCTCGGGCAAGGCCGCCAAGGCCGCCTCGACCCGCCGAGACAGATCCGCGCGCATCAGGCCCGCATCGGGAGCAGGTCCGGTGTCGACCTGCTCGGGCGGGCTGTCGGTGACCACCTCCCGCCGCCGACGCAGCCGGTCGTAGCAGAGGTTCAGCGCCACCCGGTGCAGCCAGGTGTCGAAGCGGGCCCCGCCCGGCTTCCAGCCCCGCGCCTGTTTCCAGGCCCGCAGGAAGGTCTCCTGAGCCACGTCCTCTGCCTCGCCGGAGTCGTTGAGCATCCGGCGCGCCAGGGCGAGAATGCGCGGCAAGCGACGGTCCAGCAGGGTTCGTACGGCGGACGGGTCGCCCCGTCCCACCCCCGCCAGCAAGGCTTCGTCGGGATCGTTCCCGTCGGAGACCAAACCTCAGCTCGCCGCGCACGTCGTCATCAGACCCCGACCTTGGGCCCGCCGCCCTTGGCGCTCAACTCCTCAAGCGTCAGAACGCCATCATTGTTGGCGTCCATCCGCTTGAAGCGCATGGCCATCACCGCATTGGCCTCGGTCCGCGACAGCGCCCCGTCCTTGTCGGTGTCGAACCGCGCGAACATCCGCTGGCCGCGCTGGCCGGCCTTGGGGCCCTTGGCGTCAGGCCCGGGACCGCGCATGGCGACCTTGGAAAACTCGTCGGCGGAGATCCTGCTGTCCTTGTTGGCGTCCAGCCGCGCGAACATCGTGTCGCCGTTCTTGGCCTGGAACTGCTGGAGGGTCATGCCGGTCGGCGCGGCGGTCTGTGCGAAAGCCGGCGCGGCCAAGGCCAGCACCGCGCCAGTCGCGATCAGAGTGCGTTTCATCATCAGGCTCAAAGTCTCCAAAAGCTGGACAGCCCGTCCCATGAGCGTGAAACGCGGGGCGACGGGGATTCCGTCGCGGGGATGATGAGATAGTCAGAGCGCCCCCTCCGTCACGCGGCTGCGCCGCGCGCCACCTCCCCCGTTTCACGAGGGAGGAGGATGACACTCAGCCCTCCTGCCCCGCTTGCGGGGGAGGTGGCGCGGCGCCGATAGGCGACGTGACGGAGGGGGCGCTCGCCCTACCCCTTCACCACCGCCTCATAGGCCGCCCGGGCCTCGGCCTTGGCCTTGGCGAGCTTGGGTCGCAGCGACTTGAACTGGGCCACGCCGCCGGCCTTGGCCAGCAGGGTCTTGAAGGCCTTGGGCTCGGCCTCGACATCGGCGCCGTCCTCCAGCGCCACCTTGATCAGTTGCGAGAGGTCCTGCTCCAACCGCCAGGCCGCCTCCAGTCGGCTCAGCGCGCCCGCGTCGGCCAGGCCCGCCTCGCGCAGCGCCGCCAGCGCCTCGCCGGTGTTCTGCCGCAGCGGCCCGTCCGCCGCCGCGTGGGCCAGTTGCAGGAACTGGGCGGCGAATTCGATGTCCACCAGGCCGCCGGGGTCGAGCTTGAGGTCCCAGTCGCCCTTGCCGGGACGCTCGCGCTCCATCAGCTGGCGCATCTCGATGACGTCGGCGGCCGTCTTCTTCCAGGCGCGTGGACGCCGCAGCGCCGCGGCGATCGCCCCCTCGGCCCGCGCCTTGAAGTCCGGCGAGCTGGCCCAGACGATCCGCGCGCGGGTCAGGGCCAGGAGCTCCCAGGTCTCGGCCTCCTGCGCGTAATAGTCCTCGAAGGCCGCGAAGCTGACCGCCACCGGTCCCTTGGCGCCCGAGGGCCGCAGCTTCATGTCCACCTCGTACAGCGCGCCCTCGCTGGTCGGCGCCGACAGGGCCGAGATCAGCCGCTGGGTGAAGCGGGCGTAGAAAACGTCGGCGCTCCACTCCTTGATCGCGGACATGCTTCGCGGATCGTCGGCGGCGTAGAGGGTCATCAGATCAAGGTCCGACTTGGCGGTCATCTCGCGCGAGCCGGCCTTGCCCAGCGCCACCACGGCCACCGCGCCGGGGAAGACGCCGCCGACGCGCTCGACCTCGGCCAGGGCGGCCGGCGCCAGGCCGCCGATGATCAGGTCCGCCAGCTCGGCGAAGGCGCGGCCGATGTCGCGCGCGTCGGCGCTGCCGCTCATCACCCGCACGCCGATCCGGAAGCTCTGGTCGCGGAACAGGCGCCGGGCGCCGTCCATCGCGCCCTCGAAGTCCTCCGGGTCCCACGGCGCGACCGCCGGGGTCTCGATCGGGCCGAAGAAGGTCGGGTCCAGCAAGGCGTCCAGCGCGGTCGGCCGCTTGGCCAGGGTGGCGGCCAGGCGCGGAGCGAAGGCCATGACCTCGACGATCAGCTCGAACAGGCGCGGCTGGGCCAGGAACAGCGACTGGATCTGCACGCCCGACGACAACCGCGAGAAGAAGTCGGAAAAGCGGTTGAACGCCTGGTCCGGCGCGCCGGTGGCGTTGGCGGCGTCCAGCAGGCGCGGCGCCAGGCGGGTGAAGAGCTCGCGGCCCCGCTCGGTGCGGGTGGCGGCGATGTGGCCATGGTGCCAGCCCCGGATGGTGGCCGCGACCCGCTCGGGGCTGGAAAAGCCCATCCGCTTCAGCGTGGCCAGGGTCTCGGGATCATCGTCGACGCCGGTGAAGACCAGGCTGCCAAACCGCGAGGACAGCTCCTCCTCGCCGGCGAACAGGCGGCCATAGCGCAGGTTCACGCCCTTCAGCATCTTGCCGACGGCGGCGTCGAAGACCCGCAGATGGCCCTCGCCCCACAGGGCCGCGACCTTCTTGCGCTCGACGTCGGACTCCGGGAGCTTGTGGGTCTGGTCGTCGGCGATCATCTGGGCGCGGTGCTCCAGCGCCCGCAGGTCCTTGTAGGCCTGCGTCAGCCAGGCGGCGTCCTCGGGCGTAACATGGCCGGCGGCCGACAGGGCCTGGAGCGCATCGAGCGTGCGGGGGCTACGCAGGTCCGGCTGGCGGCCGCCCAGGATCAGCTGCTGGGTCTGGACGAAGAACTCGATCTCGCGGATGCCGCCGCGCCCCAGCTTCAAATCCGCGCCCTTGGCGGTCAGGCGGTCGTCGACCTTGTAGGTGTGGATCTGGCGCTTGATCGAGTGGATGTCGGCGATGGCCGCGAAGTCCAGGTTCCGCCGCCAGATGAACGGCTGCAGCCCCTCCAGGAACGCCCGCCCTTCGGCGAGGTCGCCGGCCGCGATCCGGGCCTTGATGTGGGCCGCCCGCTCCCAGTTCTGGCCGACGCTCTCATAGTAGTCCATGGCCGCATCGACCGGCATGGCCGGCGGGGTCGAGGACGGATCCGGGCGCAGGCGCAGGTCGATGCGGAAGACATAGCCGTCGCCGGTGCGCTCCTGCAGGATGCGGCCTAGATGGTTGGCGATCCGCACCGCCACCGCCTGCGGCTCGTGTCCGTCGGCCACGGGCAGCTTCTCGGGCGCGTAGAAGATCGAAAAATCGATGTCGCTGGAATAGTTCAGCTCGAACGCGCCGTGCTTGCCCATGGCCACGCAGAAGAGGCCGGGCGCTGGTCCCGCCGCGCCGTCTCCGACGTGGGTCAGGGCGCCGCGCGCCACCTCCTGCCGGACCGCCTGGGCCAGGGCCGCGTGCAGCACCGCGTCGGCGAACCGGGTCAGGGCGCCGGTCACCTGATCCAGGTCCCAGACGCCGCCGAGGTCGCTGATCGCGGTCAGCAGGTGCAGGTCGGCCTTCAGCTCGCGCAGGACCCGGCGCGCGGTCTCGAAATCCGGCTCGGCGGCGACGGCTTCGGCCTGGCTGAGGATCGCCGCCAGGGTCTGGTCAGGATCGCCGGCCAGGATCATCGGCAGGCGCTTGCCGTCGCGGCGCGCCAGGCCCGCCAGATAGGACGAGGCGGCGAAGATCGGCGCCAGGCTGTCCCAGACCGCGTCGACCGCGACCATCGCCTCGCCGGCGCGCTTGGCGATGGCCTCATAGGCCCGCTCGGCGGCCTTGGCGTCGATGACGGGGCCGCAGGGGGCGAGACGGGCGGCGAGCGGACCAGCGGGGCGAGTCATGCGCCGCACGGTGGCCTGCGTTGCGTTCTCCGACAAGCCGAGGGCGAGACGCGCGCTTGACCTTCCGTATTACAGTTGTAACCATAGAGTCCGAGAAACGGTCAGGACCGCATCCGACGATGATCGAGCTGTTCGCCCTCGCCCTGATCCGGGCCCAGATCGCCGCCGCCGCCGCCGTGCTGCTGGTGCTGATCCTGCGGCCGTCGGCGCGCCGGCTGTTTGGACCCCGCCGGGCCTATGCGCTGTGGGGCGTGGTTCCGGCCGCCGCCGCCGCCGCCTTCCTGCCCAGCCTGGCCGAGACCATGGATATCGGCGCGCCCACCCAGCCGCTGGGGGCCTGGGCGCCGAAGCTGGTCGTCCTGTGGCTGGTGGGCTGCGCGATCGCCACCGCGATCCTGATCCTGCGCGAGCATCTGTTCCGCCGCCGCGTCGACCAGGGCCAGGCGGGTCCGGCGGTGATGGGCGCCCTGTGGCCGCGCATCGTGCTGCCCGCCGACTTCGCCCAACGCTTCGACGCCCATGAGCGCGAGCTGATCGTCCTGCACGAGCGCACCCATATCCAGCGGGGCGATCCGATCGCCAATCTGGTCATCGCCGGGGCCGGCGTCCTGGGCTGGTGCAATCCGATGATGGCTGTGGCCCAGCGCTTCATCCGCATCGACCAGGAGCTGGCCTGCGACGCCACCGTGGTGGCCCTGCGCTCGGACATCCGCGCCGACTACGCCCGCGCCCTGATGAAGGCCCAGATGGGCGCCAGCGTCTCGCCGCTGGCCTGCGGCTGGGCCACCCATCCGCTGATCCTGCGCGTCTCGCTGCTGAACCGCCGCGAACCCAGCCTGCACCGCGACATCGCCGGCTTTCTGACCATGACCTTCCTGGCGATCATGGCCATGGTCGTGGTCTGGAGCGTCGCCCCGCGCGGCCCCGACTACAGCGACCTGCGCCCTGGCCTGGCGCCGGAGATGGACCCCTATACGGGCGTGATCACCTGGGTGCAGGGGACATAGGGCGGGGCGGCGGTGCGTTCAGGGAGAGCGCAAGTCCCTCATAGCCCGTCATGTCGTTCTAGAATGGGTGGATTGCGGACCAATCCTCCCCCTAGCGGGGGAGGTGTCGGCGAAGCCGACGGAGGGGGAAGAGGCAAGCTCAGCGGCGCTTCCCCCTCCGGCCTTCGGCCTCCTCCCCCTCTGGGGGGAGGATTTTCGAGCTGTCCGACTAGGGTCGGAACCGCGCGCTAGGTTCCGTCCACAAGCGGACGTTCAGATCTCGATCACCAGCTCCTGCAAGGCTTGGCTGACATCCCCTGTACGGGAAGCCCCCTACTCCACCCGCGGCAGCACCAGCGCCACGCGCAGGCCAGGGCCCATGCCGTTGTACTCGCCCGGCCCCTCGGCCAGCTCCAGCCGGCCGCCGTGCGAGGTCGCCACGGCGCTGACCAAGGAGAGGCCAAGGCCCGCGCCCGGTTCGCTGCGGCTGTTTTCCAGGCGCACGAAGCGCTGGACCACGCGGGGGCGGTCGGCCTCGGGCACGCCGGGGCCGGTGTCGGTCACCGAGAACTCCAGCTCGCCCGACGAGGTGCGCCGCGCCCGCAGCATGATCGCGCCGCCCTCGGGCGTGTACTTGATGGCGTTGTCGAGGATGTTGGCCAGCGCCTGGGCCAGGAACTCGCGATTGCCCTTGATGATCAGGGCCGGGACGATCTCGGCCTTGAAGTCCAGGCCCTTGTCCTCGCACGACAGCTCATAGAGCTCGGCCATGTCGCCGGCCAGTTCCGAGGCGTCGAACTGGCGCTGGTCCGGGGCCGAGCCGGCCGCCTGCAGCCGGGCGATGGCCAGCACGGCGTTGAAGGTCTTGAGCACCCCGTCGGCGTCCTGCAACGCCGTCTCCAGGGCCGCGACCGGATCGCCCTTGCCGTTCTCGGCGTCGATCAGGGCCACCTCCATGCGGGCCCGCAGGCGGGTGAGCGGCGAGCGCAGGTCATGGGCGATGGCGTCGCCGGCATGGCGCAGGCCGCCCATCAGGCGCTCGATCCGGTCGAGCATGTCGTTCAGGCCCTCGGCCAGCTCGTCATACTCATCGCGCGTGCCCCGCACCCGGGCGCGAGCGTGCAGATCACCGCCGCGCACGGCGTTGACCACGTCCACCAGGCCCTGCATCGAGCGGCTGACATTGCGGCTGATCAGCACCCCGCCGGCCATGCCCAGCAGGATGACCAGCGCCCCGGCGCCCCACAGCGCCCGGACGATCTTGCGGACATAGGCCTCCGAGGCGTCGACATCGGCGCCGACGAACAGGATCTCGCCATTGTCCAGGCGCTGCTGCACGCCGCGCGCGGCGGCCCGGACCTCGGCGCCGTCGAGATCGGTCTCGGTGACCTTGAAGCTGGCCCATTCGGGGCCGTCGCCCGTGAAGCCGGAGACCGGCGACTCCTCAATCGAGCCGGAGATACGCTTGCCGTCCTTGTCGGCCAGGAAATACAGGAACGGCCGCTCGCTGGTGGCGCGCTCGACGATGGTCTGGTTCAGCGCGTCGACGCCGCCCTGGCGGTAAGCCGCCTCCAGGCTCTCGAACTCGCGGCTGATCTCGGCCTGGGCGCGGCGGTTCACCTCGCCCGCCGTGGCCACATAGATATAGCCCAGGAAGGCGCTGGCGGCCGCCGCGAACAGGGCCAGAAACAGCAGGGTCAGCCGGAACGGCGTGGTGCGGAGAAGGCGCGGCAGACGCATGGTGTGGTAGGCGCGAAGGCCCCCTCGAATCCGACCTCATTGGAGTTCGGAGCATTGAATTCCCGACCTTCCCGGCGAATGCCGGGACCCAGATTCAGCCTGAGCGACGATCCAGTCCGGCGCCGCTTGGCCCTTCGATCTGGGCCCCGGCATTCGCCGGGGAGGTCGGATGAAGGTTACGGATCCAGCCGGTAGCCGGCGCCGCGCACCGTCTGCAGCATGGCCCGGTCGAAGCCCTTGTCGATCTTGCTGCGCAGGCGCGAGATGTGGACGTCGATGACGTTGGTCTGCGGGTCGAAATGGTACTCCCAGACCTTCTCCAGCAGCATGGTGCGGGTCACCGACTGGCCGGCGTGGCGCATCATGAACTCCAGCAGCTGGAATTCGCGAGGCTGCAGGTCGATCTCCTTGCCCTGGCGATGGACCGTGCGGTTGATCAGGTTCATTTCCAGTTCGCCCACCTTGAGGGTGGTGGCCACGGCGCCCGTCTCGCGGCGGCGCGACAGGGCCTCGACCCGGGCCATCAGCTCGGGGAAGGCGTAGGGCTTGACCAGATAGTCGTCGGCGCCGGCCTTCAGGCCGACCACGCGGTCATTGACCTCGCCCAGGGCCGACAGGAACAGCACCGGCGTCTGGTCGCCCTCGCGACGCAGGGTCTCGACCACCGTGACGCCGTCCATCTTGGGCATCATCCGGTCGACGACCAGGACGTCGTAGCCGCCCTTCTGGGCCTCGGCCAGGCCCGCCTCGCCGTCCGGCGCATGGGCGACGTCATAGCCGGCTTCCTTGAGCCCGTGCGCCATGGCGCCGGCAGCTTCCAGGTCGTCCTCGATAATCAGAATACGCATCGTAAAGCCCCTCAGGCGCCAGACACGGTGGTCGAACGTTGGACGTTCCCCCGATTCCGCGCATCACGCGATAGTTGTCCGGTTGATAGCGCTTTCGACGACCGCCGTAACTTAAACCTTCGACAGGTACGAAAAAGCCCCGCCCAGGAGGTCCTGGACGGGGCGATTTGGTTCGAAGACGGAGCGCTTAAGGCGCGATCTTCAGCGGCACGAAGACCGAGCGGTTCTGGCGGATCACCTTGACCAGCACGCTGGTGCGGCCGGCCTTCTTGGCCGCCTCCACCGCCGCGCTCACGTCGCCGGCGCTGACGACCGGCGCGCCGTTGATGTTGGCCAGGACGTCGCCCTTGGCCAGACCCTTCTCGCCGGCGTCGCTGTCGCCCTTCACGCCGATGATCAGCAGGCCCTTGATCTCGGGCTCGATCTTGTAGGTCTGGCGCGCGGCCGCATCGATCGGCGCCAGGGTCAGGCCCAGCGCGTCGACCTTCTGGCTGGCGGGCTTGTCCGGCGTCGGCGTCGCGCCGTCCTGGCCCTGATCATCGCCGGTGGCGGCCAGGCTGCTCTCGGAGGGACGCGTGCCCGACGTCACGTTGACCACGCGCGGCTTGCCGTCGCGAATGATCGACATCTTGATCGTCTCGCCCGGACGCGCCTTGGAGACCTCACGAGTCAGCTCGGAGCGGTCGGCGATCTTGACGCCGTTGACGGCCACCAGGATGTCGTCCGGCAGCAGGCCCGCCTTGGCGGCGGGTTGGCCCGGCACGACATCGGCGACGATCGCGCCCTTGACATCAGTCAGGCCCAGGGCCTCGGCCATCTCGGCGCTGAAGTCGAGGATGCTGACGCCGATATAGCCGCGCACGACCTTGCCGTTGGCGATCAGTTGCTTGGCCACGCCCTCGGCGACCTCGGCGGGGATGGCGAAGCCGATGCCGACCGAGCCGCCCGTCGGCGAGTAGATGGCGCTGTTGACGCCGATCACGCGGCCATAGATGTCGAAGCTGGGACCGCCCGAGTTGCCGCGATTGATCGGCGCGTCGATCTGGATGTAGGGCACGAACGACGAGGTGTTGTCGTTCAGATTGCGGTCATAGGCCGAAATGATGCCGGCCGTGGCCGTGCCGCCCAGGCCGAACGGGTTGCCGATGGTGATCACCCAGTCGCCGACGCGCGGCTTGGCCTGGTTTTCGAAGTTCACAAAGGTGAAGTCCTTACCCTTGGCCTTGGGGTCGACCACCTTGATCACGGCCAGGTCGGTGCCTTCGTCGCGGCCGACCAGGGTGGCCTTCAGCTCGCGACCGTCCTTCAGCACCACCTGGATGTCGTCGGCTTCGGCCACGACGTGGTTGTTGGTCACGATGTAGCCGTCAGCCGAAATGAAGAAGCCCGAGCCCGCCGATTGTTGCTTGGGCGTGGCCGGCGTGTCGCCGTCCTCGTCTTGCTGCTCCTGGCCCGGCTGCCCCGGACGACGCTGGCCGCGCGGCACGATGTCGAAGCCTTCCAGGCCCGGGATGCGCAGCGAGGGCGCCTTGGCCTTGGATGTCACGTTGATCTGGACGACGGCCGGCGAGACCTTTTCGAAGATGTCGGCGAACGACATCGGCGCGCCCGGCGGCGGCGCGAAGGTTGGCGCGGTGGCTGTGGACGCGCGGACCACCGGAGCCTGGGCGGCGTCGGCCGTCCCCATGCGCATGCCCATCCCGGCCAGGGCCGCGCACGCCACGCCCGCGCCAGCGACGGCGCCCACGATGAAACCCGACTTCCTTGCGGTCATTCTCGTCTTTCCTCACCCGCGCCCCAAGGACGCGGTCCCTTAACGTCATCCGCGCGCCCGGCGCACGGCCCCGATCTCATTGAGAACCTAGTCGCGGCATTTAAAGGTGCAATGGTTCACGTACGATCTTTCCGCTCTGCGGACGGTGCTTCTTGCAGCGCTATTTCGGCGCAATCGTGTCATTCGCCCTCGAGAAGGCGCCGAACGCGCTCTTCTTCGGCCTCGGTCAGGTCGGGTTCGGGCGCCGGACGGCGACGCAAGAGGCCCGCCATCAGCACGCCGCCCATCAGCAGCACCCCGATCGGCGCCAGCCACAGCACGGCGTTGCCGCCGGAAAAGCGCGGCTTGAGCAGCACGAACTCGCCATAGCGCTCGACCAGGAAGTCGCGGATTTCCGCATCGCTACGGCCCGCCTTGACCTGCTCGCGGACGATCAGCCGAAGGTCGCCGGCCAGCTGGGCCTGGGAGTCGTCGATCGACTCGTTCTGGCACACCAGGCAGCGCACTTCCTTGAACAGCGTCCGCGCCCGGGCCTCCTGGGCCTGATCGGGCAGCCGCTCAGACGGGTCGGACGCGCCGGCCATCAGGGCCAGCGAGCAGACGGCGATGGCGAGGGTTTTATAGATGCTCCCACGCGATGCGGGGGAGCTGTCGCGGAGCGACTGAGGGGGCGAACTGGAAATCTGCCGCATTAGCCCCCTCCGGCCCTCTGGGCCACCTCCCCCGCATCGCGGGGGAGGATCTTCAAATGCTCGCCCCTCACGACACCACCTCCCCGGTCCGCCGGCCCACGCCCAGGCGAACGCGGCGATCGGTCAGCGAGACGATGCCGCCGATGGCCATCAGCAGCGGGCCGAGGAAGATCAGGCGCACCCACGGGTTCACATAGGCCCGGACCAGCCAGGCCGGCTTGCCGCCCGCGCCCGCCCGGCGCTCGCCCAGCACGATATAGATGTCGTCCAGGCCCTTGGCGCAGATCGCGACCTCGGACGTGGTCTGCCCGCCCGTGGGATAGAACCGGCGCTCGGGTTCGGCGCGGCAGACCTCCGCCCCCGCCGCATTGACCACGGTCACGATCCCGCGCTCGGCCAGATAGTTCGGCCCCTCGATCGTGCCGACATCCTTGAGCGTCACGGTGTAGGCGCCCAGCGACTGGCTGTCGTTGAGACTGAGCGCCTGCGCCGCCTCGACCCGCCAGGAGGTTTCGAAAGACGCCCCCAGCACGAAGACGCCCAGGCCCGCATGGGCCAGGGTCGTGCCCCAGGCGCCGCGCGGCAGGCCGCGCGCGCGGCGGACGCTCTCGGCGGCGGGCGCGCGGAACAGCTTCAGGCGCTCGGCCATCTCCAGCAGCGCGCCGCCGACCAGCCAGAACCCGAACACCAGACCGATGCTGGCCAGGATCTTGCGCGGCTGCACCACGCCGTAGGCGACCAGGCCCAGCAGCGCGGCGATCGCCAGCACCACCCACAGCTTGCGGGCCACGCCCTTGGCGTCGCCGCGCTTCCAGGCCAGCAGCGGCCCGGCCGGCAGCACGGCGAAGGCCAGCAGCATCAGCGGGGTGAAGGTCAGGTTGAAGAAGGGCGCGCCCACCGAGACGGCCTCGCCGTCCATGGCCTCGCGGATCAGCGGATAGAGGGTGCCCAAGAGGACCACCGCCGTCGCCGTCGACAACAGGATGTTGTTGAGCACGATGGCGCTCTCGCGGCTGATCGGGCGGAACTGGCCGCCCCGGTTCAGGCTGGGCGCGCGGATCCCGAACAGCAGGAAGCCCGCGCCGGCCGCCACGCCCATCATGATCAGCAAGAGAACGCCGCGCGTCGGGTCGACGGCGAAGGCGTGGACGGAGGTCAGCACGCCCGAGCGCACCAGGAAGGCGCCCAGCATCGAGAAGGTGTAGGCCGCCAGGGCCAGGAACGCGGTCCAGCCCGGCAGGGCGCCGCGCTTTTCGGTGACGATGGCCGAGTGCAGCAAGGCCGCCCCGATCAGCCAGGGCATGAAGCTGGCGTTCTCGACCGGGTCCCACGCCCACCAGCCGCCCCAGCCCAGCTCGTAATAGGCCCAGAAGGCGCCCAGCGCGATGCCGACGGTGAGCATGCTCCAGGCCGCCAGGGTCCAGGGGCGGATCCAGCGCGCCCAGGCCGCGTCGATCCGGCCTTCAATCAGGGCCGCCATCGACAGCGAATAGACCACCGAGAACCCGACATAGCCGGCGTAGAGGAACGGCGGGTGGAAGGCCAAGGCCCAGTCCTGCAGCAGCGGGTTCAGCGACTTGCCCTCGATCGGCGCGTCCGGCAGGCGCGCCAGCGGGTTCGAGGCGAAGACGGTGTAGGCCAGGAACATCACGCCCAGCGCGCCCTGCACCGCGATGGCGTAGGCGCGCAGGCGCGGCGGCAGGCTGTCGCCAAAGACCGCCATGGCCGCGCCAAAGCCCGTCAGCACCAGGCACCACAGCAGCATCGAGCCCTCGTGGCTGCCCCAGGCGCCGGCCACCTTGAACAGCATCGGCTTGTCGGTGTGCGAGTTGGTGGCGACGTTGGTGACCGAGAAGTCCGAGGTCACGAAGGCGTAGATCAGCGCTCCGAACGACACCAGCAGGGCCACGAAGGTCGCGATCGCCGCGCCCTGACCCGCGCCCGCCAGCACCGGCGAACGCCGCGCGCCGCCCACGGCCGACAAGCCGGTCTGGGCGACCGACAGCAGCAGGGCCAGAATGAGCGCAAAGGCGCCAAGTTCGATGATCATCGCGATACTCCCCTTCTCCCCTTGCGGGAGAAGGTGGCGCGCAGCGCCGGATGAGGGGTCGCGCGAGACTCGCCGGACAGGGCTTTCAACCCCTCATCCGACCCGCTGCGCGGGCCACCTTCTCCCGCAAGGGGAGAAGGAATGAGACCAGCGATCATGGCTTTTGGCTCCCATAAGCCGGTGCGCCCGCGCCCTCGCCGCGCCACTCGCCCTGCTCCTTTAGAGCCTTGGACACCTCGCGCGGCATGTAGCGCTCGTCGTGCTTGGCCAGCACCAGCTTGGCCTCGAAGACGCCCTGCGCGTTGAAGGTCCCCTCGGCCACGATGCCCTGGCCCTCGCGGAACAGGTCGGGCAGGTCGCCGTGATAGACGACCTTGGCGGTGGCCTTCTGGTCGGCGACCACGAACTCGACATTGCCGTCCGGGTGCTTGACCACGCTGCCGTGCTGGACGAGGCCGCCCAGTTGCACCTTGCGCCCGGCGGCCACGTTGGCCTCCTGGGCCTGGGCGGGCGTGTAGAACAGCGAGATGCTGTCGCGCAGGCCATACAGCGCCAGGCCCACGGCCAGGGCCAGCACCGGCGCGATGGCCAGCAGGATGGTCAGGCGACGACGCGCCTTTCGGGATTTGGGCCAGAAACTCATCGGGTCGTCGTCTTGGCTTGAGCGGGGGTGTCGGCGGCCTGGCGCAGGGCCGACATCACCTTGGGCTGGTCCTTGAACAGGGCCGAGGCGGTGGCCAGGGCCGCGTCGCGCTTGGCGGCGTCGCCCATCACGGCGTAGGCGCGCACCAGACGCACCCAGCCGTCCGGATCGTCAGGCGACTGCTTCAGACGCTGGGCCAGCCCCTCGACCATGCCCGCAATCATGCCCTGGACCTGGGGATCGGCCTCGGCGGCGGGTTCGGCGCCCGGCAGCTTGCCCGACGCCTGCACCGCCGCGATCTCGGCGGCCAGCGACTCGCGCCCGGGCGCGTTAGGCGCAAGGCTCTGCGCCAGGCTTCGCCAGTCCGACAATCCGCCGGCGACGTCGCCCTCGGCGATGCGGGCGCGGGCCAGATAGTAGCGGGCGCGGACGTCGGCGGGATCGGCCTTCAGCGCCTGGCCAAAGGCGAGCTTGGCGTCAGGCCCGACCTGCCCCTCGGTCTGGATGACGAAGGTCTCGCCCAGCAGGCTCCAGATGTCGGCGCGCTTGGGCGCGATGCGAACAGCCTTGCGCAGCGCTTGCTCGGCGCTGGCCATGTCACCGGCGGCGGCATGGGCCTTGGCCATGAACACCAGCGGTTCGGGATCGTTGGGCCGTTCCGCGGCGACACCTTCCAGCACGGCGGCGATCTTGGCCGGCTCCAGCGTCCCCGGATCGGCGGCGCGCCAGGCGGCGACCCGCTTGGCGAAGGGCTGATCCGCAAGCCCCGGATGGCCCACGACCAGATACAGCGCCGCAGCCGAGGCGCAGGCCAGGCCCACGGCGGCGACGGCCGCCTTGCGTGGTCCGGTCCCGTCGCGGCTCCAGCTTTCGGCTTGATCGGCGGCGGCCAGCAGACCCCGGCCGGCCTCGGCCCGGGCGGCCTTCAGCTCGTCCTCGGCCAACAGGCCGTCGATGGCCAGGCGCTCGACCTCGGCCAGACGGCGGCGGTGCGGCTCCAGCCGGGTCTCGGCGTCGTCAATGGGTCGGGCGCGCGCGGCCCCGCGCAGCACCAGCCCGGCCGTCACGACCGACAGCCCCGCCGCAGCGATCCAGAAAGCGATCATGGCCGCGTGGTAGCGTGTTCCGGCCGTCACCGTTAGAGGAAAATACGCTTAAGGACGCCTATGCCCCGTCATTCTGGGGCGCCTGTCGACGGACGGGTGAACTAGGCCGCGATGGCGGCCGCCGCGCGGCGGCGGACGATCTCGGCGGTCTTGTCGTCGCGGGTGTAGGCGATGAAGCCGGCGGCGATGTCGAGATACTGGACGGCCAGACCAGCGTCGCCGCCCTCGCCCGTCCGCGCCACGTGCAGCACGTCCTCGATATAGGGGTCCAGGCGCGCGTTCAGCTTTTCCAGGGCCTTGGTCCGCGAGCTGCCATAGCCCGCCTTGTCCGCGCAGGCCCGCAGCTCGGCCACAAAGGCCAGGGCCGACTGGGCGCGACGGATCATGTCGGCGTTCGGCTCCTCGACCAGCTTGGCGACGCCGCGCGCGCCCTTCTTGGCCAGCATCGAGATCGGACGGGTCGGCAGGGCCTTTTCCAGTTCCTTCTCGGCCTGGTCCATCCGCAGTTCGCAGGCCTTGGCCATCGCCTGCTTCTGGCGCGCCAGGCGCTTGCCCCAGGGACCGTCCTTGGCGATGTCGACCGACTGCTGGATCTCGACCATCTGCAGCTGGACCTTCTGGGCGGCCTGGGCGGCCTGGCGGCCGGCCTTCTCGCCGTCGGCGAAGCTGAACGATTCGATCAGCGCGATCGTCTCGTCGATCTCGGTCAGGATGCGTTCGCCGAACTGGGAGACCTCGGACGAGGCCAGGTAGCGATCGGTCGGGCGGTCCATCACCGCGGAGATCACGCGCATGATGCGCCAGTCGTCGGGCAGATGCGCCGACAGGATGTCCAGCAGCAGCGGGCCGGCGTCCTCGCTGATCCGGCAGGCGTCGCGATAGGTCAGGCGCGCTGCGGCCGCGCGCTCCTCCGACATGCGGCTGACCCACTCCGAGAGCTTGGGCAGACATCCGCGCGTCAGGGAGGACAGCTGCAGGCACATCGCCAGTTGCTCAGGGTCGCAGAGCGAGCGCACGCTGTCGAACGCGGCGTTCTCGGGATCGCGCAGGCCCGCGGCGGCCAGCCTGCACAGCTCGTCGAACACCTCGGGCGAGCCCTGCTCGAGATCCCAGGGATTGCAGCGCGCGGACGCGTCCTCGACCCGCGCGGCGGCCACGGACTTCAGCGCACGCCACAGCCGCGACAGCACCGGCTTGGGGAAGGCGGTCTGGCCGGGCGCGCGCGTCGCGCACAGCGGCACGATCGGCGCCAGAACGTTGTTGCGCACGAAGCGATTGGCCGTCTCGTCCTCGACAAGGTCGCGCACGGCGGCCAATGCGCCCTGCCCGCCCGCGCTCGAGAGGGCCAGCTCAAGGCTGCGCAGGGCCGCATCCGGCGCGGTTTCCACCAGCGTCCGGATTATCTGCAGTTTATGCGCGGCGATGGCGGCCATGATCCCCCGTGCCGGGCCGAGACTTCCGACAAGCATCAACCATGTTGCGAACGAGGTTAAGGATTTCCGAAACGAAACAAAAATCCTGCGCCGCCACGCCCAGGCCAGCGCCCCGAAAGTTGTTGTCGACCTGAGGTTTAGCGCTCGCATAACGCGATATGCCAAGCGCGCCGCGCGACCGTGCGTCGCAGTCGTGCCCTACGAAACGGCGCGGGGAAGTTCGAGCGTGACCCGCAATCCGCCCAGCGGCGATTCACCAAGCTGAACCGACCCGCCATAGGCCCGCGCCAGCTCGTCGACGATCGACAGGCCAAGACCCGACCCCGGCGCGTTTTCGTCGAGGCGTTGCCCCCGCTTCAGCGCCTGGCCGCGCTCTTCGGGCGGCAGACCCGGGCCATCATCATCGACGGTCAAGGTCATACGCGCCTCGCCGACCGGAACAGCGTCGACGCGGATCTTGCCGCGACACCACTTGCCGGCGTTCTCCATGACGTTGCCGGCCAGCTCCATCAGGTCCTGTTTCTCGCCCTGGAAGCACAGGTCCTCCGGGCAGCGCCAGTCGATCTCGACGCCCCGTCCGTTGGCCTTGTCCTGGAAGATCCGCTCCAGGGTCACGGCCAGCTCGTCCAGGATCGGCTCGACCGGCGTGCGCTCGCCGCTGGTCTGCGAGCGGGCGGCGGCGCGGGCGCGGCGCAGGTGATGGTCGACCTGCTCGCGCATCGTCTGGGCCTGGCGGGTGACGACCTCGGCCAGTTGGCCCGGCTGCTGGCTGGCCTCGGTCAGCATCACCGACAGCGGGGTCTTCAGCGCATGCGCCAGGTTGCCGACGTGGGTGCGCTGACGCTCGACGACCTCCTGATTGTGCGCCAGCAGCGCATTGAGCTCTCCGGCCAGCGGCGCCAGTTCCTCGGGATAGGTCCCATCGACCCGCTCGGCCTTGCCCCGGCGGACGTGCGCCACCTCGCGCCGCAACTCGAACAGCGGCTTCAGGCCAAAGCGCACCTGCACCACCACCGCCAGGATCAGGCCGCCGCCCAGGATCAGCAGGGCGAAGGCGGTGATCCGCGCGAAGCGATCGGCGTCCGCATCGATCGGCGAGCGGTCCTCGGCGGCCAGGAACACCACGGGGTCGGGATAGCCCGGCAGGCGCGCCTGGATCGCTGCGGCGCGCAGCGGCTTGTCCTGCGGGCCGCGCATGTCGAAATACTGGGTCTTGCCCGGCGCGGCCTCCAGCTGGTCGATTTGGGCCGAGGACAGCATCAGGTCGCTATCGAACAGCGAGCGCGAGCGCTCGATGGCCGTCATCGCGCCGTCGGGCTGCTTGTCCAGGATCACCCAGTAGCGCCCCGAATAGACCCGCGTGGCGCGGATGTCGGTCAGGAACGGCGCGCGCAACTGGCCATTGTCGACGCTGGAGCCGGCGTAGAGATCGTCGGTCAGCACCGCCAGCGACTGGTCGAAGCGTCGGATGGCCGCGTCGCGGAACTGGGCGGTCAGGAACACGCCGGCGATCAGCACGACCAGCAGGGTCCAGATCCCGGCGATCAGGACCAGGCGGCGGACCAGCGAACGGCGGCGCAGGTCGAGAAACTTCATGAGGTCTTGATGCTGAAACCCTCGCTCTTCGACAAGCTCAGGGTGAGGGTTTGAAGCTCAGCGCCACAGTCATCCTCACCCTCTTCCGCCCCCTGGGCCTGTCGAAGGGCGAGGATAGGCCCGCAGTTCATCACGCCGCGTCTTCGCCCGGCAAGGCCGCGAGGCGATAGCCTAGGCCGCGAACGGTCTCGATCCGGTCGGCGCCTAGCTTCTTGCGCAGGCGCCCGATGAACACCTCGATGGTGTTGCTGTCGCGGTCGAAGTCCTGGTCGTACAGGTGCTCGACCAGCTCGGTGCGGCCGATCACCCGGCCCTGGTGCATCATCATGTAGTGCAGCAGGCGGTATTCCAGCGAGGTCAGGCGCAGCGGTTCGCCATTGACGCTGGCGCGGGCCGCGCGCGGGTCCAGGCGCAGCGCCCCGCACGACAGCGACGGCGCGGCATGGCCGGCCGAGCGGCGCAGCAGGGCGCGCAGGCGAGCCAGCAGCTCCTCAGTGTGGAACGGCTTGGCGAGATAATCGTCGGCGCCCGCGTCGAAGCCGGCGACCTTGTCGCTCCAGGCGCCGCGCGCGGTCAGGATCAGCACCGGCGTTGAGACATTGCCCCGCCGCCAGCGCTCCAGCACCGACACGCCGTCCACCTTGGGCAGGCCAAGATCGAGAATGACCGCGTCATAGGGCTCGTTCTCACCCAGATACTGGGCCTCCTCGCCGTCGGGCGCGTGGTCGACGGCGTAGCCGGCGTCAGCCAGGGCCAGCTTCAGCTGGCGCGTCAGGTCGGGATCGTCCTCGACGAGCAGGATGCGCATGGCGTGAAGTCCTTCTTAGCCGCCGCTGAGGATCTGGCCGGTCTGGGCGTCGACGATGAAGTCGATGCGACGGCCATCGGCCGCAGCCCAGCGAACCCGGTAGTTGCCGCCTTCGAGGCCGGCGTCCAGCACCCGGCCGGGCACCCGGCGGCCGATCATCTCGATGACCCGCGACAGCGGCACCAGGCGCCCCGACTGCACGCCGCCCCGCGCCTGGTCCTGCTGCTGACGCCAGTCGGCGCCCAGCGAGTCCGGACGGCGTTGCGCGGCGGCGACGTCCGGAAGGACGGCGGCCAACGCGGCGGCGACGATGAGGGCGCGGATCGGTTTCATGCTGACCGGTCTAAAGGACCTCGGCTGAATGGAGGCTGAACGTCCGGGTTATGAACGGCGCGCGGCGTTCTGTCACGGGTTGGCGCGTCCGGAGGCGAAAGCGCCCGCCGTTCGTCCGCTTTCCCGCCTCAGGCCCAGGCCAGCGCCCCCGGCTGCGCGGCGCCGCTCCAGCCCGCATCGCCGTCCTCGCTTTTCGTCGCCCCGCCCCCCGGACGCCGCAAGCGGCGTCCGCCCTGGCGGGCCTGTCCCGAGCGACGGACGCGCGCAACGAGCCCGCGACCGAACTGGCGCGGCAGCGCCTTGATCCGGTCGCCCAGCCCTTTCAGACGGGCGCCGTTGGCGGCCAGCGCGATCGCCGCGAACAGATCGAGGAAGGCCGCAACATCGAAGGCCATGAACCAGACCGCGACTTCAGGCAGGGCCATGCCCAGCAGGATCGCGCCCTCGATCTCGAACAGCACGACCACAACGGTGGAGACCGCCAGCAAGGCCAGCAGCAAAACCAGGCGCGCCGGGGTCAGCCCCGCCAGCCCCTTCGCCGGCCAGTCGACCAGCCACCGCCTCAGCCCCTTGCCCAGCGCCGTCTCCGGGCAACCGACAATGACCAGCAAGGCCGCGCACAGCATCAAGACGACCATGAAAGCTCCCGTCGGCCGATCGCGCCACGGTCTTCAGATGGGGCGGCGGACCGGCGGATCAACGCTGTTGAGAGGCCGCCGATCAGACATCCAGCAACGCCTTGAGCTTGGCCCGCACCGCCGCGAGCACCGCAGGCGGCGCCACGGCCTTACGCGTTGCGCGGCGTCACCAGACCTCGTTGCCGATGCGCGCGCCAAAATCGACCTCCTCAGGGAAGGTCTCCGGCTTCATGTCAGCGAGCATCACGCCAAGATCATAAGCGGAGGCGCGGATCGGCTCGATGATGATCCGGCCGTTCTCTTCGCGCACATCCACGGACTGACCGATCTCGATTGATGTCGCCGCCACAACGGTCTCCGGGATGCGGAGCCAGGCGCCGCCGCCCCGCTTTTCGATGATGACCTGCATCGCGTGAACTCCGGACGGATGAGAGCGCAGCGACATCAATCGACAAATGTCGATGCTTTTAAATCCACCGCCTACCGGATGAGCTCCAGCCGCAGCGTCGCGCCGATCTGATCCCGCCAGCGCTCGTCCACCCCGGCCGCGTCGGCGAAGGCGGGCCACCGCATCACGGCCTCCCGCACCTCCTCGAAGATCCGGCCGACGTGACCGCGACTGATCGAGGCGGTTTTCGCGCAGGCCTCCAGATCGGCGAAGTCGAACCCGTCCCGCTTGCCGTTGATCGACATCTGGTGGCGCGAGGTCCAGTCGCCGTCCGGATTGTAGCTCCAGGTGATGTCGAAGGCCGGCGACAGGCGCCAGCGCCCGGCGCGGTCCATCAGAAAGGCGATGTTCTTGACGTGGTCGTCCTGGTTTCGCGCCAGCACGTTGAAGACCATGCGCCGGAATTGCTCCTCCAGCTGCGCCATCGGCAAGCCCATCCGCCGCATCGTGAACAGGGCCTGCTCATAGGAATTGGCGACGGGATCGTTGAAATCCAGATGGGCGATGGCGGCCAGGGACTGCATGTGCAGCTTGCCGCCGCCGTCCAGCCGGTCGAAGCGCTTGCTCATGAAGTGGCGGCGACCGCCCTCCTCCAGCAGACGACTCTCGGCGACGTCGATCCCCGCCGCCGCCGCCATCTGCCCATAGGCGTGCTCGACCGCGCCATAGCCCTTGGGGTCGGCCAGTTCCTTGTCCTTGTTGCCGGAAACGCCGTCGAACTTCAGCAGCCAGTAGCCGAAGCCCTCGCCGGCCTCGACCTGGCCGGAGCGGACTTCGTTCGTGTCGGGATTCCAGGCGATCACCGCCTTGGCCCGAGCCCCGCCCGCCGAGGTGCCGACGCTCAGGATGTCGCGCAGGGCGTCGGCCTTGTCCGCATCGGCGAACGAGGCCCGCAGGTCATGGCGATGGGTCAGAACCTCCGAAGCCAGGGTCACCAGGGCGTCGATGTCGATCTTGCTGGACACCCGGCGGCGCGGCCCCGCCATCGGCGAGAACTCCAGCGCCCCCATGCCCCGGCGGCCGGTGTAGCAAAGGCGCTCGACGGCGTTGAAGCTTTCAGGGCTGCGCCCCTGCGTGGCCAGCCAGGCGTCGATCAGCACATGGCCGTACTTGTCCGGCAGGGCGTCGGCCAGCATGCCGGGCAGGCCATGGAAGCTGCGCGGCGGCAGGTCGGGAAAGCTGAACACGCCCGCCTTCAGCGGCATCATCAGCGGGGCGGGCTGGATTCCGCTGGCGAGAAAGCCCGGCTCATAGGCGAAGGCCGCCGTCTCTGCGCCATCCTCCAGCGACACCGCGCCGATGCGGCTGCCCCACAGGCGAACCTCGGCGACGGTGGTCATTTTTCATCGCCCCACACCCAAGGCGCGCCGCCGGTCTCGGCGACGCCGGACGCGCGGGCGTTGCGCACTCTTGAGCGGCGGGTCTTGGCCTGTTTCAGCAGGTCCAGCGGATTGACCGGGGTCTCGGGCAGCAGGCGCTCCAGCCCCTCCAGCCGGTCCAGGGCCCGCAGGCAGCGCACCAGATTGGTCAGCTGGGCCGAGGCGCCGTCTTCCAGGCGCTCGACGGTGCGCTTGGACACGCCGGCGGCTTCCGCCAGCTGGGCCTGGGTCAGCCGTCGCTCCACCCGCGCCGCCGCGAGACGCTGACCCATCTCGGCCAGCACCGCCTCATCGGACAGGAGAGATTCGAATTTCATAAATCGCCTCTTGTGGCGATATATGGCAACTCAAAGCCTCATATCGTCAAGTCTGTCGATATAAGAAAACGCGATTTTAGTTTCAAAATTCGCCAATTTTGACGATTTAGGGCGCGTAGTAGCTCAAAGTCGCCAGAGATGACGACTTTTAAAGCCCAATCCTACTTCCGCTTCGGTGTGTAGGGCTTCTGGGCGCGCCAGGCTTCGGCGAACTTTTCGAGGTCCTGATCGACGGTCTCGGGCAGGGTCACCACTAGGCGAGCCAGGAGATCGCCGCGCTTGCCCTTGCCGTCGGGCATGCCCCGGCCCTTCAGGCGCAGGGTCTGGCCGCTGTTGCTGCCCTTGGGCACGGCCAGCATGACATTGCCGTCGGGCGTTGGGGCCTCGACCTTGCCGCCCAGCACCGCGTCGGGGATCGAGACCGGCAGGTCCATGACCAGCGCCTCGCCCTCGCGGCGATAGATCGGGTGCGGCTTGATGGCCAACTCGATCAGGGCGTCGCCCTGGCCGCCGCGCCCCGGCGCGCCCTGGCCCTTCAGGCGCAGGGTCTGACCCTCTTGGGCGCCGGTGGGTATGGTGACGTCGATCGTGCGGCCGTCCGAGAAGGCCACCCGCTTCTTGCCGCCCTTGATGGCGTCTTCCAGGTCGATGTCGAGCCGCGCCTTGACGTCGGAGCCCTTGGCCGAGAACCCGCCGCCTGCGCCGCCGCCACTGAACGGACCGCGTCCGCCAGCGCCCGCGCTGCCGCCGAACATGCCGCCGAACAGGTCCGACAGGTCGATCTCGGGGCCTTCGTTCGAGCGATGGAAGCCGCCCTGGCCAAAGCCGCCGGCGTTGAACGGGCCGTTGCCCGGCTGGCCGCCGAAACCGCGCATGGTCTCGCGCCCGTCGGCGTCGATCTGGCCAAGGTCGAATTTCTTGCGCTTTTCGGCGTCGCCGACGATGTCGAACGCGGCGCTGACCTGCTTGAAGCGCTCTTCGGCCTTCTTATCGCCCGGGTTGGTGTCCGGGTGGAACTGCTTGGCGAGCTTGCGAAACGCCTTGCGGATCTCGTCCGCGCTGGCGGTCCGGGAAACGCCGAGTTCCTGATAGGGGTCGCGCGCCAAGGAAGGTCCTCTGAGTTAAGCGGAGGGTTGCGTAACCCCCTCCATCTAGAACGTCCAGAGCGGTGCGCAAGGGCGCATGTGGTATATTTATCACAGACTTGTGGTGACGGGCGCGCCCCAGCCGTACAGCGACGAGCCCTGAGCCACCTCCAGCCGCGCGCCAGACGACGGCGTATCGGCTGCGCGCATGGCGGCGGCGTAGGTGAAGCTGGGGGTCGTCACCTCGACCTCGCGCAGCACGGCGGCGCCGTCCAGCACCCGCACACGGTAGCGCTCGACGCCCTCGGCCAGCGGAACCTCGCCATCCCAGACATCGCCGCCGACGCGGGCGCGACGAATCCACGAGACCGACAGATCACCGCCGATCATGCGTCCCCGCAGATGCGCCGGGGCCAGAGGACGCAAGGCCCGGCCGGTCCAAACGGCGCTGATCTGCGTCATCCCCGCCCCCGACGGCGGACCACCCGCCGGGGCGGCGCGCACCGTCAGGGTCGTTCCCCGCTCGAAGGCCGCGACGCTGATCGGGACCACCGCCTCGTCCAGCAGCACCACGGCCGCGCCGGCCGGGATCACGACCGCGCTGGCGACTCCGTCGCGCTGGCCACGCAACAGGCCCGACAGTCGCCAGACGTCCGGCGCGATCAGATCGGCGGTCTGGAAGGCGATCACCTCCCAATCGCCGGACGGGGCGCGGATGGCCAGGGCGTTCTGGCCCGCCAGCACGGCGGCCAGCGGGGCGGACGACAGGCTCGCCCCCTCGATCCGCACGTCCAGGCGTGCGGACCGGTCCAGCCGGTGCGGCGAGGCGGGGGCCAGATCGGTCAAGGTCACGCCCAGCGTGGCGGGCGCGGCCAGCCGGGCGCGGACCGTCAAGGTCTCGACGCCGGCGCCCGCATGCACGTCCAGCGGCCTCCAGGGCTCGGCGGCGGCGGCGACCAGCGGCCGCGCGTCGTCGGACAGCGCGCCGTCCGACGGCAGGTCCAGCACATGGAGCACCGGCGGCGAGGCCGGCTCGCGCGGCGGCGCGGGCGTCCAGTCGATCACCGCGTCCACGCCCTGGCTGCGCAGAACAGGCGCCAGAGTGGCGCGCGGCCGCTCGTCGAGATCCAGGCGCTGGATCCGCCAAGTCTGGCCGTCCAAGGCCAGCCGGTCGCCGGCCTCAAACCGCAGGGCGGCCGAAGGCGACAGCCGCACGATGCGCAAGCGCCGCGCGGCCGCGTCGGCGTCCAGCATGCGCCGCGCCACGGCGCCGGCCTCCGCCGCCGACAGCACAATCGGCGCGTCCACATCACGCGTCCCCTCCCCCGCCTCGCGGCGGACGATCAGCGCCCCGACCTGATAGTCGCGGGCGGCGTCCAGGAACCGCAGGCGCAGGGCCTCGGCGGCGGGGGCGAGGGTCCGGGTCTCGCGCTCGGCCGGGCCGTCCTCGGGCAAGACGAGATCGTCGGGGTCCAGCGCCGCGACTGCTCGCCCCGTCCGCGACACCATCCGCACCTGGTCGCCGCGCTCGACCGGGTCCAGGGCGAACGCCTCGGTCAGGGGCGACAGCGCATCGCGCAGGCGCATCGGCCGATCAACGACATAGCCGCCCACCGCCCCGCCCGCCTCGCCGGGATCGATCGCCACCCCGGCCCGCGCCCCCAGGGCCTGGATCAGCTCGGGCAGCGGCGCGATGCCGGCCCGGCCGGTCAGCCAGTGACCCAGCAGCCAGTTACCGCCATCGCTCCACACGTCTGACCGGGCGGGAAAGTCCGGAAACGGCCGGGCGTCCCAGCACCAGGCGCTGGCCGCCTCGATCATCGGCCCGCCATACAGCGGCGAGACCGGATTGGCGGCCGGCTCGTCCAGCCAGGCCAGCACCGCCTCCAGATAGCGCCGCTGGCCAAAGTCGTCGCGCTCGCCGGTCGAATAGGGCGGCAGGAAGCTTTCCGAGCTCTTGGGGTCGATGAAGAGGTTGGGCGAATTGGAGCCCTTGTCCACCGCCGGGCAGCCGAACTCGGTCAGGCGGATGGGCTTGGAGCGCGGAACCCAGGCGGTGGGCGTCGCCGAACGCACCCCACCCGGCCGGTCGTGATGCGGGTTGCTCCACCACGACAGCAGGTCCTTGGGCCGGAACATCCAGGCCTCGCCATGGGCGCCGTCGGTGATCGGGGTGCGGACCTGGGCGTCGCGGTCGGCGCCGCCGGCGTAGTACCAGTCAAAGTCGGCCCCGCCTGTCAGCCCGGCGCGCAGATAGGCCGGATCGTGCGGCCCCGAAAAACCCGCCACCGCGTCCAGGTGATCCTCGCCGTCGCGCCAGTCGGTGACCGGCGGGTACCAGTCGACGCCGACGAAATCGAGATTGGGGTCGGCCCACAGCGGATCGAGGTGGAACACCGCATGGCCCGAGCCGTCGCGGGGCTGATGGCCGAAATACTCGCTCCAGTCGGCGGCGTAGCCGAGCTTGGTGGCGGGCCCCACCACCGCGCGGACCTCGGCGGCCAGGGTCTTCAGCTTGGTCACGGCCGGATAGCTCCCGCCCGGTCCCCTTGTGGTGGTCAGGGCGCGCAGCTCCGAGCCGATGATGAAGCCGTCCACCCCGCCCGCCTGCGCCGCCAACGCCGCCTGGTGCAGCACCATCCGGCGCAGACCCCATTCCCCGTCGAAGAAGGCCCCGACCTGCGCCGTCGCTGCGGCGGTCCCATCGGCAGAGGGCGGATCGCAGGCGATGCGGCCGCGCCACGGATAGGCCGGCTGGCCCGGCGGGGTGTCCATCAGGATGAACGGATACAGCGTCACCTTCAGGCCGCGCCGCTTCAGCTCGGCGATGGCCTGCAGCACCACCGCGTCGGCGGGCGTGCCGCCATAGGCCGGGGCGCCGTCCTTCAACGAGATCAGGTGCGCGCCGGTGCGATCGACGCCCGCGACGCTCCAGGTCAAGGGCAAGGTGTCCTTGGCCGCGCCCTCGACGCCCGGCTTGATCTGGCACTGACCGCAGCGGAGATCCGTGCCGAACCAGGCGACGACCAGGGTGACATGATCGACGTTGGGCAACTGCGCCTGCAGCTGGTCCAGCGCCACCATCAGGTCGGGACGGCCTTCAGCGTTATGCACGCTCTCGCTGGCGGTGCGGGTCAGACCCTCGCGGCGCAGCACCGCTTGGGTCGCATAGACAAACTCGCCCGCGCCGGGGATCAGGCAAACGCCCTTCAGCCGTTCCTCCAGCCCCACCGTCCCCGGCGCGCGCGGCCGGCGGAAGACCTCGAACGACAGCTGCGGCGGGCGGTTGCCGAACGGCTCCAGCGGCAGATCCTCGAACACCACATAGGCCACGCCGCGATAGGCCGGGGCCTGCCCCTCGATGGCGGCGATCAGCGGATCGGGCGCCTGGTCCTCGGTTCCCAGATGCACGCGCATCGTCACGCCCGACAGGTCCATGACCCGGCCGTCGGCCCAGACCCGGCCGATCCCGTCGATCGGCCCCTCGGCCACGGCGACGGCGAACGACAGGCTGTAGGCGTAGGCGCTCGTCTTCTGACCCTTGGAGCCGCCCACCCGGCCCTCGACCCGCTTCTCGCGAAACCGCGCCGCCCAGATCACCTGACCGCCGACCCGCGCGCGGCCGAACACGCACGGCAGCGCCGCGCCGTCGGCGGCGCCGGTCAGGCGCAGCTCAGGAATGCGCGGCCCGACCTGACGCGCCGGCGACAGGGCGCTGATCGCCGCCTGATCGATCAAACCGCCGACGACGGCGCCGGCCACGGCCCCGATGGGACCGCCGAGGGCCGAGCCGACGCTGGAGAGGATCACCTGGGCCATATGAGCATTTCTCCTCCGATTTCCCCGGCGAAGGCCGAGGAGGTCGAGCGTTTGCCTCGGTGCGTCCTTCGAGGCTCGCCTGCGGCTCGCACCTCAGGATGAGGAGGCTTTTTTGCTGAACACCTCATCCTGAGGTGCGCGCTCCTGAGCGCGCCTCGAAGGACGCAGGGCGGCAAGACGCAGTCGGGTGTTGGGTGGGGAAAGGGGGAAACCGAAACGCCGCCACGCAGCGCTCCAGCCACCAGCGGCCGAGCGCGCTCTCGACGCAGGCCCGGCCCCAATAGGCGTGGATGATGCGGTCCGGCGCGGCCTTTATCGCGCAGTGCTTGGCGGCCGCGCCGGGGGCCATGCGGAAGACGAGCACGTCGCCGGGCTGCGCTTGCGACAGCGGGATCGCCACCAACCAGCGCCCGAACGCCGCCAGCAGCGGCTCGCCGACGCCGATCTCGGCCCAGTCGGGACGATAGGGCGGCGGCGCCTCGGGCTCCTCGCCATACAGCCCCCGCCAGACGCCGCGGATGAGGCCGAGGCAGTCGCACCCCGCGCCGAGCGTCGAGGCCTGGTGGCGGTAGGGGGTGCCGAGCCAGAGGCGGGTTTGGGCGACAACCAAATCCTCCCCCCAGCGGGGGAGGTGTCGGCCCGTAGGGACGACGGAGGGGGAAGAGGCCGGGCCAGGAGACCTTCCCCCTCCGGCCTTCGGCCACCTCCCCCGCTGGGGGGAGGATTTTGGACAGGCGTCCGCCGATTCACTGAGAACAATCCTCCCCCTCGCGGGGGAGGTGTCGGCGGAGCCGACGGAGGGGGAAGAGGCGGGGCCAGGAGAACCTCCCCCTCCGGCCTTCGGCCACCTCCCCCTCTGGGGGGAGGATTTTGGACAGGCGTCCGCCGATTCACTGAGAACAATACTCCCCCTCGCGGGGGAGGTGTCGGCGCAGCCGACGGAGGGGGAAGAGGCGGGGCCCGGAGAACCTCCCCCTCCGGCCTTCGGCCACCTCCCCCTCTCGGGGGAGGGTTGCGCGCGCCCGCCGCTCACCGCCGCCCGCCGTCGTTGCGTTCGCCCTCGACGGGGTAGAGCGTCAAAAAATCCTCGCCGGGCGACGTCGGAAAACCTCGGAAGTTCACGCCGTTGCCGAACACCCCGACACAGGTGGCCCAGCGCTTGTCGCAGGTCGCGCCCGGCGCGGGCGTGATCCCGCAGCGGACATCGCCCAGGCGCGCGTCGCACAGGCGGGTGAAGGTGCGGCCCGCCACCCGCTCCAGCGCCGCCAGCGGCCCCGCGAGCGTGGCGGTGAAGGCCTCGCCCTCGCGGGTGACCGAGGCGACGGTGGCGGCCCACAGCGACACGCGGCGCGAGGGGGCGCTCCAGTCCACGCGCAGGGCCTCCACGCGCGCGCCGTCATAGAGACCGTTGACCAGGTCAGCCGGCGTGATCCCCGCATCGTCCAGCACGCCCAGCACCGCGCTCTGCCCCGGCGCATAGCCGGCGGCGCTGTCGGCCGCGCCAGGGCTCCAGCCGCCGCCGGCCCGGCAGGTCACGCCGTCGACGACGAGATCTTGGTCATGGTCGGTGAAACCCAGCCGGGTTCCGTCGGCGCGGGTCAGGATCCAGGCGTGGCACAGGCGGGCCTCGTCCAGCCCCTCGGGCAAGGCGCGCATCAGACCAGCACCTCGACCAGCGAGCAGGCGGTGACGCGGGCGGCGGCGAAGCCCTCAAGCGTCACGTCCAGCCGGTCGAGGTCGAACCGCACCGGCGTGTCGAACGCAAAACCCGCCGTCACCGCCGCCCCGGCCGCCGGCGCGGTGTTCAGGGTGACAAGGCCCGTCGTGACGTCCACGGCGAAGGCGCCCGGCGCCAAGGCGACGCCCGCCACCGCCACCGTCACCGTGCCGGCGACCGGCTTGGCGATGGTGCGGACCACCGCCTCGCCGCCCGCGCCATAGGTCTTGCGCAGTTGAAAGGCCTTGCGCGCGCCGTCGCCGGTCCCGATCGCCTGGTCGCCCGCCGCCGGCTGGACCGACGGCGCGCACGACTTGCAATCGGCCGGATCGCGGAAGCGAAAGCCGTGAAGACGCCCCCGCCGTGCCTCGAAGAAGGCGACCAACTCGGCGATCTCGTCCAAGGGGCGCGGGGCGGTGGCGATCAGATAGCGGCGGCGGCTCTGGGCCCAGGGGCTGGTGCGCCGCTCGTGGCCCGAGGCCAGGCTCACCACGTCGGTCCGCCGCTCGACGCCGCCGGTGCAGCCGAACGCCAAGCGCGCAGGCAGGCGCGCCTCATGGAACTCGCTCATCAAGCGATCCTTCTGGAAAGTCGTGAAAAGGTTTGCGGAAAAGCGGAGCCGTTCGCGGCCGAACCCATTAAGACGACGTCATGACCCGCTTTTCACTTCATGCGCGGGCGATCGGTCCCTAGGTTAGGGATCGAGATTGGAGACCAAGAGATGGATTGGAAGACCCTGTTCCTGTCGCCTGAGGGCCGCATCGGCCGGCAGTCGTTTTGGATCGGCTGGCTCGTCCTGTTGGGCGTCAACGTCGTGGCCGGCTGGATCCCGTTCATCGGCTGGGCCCTGTCGTTGGCCAGCGTCTACGCCAGCGTCTGCATCCACTCCAAGCGCCTGCACGACATGGGTCAAACGGGCTGGTGGCAGGTCCTGCCCTGGGTGCTGGGCCCGGTGCTGGTGTTCGGCGCCGCCATTTCGGTCGGCGTGATGCCCGCCATCGCCGCCTTGACCAACGGCGAGCCCGAAGTGTCGGCCCTGACCGCCCTGGTCGGCCTGTTCGTGTCGATCTTCATCGCCTTCGCCGTCTGGCTGGCCTTTACGCTGTGGGTCGGCTGCAGCCTGGGCCAACCGCGCGAGAACAAGTACGGCGCGCCGCCGATCAACCCGATGGCGGTGACGGTTTAGAGTGTTGCGACCTCCCTTCCCCCTTGATGGGGGAAGGGTTGGGGATGGGGGTGATCACCCACGCCAGACACTCGCGCGGCGTCGAACGCTGAAGTCACCCCCACCCTGCCCTCCCCCATCAAGGGGGAGGGATTTTTATAGCCCCCGCGCCCCCAAACTCACCGCCCGCGCCAGGGCCTGGGCGAGCTGGGCGTCGGAGCGGATCAGGCCCGAGGCCTCGCCGCCCTGGACATTGATCGTCACCGACACGCCGCTGCTTCCCACGGGCTCGATGCTCCCCGCCGAGGCGGGGCGAAACAGCTCCGGCCCGCGCTCGCCGACCAGATAGGCCCCGCCGGGCAGCACCTGTCCGCCGTCAGCGCGGGCGCCGGCGAAGGTCTTGGTCAGAGCCTCGCCCAGCCCGCCGCCCTTCAGCGCCGCGCCGGCCGCGCCCAGCACCGCGCGCGCCAGCTCGGCCAGCGACACCTCGCCGTCCGAGGCCGCGCGGGCCAGGGAGCGCACCAGAGAGGCGCCGGCCCGAGCGAAGGCTTCGTCGATCGAGCGCGCGGCGCGTTCGGCGGGGGCCTTCAGGCTCTCCAGCGCAGCGGCCGCCTCAGCGGCGCGGGCGGGTACGGCGGACAAGCCGTCCTGGTCGAAACTCATGGTGCGGTCTCCTCGTCGGGATAGCGGGCGATCAGGTCTTTCAGGCCCGCGCGGTTGAGGCACGGCGCGTCCGGCCCCTGCGTCAGCGCCCGCCACTCCGTCAGCGACAGGCGCCAGAAGGCCTCGGGCGGCAGGCCCAGCGACAGGGCCAGGCGCAGCGGCGCGGCCCAGCTCATGCGCAGGCGGCCAAGGCGGCGGCCAGAGCGCTGGCCGCCTCAGGCACGGTGGCGCGCGCGGCGATCTCAGCAGGCTCGCCGCCGCCGTCCAGCAGCGCGGCCAGGATGGCGGACAGCTCGCCGGCGCTGAGCGTGGCGATGCGGTCGGGCAGCTGCGACCAGTCGGCGAGGTTCAGCGCCGCCTCGATGCGGGCCAAGGCGCCGAGCGTCAGACACAGCCGACGCGGCGCGCCGGCCAGGGTCACGATGACCTCGCCGCGGGCGGGGTTGGGGGGGAGCATGGGAGTCACTTTCACAAATCCTCCCCCCAGCGGGGGAGGTGTCGGACCGCAGGGACGACGGAGGGGGAAGAGGCCGGGCCAGGAGAACTTCCCCCTCCGGCCCTTCGGGCCACCTCCCCCTCTGGGGGGAGGATCTACAGCGCCGTAAAGCTCACCGCCCCGGCGCTGGCCAGGCTCAGCGCGAACACCGCCTCGCCGTCGTGTTCGCCGGCATATTCCAGGGCCGCGACGATGAACGCCCCTTCCAGCTGGCCAAAGTCGGGGATGATCAGCCGCCAGACGCGGGCCGACTGGTCGAAGAAGCTGGTGCGCGCCTGGGCGTCGGAGGCCGCGTCGCGGAACACGCCCGAGCCCGACACGGCCACCGACTTGACCCCCGCCCCGGCTAGCAGTTCGCGCCAGCGGCCGGTGCTGTCGCTGTCGGTGATGTCCAGGGTCCGGGCGTTGAGGCTGATCGTGCGGACGCGCAGGCCCGCCACGGTGTGGAAGGTGGGCGTCGGCGCCCCGTCGCTGATCTTCAGCAGCATGTCCTTGCCGGCTTGGGCGGCCATGGGAGGCTCCTTGTTCTAGAGGGTTTCGGTCACCGCCCGCACGCGGACGATCCCGAGGGTGGTTTCGCGATCGGCGCCGGCGAAGACGTCGGCATAGGGCACGCGCAGGTTCACCAGGCGCCGGCCGACCAGGGCGGGCCGGGCGTCGTGCAGGGCCGCGCGGACGGCGGCGACCAGGGCGCGGGCCTCTTCGGGGCCGCCGAAGCGGCTGGCGCAGGTCAGGGTCAGCAGGTGCTCGATCCCCTCCCCGCCGACCCCGCCGACCGCCCGGCCCTCGGCGCGGGTGACGACGATGCAGGGATAGGTCGGCAGGCGGGGGCTGGCGCCATAGATCCGCTGGCCGGCGAGGACGGTGACGGCGGGCGCGGCCTTGAGCGTCGCGACCAGGGCGTCGATCAGGGGCTTGTCGCTCACAGCCTGGCCTTTCGGTAGGGGGTCAGCCACGGCTCGACCAGCGCCAGCGACGGCTCGCCGGTGTCTCCCAAAGACGAGCGATGCTCGTAGGCGTGGGCGGCCAGGATCAGCACCGACAGGCGCAGCGGCGCGGGGCTCGCGGCGGTCAGGGCGAGGCCGGCGGCGCTGGCCACCCGCACCTCGGCGGCGTCGATCAGCAGGGTCAGCAGCGCGTCTTCCGAAGCGTCGGACACGCGCAGGAACGCCCTGGCCTCGGCCAGGGTGAGGGCTTGGGGCATGGGGGGATGTCCTTGAAAAGAGCGCCCCCTCCGTCACGGCGCGAAATCGCGCCGCGCCACCTCCCCCGCTACGCGAGGGAGGATGGGGGACGTTTCATCCTCCCCCGAGAAACGGGGGAGGTGGATCGCCGCGAATACGCGGCGAGACTGAGGGGGCGCTAAGGCCGACCTAGCTCGCCGCGAACTTCAGCAGCTTCACCGCGTCAAAGTTCTGCACGCCGCCGCCGACGCGCTTGGTGGTGTAGAACAAGACGTGCGGCTTGGCCGAATAGGGGTCGCGCAGCACCCGCACCCCGGCGCGGTCGACGATCAGATAGCCCTTCTCGAAGTCGCCGAACGCCACGGCCAGGGCGTTGGCGGCCACGTCGGGCATGGCCTCGATCTCGGTGACCGGGAAGCCCAGCAGGCTCGCCGACTGCCCCGGCTGCAGCGCCGCGTTCCAGATGTAGTTGCCTTGGGCGTCCTTGAACTTGCGTACGGCGCTGACCGTGCGGCGGTTCATCACGAAGCGGCCGTTCTGGCGGTACTGGGTCTTGGTGGCGTAGATCAGGTCGATCAGCTTGTCGGTCGGGTTCGACGCCGTCCAACCGCCGGCGACGCCGGTCGCCAGATAGCCGAGCTGGCCCCAGGTGTAGCTGGCCTCCGGCGCGGCGGTGTAGGCCAGGAGGCCCTTGGGCTTGTTGACCCCGTCGCCGGTGACAAAGGCCGTGGTCTCCTGGGCGGCGAAGGCGTCCTGCACTTCCTCGGCCAGCCACTCGTCGATGCTGACATAGGCGTCGTCCAGCAGGGCCTGGGTGGCGGCCGGGCTGGCGTAGAGCTCGCCGGCCGGGAAGTCGATGACGTCGAGCGTAGGCGCCGTGGTCTCGGGCCGCGCGGCGGTCTCGGCCACCCAGGCGGCGGCCAGACCCGTGGGCGACACCGGCTTGCGGAAGGTTCCCGCGCCGATGGTCCGCACCTGGCAGATCTCGCGCATCGGGCTGGTGGCGGCCAGACGTCGCAGGATCAGCCGCTCCAGCTCCGGCGGGGCGACATAGCCGCCGGCCGTGGCGACGCCCTCCGACAGACCCTTGGCTTCCAGCAAGGCCGCCGGGGTCTCGCCGGTCTTCACATAGCGGTCGAAGGCGGCCTTGCGCTCGTCGACATGCGCCACCGGCGCCTCGCCGCTGAGGGCCGGGCGACGCAGGTCGGCCATGATGCGGTCGAGGCGATCCTGGGCGCGGCTGACCGCCTCGTCGATGCGGCCGACCTTTTCTTCCAGCAGCACATCGGCCCGCTTGGTCTCGATGGCGGCCAGGCGCGCGTCGTTGGCGGCCTTGAAGCTCTCGAACGCCGACAAGACATCAGCCAGCGCCGCGCGGGCCTCGGGCGAGGCCGCGTGTTTGGTTTCCTTCATGGGGATCTCCGGAGATGAAAGAAAATCCTCCCCCCAGCGGGGGAGGTGTCGGCCCGCAGGGACGACGGAGGGGGAAGAAGCCGAGCCAGGACAACATCCCCCTCCGGCCCTGCGGGCCACCTCCCCCGCTAGGGGGAGGATCTTGAGAGCCGCGCCCAACTCAGGCGGGCTTGGGGCAGCATCGGAAAAGTCACGATCGACACCTCCCAGAGCTCGACGCGGGACAGCACCCGCAGGCGGCCTTGCGTGCGCGCCTTCACCTGGCGAAAGCCGATCGACAGGCCATCCAGCGCCCCGGCCTCGACCAGGGCGGCGACCAAGGTCCCGCGCGGGGTGGTCCGCAAAATCCGGCCGCGCACGAACAGCCCCTTGGCGTCTTCGACCACCGCGTCCCAGACGCCGATCGGCTCGGCCTCGTCATGCTGGTGCAGCATCATCACGGGCGCGCCGGCCGCCAGGCTCTCGGCGAAGGCCCCGGCGGCGGTGACGTCGTCATTGAGGTCGCGGGTCCAGAACAGCGAGGCGTAGCCCTCGATCTTCAGCTCATCCGTCATGGCCGCGCTCCAGTCGGGCCTCGATGCGGATCAGGCTCTGGCGAGCGGCCTCGGCCTGGGCTTCCAGGCGGGCCAGGCGCTCGGCGACCGGGGCCTGGGCTTCGAGCCGGCGCTGCATCTCGTCGATCCGCGCGGCGGCCTTGCCGGCCCACAGCAGCGCGGCGGCCGCCTGCAGGAACACGGTGACCAGCACAGCGGCCGACACCTGGCGGTCCAGCCGCCAGCGGGTGGGTTGGGTCATGGGAATCTCCAAATCCTCCCCCCAGCGGGGGAGGTGTCCGCGAAGCGGACGGAGGGGGAAGAAACAGGCTCCGCAGCACGCCCCCCTCCGGCCTTCGGCCGCCTCCCCCACGGGGGGAGGATTTTACTGCTCCAACCCCGCCAGCCGCCGGCGCTCGGCGTCGGTGAGGAAGCTCGCCGCCTGCAACCGCCCCCACAGGGCGTCGCGCTCGGCCGACAAGGCCGGGACGGCGTCGAGGTCCGGGGCGATCGTCGCGCCGGGGACCTTCGCCCCCAGCCAGCCGGTCAGGGCCCGCGCCGCGCGCTGGGCCAGCGGAACCACCGTGCCGCGCCAGAAGGCGGCGTTGGCCTCGCGATAGTTGGCGTAGGTGTTGTCGCCGGGAATGCCCAAGAGCTGCGGCGGCACCCCGAACGCCAGGGCGATCTCGCGGGCGGCGGCGTGCTTGCCTTGCGTGAAGTCCATCTCGGCTGGGCTGAGCGACATGGCCCGCCAGTCGAGCCCGCCCTCCAGGAGCAGCGGCCGGCCGGCGTTGGCGGTCCCTGAGTGGGCGTTGGCCAGCTCGGTTTTCAGCCGGTCGAACTGCTCGTCGGTCAGGCGGTCGCCGGCGTCTTTGCTCGAATAGACGAGCGCGCCGGAAGGCCGGGCCGAATTGTCCAACAGCGCCTTGTTCCAGGCGCTGGAGGCGTTGTGCACGTCGATCGCGAAGGCGGCGGCCTCCAGCGGCGAGAGGCCGTAGTGGTCGTTGGTCGGATTGAACAGCTTCAGATGCAGCACCGGCAGCCAGCCGTCGCCGTCGCGCCCGATCCGCACCGTGCGCCCGGCGGCCTGATAGTCATAGGCCAGCGGCCAGCCGCGCGGCCCAGGAACCACGGTCATCCGGTCGGGCCGCAGGGCGTAGAGCTCGCCAATGGACCTATTCTCAGCGCCCTCGCCCGCCGCCTCCAGATAGGCGTTGCCGGCCACCTGGAGGTTACCAAAGAACGCCTCCATCAAATCAGGCCCGCCCTGTTCGGGATTGGGCCGGTCGAGCAGGCGCTTCAGCGGGTGATCATCGGCGCGCCGGCCCTCGACAAACACCGCGAGCGGCGTGGCGGCGGCGGCCTCGGCGATCATCCGCACGCAGCGATAGGCCACCGGGTTCTTGGCGAACCCCTCGGCGGCCAGCGCGCCATAGTCCCTGGGCGTCCACTGCGGCCGCCCGCCGGTAGTGAGCGCGATCAGCCGCGCAGCGCGGGAGTCCTTGGCCTCAGGCGGGCGCGGTTTGGAGAAGAGCATGGGGGTGCGCTCCGGGGGGATGGAGTTGAGAACGAAGAGTGAACAATGTAGGGTGGTGGGGAAGGCGTAGATCAACGCCTTCCCCTAGCGGGGGAGGTGTCGGCGAAGCCGACGGAGGGGGACGTGAAACGACCCGAGAAACCTTGCATCGCCCAGGCAAGGACGCTGCGACGCCAGATGTCGTTGCCCGAGGTGCTGTTGTGGAACGGCCTGCGAGGCGGACGCCTCGATGGCCTGAAGTTCCGCCGCCAGCATCCGATCGGGCCGTATGTGCTCGACTTCTATTGCCCGGCCGCTCACCTGGCGGTCGAAATCGACGGCTGGTCCCACGCGACGGCGGATCGTCCTGAGCAGGACGAGATCCGTGACACGCGACTGGCCGAACGCGGCGTCCATACGCTGCGGATTCCGGCGAGCGAAGTCTTACGGTCGGTAGACGATACGTTGGCGACTGTCCTAGAGGCCGCGCGTCCGTGGAAACAAAATCCTCCCCCTCGCGGGGGAGGTGTCGGCCCATAGGGACGACGGAGGGGGAAGTTCTGCTGGCCAGGCCTCTTCCCCCTCCGGTCCTTCGGACCACCTCCCCCGCTGGGGGGAGGATTTTTTATTAGAGCGCCCTAAGCCTTGGCCGCCTCACCTCGCCCAGCATCAGCTCGCTCACCGCCCAGACCAGCGCATCCGCGCGGTCGGGGCTGTGTTCCAGGTCGCCGGAGCCCAGGGCCATCAGCTCCTCCTCCAGCGCTACGAACGCGCCGCAGTGCAGGACCCGGCCTTGCTCGTACAGGGCCGCCACCGGCTCGGCGCGGGCGCGTTTTCCCACCGAGGCGCGAACCAGTTTCACGCGGCACGGCGGATCGGCCTGGGCCAGCACCGAGCGGACCATGTCGCCGCCCTGGTTGGCCTCGGCCACGAGGGCGTCGGCGGTCCAGGTGCGCGCGGCCGCCACCGCCCGCCCGGCCCAGCCGGCGGGAGACAACCCCCGCGCGGTCTCGTCGGCCAGGACGAAGGCGCGGTCGTCGCGGCGGCCGACCACCACGATGCCGCAGGCGTCGCCCGTGGCGGTGGCCGGCGGGTCGACGGCCACGACCACGCGGTCCAGGCGCGCCGGCCGCGCGGCGCGGCACCTCGCCAGGTCCTCGGCGCGGAAGAGGCCGCCGTCGGTCTCGACGACGACGCCGTCCAGCTCCTGGGCCGCCAGGCGGGTGCCGCCGTAGAGGCTCTCCAGCGTGCGCAGGAAGGCGGGCGCCAGGTTGCCGGCGTTGGCTTGGGTGCCGGCGCGGGTCAGGGCAACGCCGGGCTCGGCCATCAGGGTCTTGAGCGCCCGGTGCGGCTTGGGCGTGGTGGTGACGACAAGGCGCGGATCCTCGCCCAGGCGCAGACCAAAGCGCAGCATGGCCAGGGTCTCGGCGGGCTTTGGCCAAGCGCAGAACTCGTCGGCCCAGGCGGCGTGGAACTGCGGCCCGCGCAGGGACTCCGGGTCTTCCGCCGAGAAGGCGTAGGCGACCGCGCCGTTGGGCCAGACCAGGCGCCGGCGCGAGGCTTCCCAGCGGGGGCGGAACACGGGTCCGCCCATGGCTCTCAGGCCTGACGGCCCCTCGATCATCACCTCGCGCACGTCGTGCAGGGTGGGACCGATCAGCGCCTGGCTCGGATAGGCCAAGGCGTTCCAGGTGATCCAGCGCGCGCCAGCGAAGGTCTTGCCCGCGCCGCGCCCGCCCAGCATCAGCCAGGTGGACCACGGGCTGAACGGCGAGGCGAGCTGATGGATCAGCGGCTCGGCCATCGCCGCGCTAAGCAGGCGTTGTTGATCCTCGGGGGCCAAGGTCGCCACCGCCGTCGCCAACGCCCTCATCATCTCGACGCTTGAGTTCGAGCAGCTCAGCGAAGCGAGTGAAGCGGGCGACAAGAGCGGCTTGAAGCTCTTCGGGGTCGTCCGGAATGCCGTCATGCATGGAGGCCTCGTCGTCATCGGCCGCCTCGTCGGCGGCGGGTTTGGCTTTGGGCTCGGGGACCATCGTCGCCACCGCCTTGACCGATCGTGCAAAGACCCCGCAGGCGCGGGCGTCCTTCTCGATCTGGGCGCGTTCGGCGGGGTCGGTGGAGGTTTCGAAGGCGGCGATGAGCGTGTCCATCTTCGCCTGGAGGCGGGTCTGCAGCGTCGCGCTCCAGTCCCTGACCTCGTCGCTTCTTCCGGCCATGACACAAAGATACGGCGCCAGCGGGCGCGGATGATTGGCGAGCGCGTAAAAGTGACAAGTCACTGAATTCGCGCGACTCTATCCCGCCTATTCAGAGCGTTCAGCCTGGCCAATCCCCATCATCGAGGCCCTTGGCGGGCAAGGTCGCCGCGAAAACCGGCCCGCCGGGGGCGCCGAATTGGCTATACTGCGTCGAACGCGCATGGACATGTCATGTTAGCGCTCCCATATAGCGGCACCACTCCATAACCAGCGGGACGACCATGGCGCATCTGACGGGCGAGCTTCTGATCGGCGGCGAGCGCCGCTTGGGAACCCACGGCGAGATCAAGGGCGTCAATCCGGCCACGGGCGAGACCCTGGAACCGGCGTTCGGCGGCGCGACCAAGGCCGATGTCGAGGCCGCCTGCGCCCTGGCCGCCGAAGCCTTCGGCCCCTACCGGTCCCTGCCCTACGAGACCCGCGCCCAGTTCCTAGAGTCGATCGCCGAGCACATCGAGGCCATCGGCGATGATCTGATCGTCCGCACCATGGCCGAGACCGGCCTGCCCCGCGCCCGCCTGGAAGGCGAGCGCGGCCGCACCGTGGGCCAGCTGCGCCTGTTCGCCGGCGTGCTGCGCGACGGCGGCTTCCTGGAGGCCCGCATCGACCCGGCCATGCCGGACCGCAAGCCCCTGCCGCGTCCGGACCTGCGCCTGCGCAACGTGCCGCTGGGCCCGGTGGCGGTGTTTGGGGCCAGCAACTTCCCGCTGGCCTTCTCGGTGGCCGGCGGTGACACCGCCTCGGCCCTGGCGGCCGGCTGCCCGGTCATCGTCAAGGCGCACCCGGCCCACCCCGGCGCCTCGGAGCTGGTCGGCCGCGCCATCCAGGCCGCCGTCGCCGCCTGCGGCCTGCCCCCCGGCGTGTTCTCGCTGATCCACGACAGCGGCTATGAGGTCGGCCAGGCCCTGGTCGCCGACGCGCGGATCAAGGCCGCCGGCTTCACCGGCTCGCGCCGCGGGGGCCTGGCTTTGATGGCCATCGCCCAGGGCCGCCCCGAGCCGATCCCGTTCTATGCCGAGATGAGCAGCATCAATCCGGTGATCCTGCTGCCCGCCGCCCTGAAGGCGCGGGCCGACAAGATCGCCCCGGACTTCGTGGCCGCCCTGACGCTGGGGGCCGGCCAATTCTGCACCAATCCCGGCCTGATCCTGGCCATCGACGGCCCGGAACTGGACGCCTTCGTCGAGGCCGCCGGCCAGGCCGTCGCGGCCGCCCCGGCCTCGGTGATGCTGACGCCAGGCATCTGCCAGGCCTTCGCGCATGGGGTCGCGGCCCTGACCGACGCGGCCGAGGTCACGACCGTGGCGCGCGGCGTCCCCGGTCCCGACGGCAGCCACACCGGCCGCGCGGCCCTGTTCAGCGTCACGGCCGCCGACTTCCTGGCCAACCCGCACCTGCACGAGGAGGTGTTCGGCGCCGCCTCGCTGGTGGTGCGCTGCGCGGGCCAGGCCGAGCTTGAAGCCGTCATCGCCGCGCTCGAGGGCCAGCTGACGATCGCCATCCATATGGACGAAGCCGACCACGGCGTCGCCGGCGCCCTGCTGCCCGCCCTGGAGCTGAAGGCCGGCCGCATTCTCGTGAACGGCTTCGGCACCGGCGTCGAGGTAGCCCCCGCCATGGTCCACGGCGGCCCGTTCCCCTCGACCTCGGATGGCCGCACGACCTCGGTCGGGACCCTGGCGATTGCAAGGTTCCTGCGCCCGGTCAGCTACCAGAACCTGCCCGAAGCCCTGCTGCCGGCGGAGCTGAAGACGCAGAACCCGCTGGGCGTGGTGCGGCGGGTCGATGGGGTGGTGAAGCTGGGGTAGTCAAAATCCTCCCCCCAGCGGGGGAGGTGTTGGCTCGAAGAGACGACGGAGGGGGAAGAGGCAAGGTCAGCGGCACTTCCCCCTCCGGTCGCTGCGCGACCACCTCCCCCGCTGGGGGGAGGATTGGGGACCTCCGCGCCCGTTGTTTAGACCGTGAAGCCAGGCTCAACAAAATCCTCCCCCTAGCGGGGGAGGTGTCGACCCGAAGGGGCGACGGAGGGGGAAGAGGCAGGCTCTCCAGCACTTCCCCCTCCGGTCGCTGCGCGACCACCTCCCCCGCTGGGGGGAGGATTTAAGTCTCTAATGCCCCCCGGCGCTCGGCGGCTTGGCGAACTTGGCGACGTCCGCTTCCGTCACCGGCTTGGCGTAGCTGTTGCCGAAGTGGGTGCGGACATAGGTCACCGCCTCGGCCATCTGGGCGTTGCTGAGCGTGCCGGCGAAGCCGGGCATGGCGCCTTGGCCGCGCGCCACGACCATGATCGGATAGGCCGCCCCGGCCAGCTTGGGGTTTGAGGCGAGGCCCGGAATGGTCCCCGCCCCGACCGCGCCCTTGGCGTCGGCCATGTGGCAGGCCTGGCAGACCGCGCCATAGACCTGCTCGCCGGTGACGGGCTTGGCGGCCCGCACCACCCCGCCGGCCGAGTCTTGGGCAAAGGCCGGAGCAGCGACCAGGGTCGCGGCCAGAAGAAGAGACATCCGCATGTCAGGGCTCCCGATCAGGCGCTCAGGGCGCGTTTGTGCAGGCGGGTGATGGCGTCGAGGGACGACAGCAGCGCCCCCTCCATCCAGCAGCCGACGTAAGACGCGTGCTCGCCGGCCAGGACGATCCGGCGGTCCATGGCCACCAGGGTCTGGTAGTGCTGCTTGCGCGTCTCCTCGTTCCAGCGGGCGCAGCAGCCCAGGGTCCAGGGCACGCGGCTCCAGGCCACCGAGGCGCCGGTCCGGAACTCCTTGCGGTAGCTCGCCGGATGGATCACCGAGCCCTGGGCCAGGGCCACCTCGATCCGCTGCTCGGGCGTCATGCCGGCCAGGCGGAAGGCGCCGAGGTCGCGGGCGAAGGCGCCCAGCAGCACGGCCGGGCCGTCCTGGAACAGGTTGTTGTTGGGATAGGAGATCAGGCCGATCTCCTGGTCGGTGAAGCTGTGACCGCCGTAGATGTCGTCGTCCTCCTCCCAGAAGCGACGGTTCATCTCCAGGCCCATCTTGACCTGACCCGAGTAGGGCACGGCCTTGATGGCGGCCATCATCTCGTCGGTGACGGCCAGGTCCATTTGGCCCAGAATCCCCAGCGGGATCGTACAGACGCACCAGTCGCCCTTGGCCTCGGTGACCTTGCCCGTGACGGTGTCGGCGTAGGTGACGACCACGCCCTTGTCGTCCTGGGCGATCTTGCTGACCTTGGCGTTGTAGGTGATCAGGCCCTCGACCTGCTTGGCGAAGGCCTTGCCGATCATGTCCATGCCGCCCACCGGCTGGAACATGGTGGTCTGCATCTCGTGGTTCATGAAGAAGCCCATCGAGGTCCAGACCTGCGGGTCCAGGACGTCGTGCAGGCTGTAGAGGTCGTCGGACGGGATCGGCGCGCCGTCCACGCCGCCGCCGCCGGGCCGCTTGTAACCCCGGTGCGACGAGGTGCGCAGCGAGGCGGCGTACTTGTAGTCCTTGTCCAGCATGCCCCAGCCCTTCAGGGCTTCCAGCAGGCGCTCGCGGTCCTCGGGCGTGACAGCGTCGTCCAGGGCCTTGGCGTTGACCGACTTGGCCAGGAGCTCGGCGATATTGCCCTCGAAGTCGGCGGCGGCGGCGTTGAAGCGCACCGGCTTGCCGCCGAAGGCCTGGGACGAGTGGATCCAGCCCGAATGGTTGAACTGGATGAACGGCTCCAGGGCCACCCCGAACTGCTTGCAGTAGTGCAGCAGGGTCCGATGGTGGTGGGGAATGCGCCAGGGGCCGGGGTTGAAATAGTTACCGGCCGCATAGCCGACCTTCTGGGTCGCGCCGCCCAGCTCAGTGTAGGTGTCGCCGCCGCGAAGCGACCAGTTGCGGCCGCCGGCCCGGTTCTGGAACTCTAGGATGGTGACCTTGTAGCCGGCCTTGCGCAGCTCGAACGCGGCCAACAGGCCCGCAAGGCCCGCGCCCAGCACGATGACGCTGGCGCCCGGCCGCGCGCCTTGCAGGTTGGGCGGGCCGGGAAAGCGCGTCTCGGCCGCGTGGCCCAGCGAGGTCATGGCCTGGTAAAGGGCCGCCGTGCCGCCGACCTTGGCGATGGCGGAAAGAAGCTGACGCCGGGTCGGCGTGCGAGCGCCCGATTGCATGAAACTAGATCCCCACGAACCGCCGTACCGGCGGTGTGCGTTAAGGGCTAGCAGGGCGCGGCGTGGCCGCGAGCCTTGGCGGCGTTCAGGCTCGCAGGATGCGGCTCAAGCCTCGATTTCTCGGCACAAGGACGATCCAGCTGCGCGGGAACTGTGCAGGCGCCGCGTCAGGCGGCCAGCGCCCGCCGCGAGGTCTTAGGATCATCGCCGGCTTGGCGTTGATCGGCCGAATGTGTTCCATGAACGCCGGACCCAATCGGAGCCCTCGCCGATGACCTCAACGATCACCCCGCTCTCGCCTGGCTGCGTCATGCTTCCGGCCCGGCCCGAGCCGCTGCCGGTGGACCCGAAGACCACGGCGGTGATCGTCATCGACATGCAGAACGCCTACGCCTCGCCCGGCGGCTATCTGGATTTGGCGGGCTTCGACATCTCGGGCGCGGCCAAGGTGATCCACGAGATCAAGGGCGTGCTGGAGGTGGCCCGCAGCGCCGGCATGACCGTGATCTATTTCCAGAACGGCTGGGACGACGGCTACGTCGAGGCCGGCGGTCCCGGCTCGCCCAACTGGTGGAAGTCCAATGCGCTGAAGACCATGCGCGCCCGCCCCGAGCTGCAGGGCAAGCTCTTGGCGCGCGGCCAGTGGGACTATGAGCTGGTCGACGATCTGACGCCCCAGCCGGGCGACATCCGCCTGCACAAGACCCGCTACTCGGGCTTCTTCAACAGCCAGCTGGACAGCGTGCTGCGGGCGCGCGGCATCCGCCATCTGGTGTTCGTCGGCATCGCTACGAACGTGTGCGTCGAGTCGACCCTGCGCGACGGCTTCATGCTGGAATATTTCGGAACCGTGCTGGAGGACGCCACCCACCAGGCGGGCCCCGACTTCGTCCAGAAAGCCGCCCTGTTCAACATCGAGACCTTCTTCGGCTGGGTGTCGACCACGGCGGATTTCAAGGGGACGTTCGGGCAGTTGGCGCCGACCGAATAGCTGTCATCCCGGCCAAGCGCGAAGCGCGCCGAGCCGGGACCGCAACAGGCGCCGGCGTATCCGGCGGTCCCGGCTCTCCCCCCGGCTCAAGGCCGGGGTCCGGCCGGGATGACACGCTCTAGGAATTAGAAGAGGAACGACCCCCATGCCCAAGACCGTCATCACCCCGCCCGGGACCCAGACGCCCATCGCCCCGTTCTCGCCCGGCACGCTGGCCGACGGGATCGTCTATGTCAGCGGCACCCTGGCCTTCGACAAGGACAACAACGTCGCCTTCCCCGGCGACGCCGAGGCCCAGACCCGGCAGGTGCTGGAGACCATCAAGTCGGTGATCGAGACCGCCGGCGGCACGATGGAGGACGTGACCATGAACCACATCTTCCTGACCGACTGGGTCCACTACGCCCCGATGAACAAGGTCTATGCCGAGTACTTCCCCGGCGACAAACCGGCCCGCTATTGCATCCAGTGCGGCCTGGTGAAGCCGGGCTTCGTGGTCGAGATCGCCTCGGTCGCGCACGTGGGCAAGAAGTAGCCGCATGACCACCGGAACCGTCGACGGCCTGCACTACGAACTCCATGGCGGTCCTGTCGCCGGGCGCGAGGTCGTGCTGTTGTCGTCGGGCCTGGGCGGCTCGGGCGCGTTCTGGGCGCCGCAGATGCAGGCCCTGACCCAGCGCTGGCCGGTGGTCACCTATGATCATCGCGGCACGGGCCGCAGCGTTCGCGACCTGCCGCCCCGCTACACGCTCGCCCACATGGCCGATGACATGGTCAAGGTCATGGACGCCCTGGGTCTGGCCAAGGCCCACGTGGTCGGCCACGCGGCGGGCGGCAATGCGGGGCTGCAACTGGCGCTGGACCACCCCGATCGCCTGGGCAAGCTGGTGGTGGTCAACGGCTGGAGCCGGCCTGATCCGCACATCAAGCGCTGCTTTGACACCCGCCTCCATCTACTGAACGACACGGGCCCTGAGGCCTATGTCCACGCCCAGCCGATCTTCCTCTATCCGGCCGACTGGATCTCGCGGAACCACACCCGGCTGATGGCCGAGGAGGCCCACCACGTGGCCGCCTTCCCGCCGCGCGAGGTGATGCTGGCCAGGATCAACGCCCTGCTGGCCTTCGACATCGACGCGCGGCTGGAAGAGATCACGCACCGGGTGCTGATCAGCGCCAGCGCCGACGACATGCTGGTGCCGATGCTCTGCTCCCAACGCCTGGCCGGCCGCCTGCCCAACGCCGACTTCCAGCAGGTCGCCTGGGGCGGGCATGGCTTCACCGTCACCGATCCGGAGACCTTCAACGAGGCTCTGGTGAAGTTTCTGGAGGGGACGTGATGGTGCGTCCGCAAATCCTCCCCCCAGCGGGGGAGGTGGCGCGAAGCGCCGGAGGGGGAAGTGCTGCTGCCCCTGCCGCTTCCCCCTCCGTCGTCTCTTCGAGCCGACACCTCCCCCGCTGGGGGGAGGATTTCCCATTTTCAGAAGGTCCATAATCCCATGCAGGTCGGCGTCTTCATCCCCATCGGCAACAACGGCTGGCTCATCTCCGAGACCTCGCCGCAGTACATGCCCAGCTTCGAGCTGAACAAGGAGATCACCCAGAAGGCCGAGAAGTACGGCTTCGACTTCGCGCTCTCGATGATCAAGCTGCGCGGGTTCGGCGGCAAGACGCAGTTCTGGGAGCACAATCTGGAGAGCTTCACCCTGATGGCGGGTCTCGCCGCGGTGACCTCCAAGATCAAGATCTTCGCCACCGTGGCCACCCTGACCATCCCGCCGGCCATCGTGGCGCGCATGGCCTCGACCATCGACTCGATCGCCCCCGGGCGCTTTGGCGTGAACCTGGTCACCGGCTGGCAGAAGGCCGAGTATTCGCAGATGGGCCTCTGGCCCGGCGAGGCGCACTATACCGACCGCTACAACTATCTGGCCGAATACACGACCGTGCTGAAGGACCTGCTGGAGACCGGCGTTTCGGACTTCAAGGGCAAGTACTTCACCATGGACGACTGCCGGGTCAGCCCGCACCCGAAAGAGACCAAGCTGATCTGCGCCGGCTCGTCCGACGAGGGCCTGGCCTTCACGGCCCAGTACGCCGACTACAGCTTCGCCCTGGGCAAGGGGACCAACACCCCGACCGCCTTCGCCTCGGTCAATCACCGCCTGGAGGCCGCCGCCGCCAAAACCGGCCGCGACGTCCAGTCGTTCATCCTGTTCATGATCATCGCCGACGAGACCGACGAGAAGGCGATGGCCAAGTGGCAAAAGTACCGCGACGGCGCCGACCAGGAGGCCCTGGCCTGGCTCACGCAACAGGCCGCCCCCAACGCCAAGGCCGGCGCGACCACCAACACCCAGCAACTGGCCGCCCCAGAGTCGGCGGTGAACCTGAACATGGGCACGCTGGTCGGCAGCTATGAGAGCATCGCCCGCATGATGGACGAGATCGCGCAGGTCCCCGGCACGGCCGGCGTGCTGCTGACCTTTGATGATTTCGTCCAGGGGGTGGAGGATTTCGGGACGAAGATACAGCCGCTGATGAAGAGCCGGAAGGGCGGCTAGTTGCGACCTCTCCTCCCCCTTTGGGGGAGGGGGACCGCCGAACGGCGGTGGAGGGGCCAGCCGAACGGTTCAGCCTCTTCTTGTCGGGAGCAGAACGCGCGCGAAGTCCGCCGGCCACAGGATGCAAGGCCATCGCTCAGGGCCCCTCCACCGGCGTTCGCCGGTCCCCCTCCCCCAAAGGGGGAGGAGAGCCGATCTTGCATCAATCCACCGACAGCATCCCCTCCAGCTTCAGGCGGAACACCAGGGTGCTGTCGGGTGGGATCTCGCCCATGTCGCGCGAGCCGTAGCCCAGCTCAGCCGGGATGAAGAGCGTCCACTCGTCGCCGACCTTCATCAGCGGCAGGGCCTCCAGCCAGCCCCGGATCAGGCCGTCGGCCGGCATGATCGCCGCCTTGCCGCGCGCGAAGCTGCTGTCGAAAACCTGCCCGTTCAGCAGCTTGCCCTCGTAGTTGACCTTGATGATATCGCCCAGCTTCGGCGAGGGGCCGTCCTTGGGGCCCGAGGCGATGACCTTGTACTGCAGGCCCGACGGCAGGCTGACCACGCCCGGCGCCTTGGCGTTGTTGGCGAGGAACGCCTTGCCGGCGGTCGCGGCGGCCGAGGGGCCGGCGTTCAGCTGCGGCGGGGCCGAAGGCGTGACCTGGGCATGGGCGGCGCCGGCGGCGGCGAGAGCGGCCGTGACGGTCAGGGAAGCAAGAAGGCGCATGGGTCTTTCGAGACTCGAAGCTGGTGTCAGTGAGCGACACCGTAGCGATCCTTGCGCTGAACTTCGCGGCGAAAATTTGAGCGCCCACCCCAATCCTCCCCCCAGCGGGGGAGGTGGCCGAAGGCCGGAGGGGGAAGTCTCTTGGCCCCGCCTCTTCCCCCTCCGTCGTCCCTTCGGTCCGACACCTCCCCCGCTGGGGGGAGGATTTTCTAAACCAACCCCCGTCGCTGCGCCTCCAGCGCCGCCTCCGCCCGCGAGCAGATGTTGAGCTTGCGGTAGATGGCCTTGACGTAGCCGGCGACGGTCAGTTCGGTGACGCCCATCACCTTGGCCGCCTCGCCCGAGCGCAGGCCCCGGCCGATCAGGCGCAGCACCTCGGTCTCGCGCGGGGTCAGGGCCGCCTCGGGCTCGACCTCGGCGAGCGGCGCGGGACGGGCGCGGAAATAGTCGAGCATCCGGCGCGCCACGGCCGGCGACAGCGGCGTCTCCCCCGCCTCCAGCCGCCGCAGATAGCGCACCAGGTCCGCGCGGCCCATGTCCTTCAGCAGATAGCCGCCCGCCCCCGCCGCGATGGCGTCGAACAGGTGGGCGTCGTCGGCATAGATGGTCACCACCACCGAGCGCGTCGCGCCGCCCGAGCGTTCGGCCAGATCACGCAGGAAATCCACCCCGCGACCGTCCGGCAGGCCCAGGTCCACCAGCGCCAGGTCCGGCAGGCGCCCCCCGTCGAGGAACGAGCGCGCCTCGGCCAGATCCCCCGCGCCCCGCGCGACCACGCCCGGAAAGGCCTCGGACAGGGCCGCCAGCAGGTGCGCGCGGGTCTCGGCCTGGTCCTCCAGGACAAGGGCGGTTTCAGGCGAAGTCATGCGGCGGCGCTCACTGGGATCGGGGCGGAAAGGCGGATGGTCAGGCCCCGGCCGACCGGCGGAATCTCGACCTGGCCGCCGATCTCACCGAGGCGACGCTCCAGGTTGGCCAGGCCGCTGCGGCGACCGCCCGGCGTGTCGGGCAGGCCCACCCCGTCGTCGGCGAGGGTCACGACCAGACAGCCGTCGGCTTCGCGAACATCGACGGTGATCCGCGCGGCGCCGGCGTGGCGAATGGCGTTGGAGATCACCTCGCGCACGGCCGAGGTCAGGTTCTTGTAGACGCGGTAGGGCGCGGTGCGGTCGGGATCGGCCAGCTCGACCGGCGGCCAGTCCAGGGCGATCCCGGCCGCGTCCAGGCGCTCGGCGGTCTCGTGGCGAAGATCGGCCAGCACCGCCTCCAGCGGCAGGTCGCGCCCCGACAGGCCCGAGACGATCGAGCGCAGGTCGCCGATGGCCCCGCGCATGGCCTCGCGGGTCTGGGAAAGGTCCTGGCGGTGCAGGCCCGACAACAGGCGCGCGCCGACGTCGTCATGCAGGTCGCGAGCGATGCGCAGACGCTCCTCGATCACCCCCCGGGCGTAGGCGTCGCGGCCCTGCTCGATCTGGGCGAGCAGGCTCACCAGCTGGTCGGCCAGCTGGGCCTGGGCCGTGCCGAACAGGCCCCGCCCCCGGAACGGAAAGCGCAGGTCCAGAGCCGTTGATCCAGCGGCGGCGGGCAAGCCCAGGCCGACACCCTCCTCCAGGATCTCGGCCCGCGCCCGGACTGCGGCGCTGGGCGCCACCTCCAGCGGCTCATAGACCTTGGCCAGCAGATCGCGCCAGGCCTTGGCCCGGGCCTCGACGTCATGCACCAGGGCCACCTTGGCGACGGCGGCGAACATCTCGTGCTCCTTCATCGTCCGCCGTCCCAGGGTCAGCCGCCACAGCAGGTCGCGGAACGGCAGATAGGCGAAGGCCACGACCAGCAGCGACAGGCCCAGCGCCGCGCCGGGCGCCGCGCCCAGAGCCGTGATCAGCAGGCCGTCCAGCGCCAGCAAGGCCGCGCCGGCGCTGATGTAGAACAGGATCCGGAACGCCCACTGGTCCAGCTCGAACAGCCGATAGCGGCGCAGGCCCACGGCCATGCCCACATAGATGACGACGAAGAAGCCCAGCGAAAAGCGGGTGTCCAGGAAGGGCTCGCGCCCCAGGGTGATCGGCAGGGCGACATTGCCGATGAAGGCGCCGGCTCCCAGGATCACCGACAGGCCCAGCCAGCGGGCGGCGGCCATGGCGGCGGGGTTCTTGCGGCTGGCGAAGGCCTGGACGCCGATGGCGACGATGATCAGGGCCATCTGGATCGTGGTCACCGACTGGCCGGTGCTCTCCCGTGGCGGATTGCCGGGCAAGAGCGGCGTCAGGGCCCAGGCCAGCACGCTCAGCGGGACCAGCCAGGCCACGGGCAGCCGGGTGACCCGCGTCGGATAGACCAGGAAGAAGGCGATCATCGCCCCGCCATAGGCCACCGCGCCGATCATGTTCAGCAGGTGTCCGCCCGCCGCCATCGGCCCCGGGGCGACCAGCTCGACGCTGGCGTTGACCGCCCAGCCGAAGGTGAAGGCCAGCATCGACAGGCCCGTCAGGGCGAAGAGCTGGGTGGCCAGATCGCGCGGCCGCAGGGCCCACACCCAGCCCACGATCAGGGTGGCGATCAGGCCAAAGGCGAGGTTCGCCCAGAACTCCGCGCCCAGGCGGCTCAGCGGCCTGATGCGCGCATCGAGGGTCACCGCGCGCGGGGCGCCGTCGGCGCTGGCCAGGCGCAGCGCCAACGGGCGCGCCGACAGCGCGTCGGCGAAGGCGGCCTGTCGGCGCATCACCGCCTGATGGGCGCGCTCGGTGGCGGCGGCTTCGAAGGCGCCCGTATCGCTAGCCAGCAGCGGCGGCGCGGTCAGGTCAGGCCCCACCCCGGCCAAGCGGTCGCCGACCTTGGCCCCGGCCCGCGCCAGAGGGCCGTCCGGAACAAGCTGCGCGATGACGACGGCGCCGTCGGGCCGCGCCTGGAAGCTCGCCCCCAGCCACGGCGGGCTGATCGCCATCCACACGCCAGCCAGCGCCGTCGCCACGCACAGCAGCACGACGCCAAGAAGCAGGGTTGTGGGAGATGAAACGCGCATACGATCCAAAGCTTGGGGCAGGACAAGCTTTGCGGCAACTCTCATGGAACGCCGTTCACCGCACACCCCCCAGGATTGGGGGTTGCTTTGGTGGGAAAGGGGCTTGCGGGTTCTGCGCCCTTCTCCCGTTGCGGGAGAAGGTGGCCTGCGCAGCAGGTCGGATGAGGGGTTGAAAAGCCTCTCAGGATAGCGAAGCGCGACCCCTCACCCGACCGCCTTCGGCGGCCACCCTCTCCCGCAAGGGGAGAGGGAAACACGCTACTGAATCCCTCATCCTGAGGTGCGCGCGCCTGAGCGCGCCTCGAAGGACGCAGGGACGCCGACGTCCGACTAGGACCTGGACCAGTCGCCAGACCCCTCCAGAAATCCGACCTTCCCGGCGAACGCCGGGATCCAGATCGAACCCCCTCACGCCGATCGGCCAAGCCCTGAGCGATGTCGCGTCATCCCCAGCCTACCGGGATGAATCTGGACCCCGGCGTTCGCCGGGGAGGTCGGGCGTTTAGCGCGGTGCGTCCTTCGAGGCTCGCCGTCGGCTCGCACCTCAGGATGAGGAAACCCGCTACTGAATCCCTCATCCTGAGGTGCGCGCTCCTGAGCGCGCCTCGAAGGACGCAGCCCCCCCCGATACCGCTCCCATTTTTCGCCGCCTCGCCGTTTTCCGGATTGATCTTACAAGTGCGCCGTCCTCATCTGACCGCGTCATGCGTTGTCTCGCCCCCACCCTCGCCGCCCTGCTGCTGGGCCTCGCCGCCACGTCCGCTCAGGCCGAGCCCGCGCCCCGGATCGCCAAGATCGACGGCGTCCATCGCCTGCTGGTCGACGACAAGCCGTACCTGATCCTGGGCGGCGAGCTGGGCAATTCCTCGAGCTCGGACCTCAAGGACCTGTCGGGCCACTGGGCCGTGCTGAAGGCGGCCAACCTCAACACCGTGCTGGCCCCGGTGACCTGGGAGCAGGTCGAGCCCGTCGAGGGCCAGTTCGACTTTACGGTGCTGGACGGCATGATCCAGCAGGCCCGCGCCCACGACATGCGGCTGATCTTGCTGTGGTTCGGAGCCTGGAAGAACAGCATGTCGACCTACGCCCCGGCCTGGGTGAAGCGCGATCCGGCCCGCTTCCCCTACGCCCGCACGGCGCAGGGCAAGGCGGTCGAGATCCTCAGCGCGTCCTACCCGGCCACCCGCGACGCCGACGCCAAGGCCTTCGCCGCAATGATGGCGCACCTGAAGGCGGTGGACGGCCAGCAGCGCACCGTCCTGATGGTCCAGGTCGAGAACGAGATCGGCATGCTGTCGGAGGCGCGCGATCGCACCAAGGCCGCCGACGCTGACTTCAGAAAACCCGTGCCCGCCGCCGCCCTCAAGGCGCTGGGCGTCCAAAAGACCGGGACCTGGGAAGAGGTGTTCGGCGCCTCGGCCGCGACCGACGAGCTGTGGCAGGCCTGGACCTTCGGGCGTTTCGTCGAGGCGCTGACGGCGGCCGGCAAGAAGGCCTACGACCTGCCGATGTACGTCAACGCGGCCCTGCCGCGTCCGGGCGCGGTTCCGGGCGGCTATCCCAGCGCCGGTCCCCTGCCCCACCTGATCGACCTGTGGCGCGCGGCCGCGCCGTCCTTGGACATGCTGTCGCCCGACATCTACTATCCGGACTTCACCAAGTGGGTCCCGCCGTACGATCGGCCCGACCAGCCGCTGTTCATCCCCGAGGCCGACCAGGCGGGCAAGACGCCCGCCCCGGGCAACGCCTTCTGGGCCATCGGCGAGCACGACGCGATCGGCTTCTCGCCGTTTTCGATCGAGAACCTGCCGCCCGAGGGCGTGAAGACCCTGGGCGCGGCCTATCGCCTGCTGGACCAGCTGACGCCCCTGATCACCACCCACGACGGCGGCAAGACCATGCGCGGCTTCCGCGCCCCGGTGGCCTATGACGGCACGGTCGACCTGACCCCGCGCAAGGCCAGCTTCGGCCCCTGGGACTTCACGGTGACGGTGGTTGATCCCTGGACGCCCAAGGACGCCCAGGACTTCGCCAGCCACGGCGGCCTGGTGATCCAGACGGGTCCGGATGAGTTCATCGTCGCGGGGCGCGGGATCACCCTGACCTTCGCCACGAAGGACGGGTCAGTGGGCCTGGAGACTGTGCGCGAGCTGCGCTTCGAGACCGGCCAGTGGGTCGACGGCCGCTGGCTAAACGGCGACCAGACCCACCAGGGCCGCCACGTCCGCCTGCCGCCGACGGAGTTCGGGGTGCAGCGGGTGAGGTTGTATCGGTATCGGTGAGGCGGGGAGCCCTATGAGGGCTTAGCGAGGCTCGGCCCAGAATCGGACCTCGCGGCCGTCCGTGAAGGGTGGGTGGCGGACCAAATCCTCCCCCCAGCGGGGGAGGTGTCGGCGAAGCCGACGGAGGGGGAAGAGGCCGGCTCGGCGGCGCTTCCCCCTCCGGCCTTCGGCCTCCTCCCCCTCTGGGGGGAGGATTTTCCGACCGTCCGACGAGGGGCGTGAACCGTCTCGAGCCTCCCTCCCAAAACCCAACCCTCCCGGCGACACGTCAGTGCGTCCTTCGAGGCTCGCCGTAGGCTCGCACCTCAGGATGAGGAAACCCGCTACTGAATCCCTCATCCTCAGGTGCGCGCGCCTGAGCGCGCCTCGAAGGACGCAGGGACGCCCCCTACTCCTCCACCCCGTGGGCGTAGACGCCCAGCATGGTGCCCACGAACCCGCCGGCGACCTTGGTGCTGAGGGTCGTGGCGTCGGCGCCCGCCTTCAGCACCTCCCACTGACCCGGCTTGGCGGCGTAGGCGAAGTCGATGGTTCCGCCGCGTACGGCGATCTTCAGGTCCAGGCCCTGGCCCGGGGTCAGCGCCACCGGCGCCTGCGCCACCACGACGCCATCGACCGGATCGTCCTTGCCGGTCCGCTTCTCGACGCGGACCACGGTCTGGCCGCCGGCGCGGGCGAGGCCCACGAACCAGTAGAAGTCGTCGCTCTGCAGCGCCACCAGGCCGGCCTTGTCGCCGTCGGCCCTGGGGTCGAAGCGGACGGTGGTGCTGACGCTGGCGTTCATGTGCTGCTGGCGACGGGCCCAGATCGAGGGCTGCTCGTGGCCGCCCAGCTTGGCCTTGCGGGCCTGGATGTTCAGCGCGCCCGCTTTGACCGACCACCAGCGCGAGGTCGGGATGCGCATGGTCATCCAGCTCATCGGCAGTTCGGGGCCTTCGAAGGTCTCGGCCGCCTTGAACGGGCCCGAGGTCGGGGCGGTCTTCAGCCCCGGCAGCTTGGGCGCATCGGCGACATAGGGGATGGTCTTGCCGTTCTCCAGGATCACCGGCCAGCCGTCCTTCCACTCGACCGGCAACAGGAAGGTCTCGCGGCCGGTGTTGTAGAGGTCATCGCCATACGGGCGCACGGCCAGGAAGGTCGCCCACCACTGGCCATCGGGCGTGTCGACGATGTCGGCGTGGCCCGCCGAGGTGATCGGCAGCGGCCGGTCGCGCGGCAGGTCGCGCTGGGTCAGGATCGGATTATCCGCATACGGAACATAGGGCCCGGTGACCGACTTTGAGCGCAGCACCACCTGGCTGTGGCCCTCGGCGGTGCCGCCCTCGGCGGCGGTCAGATAATACCAGCCGTCCTTCTTCAGGATGTGCGGCCCCTCGGGCCAGATCGGCTTGGTGGCGGGGTTGACGCCCTTGTCCAGCAGCACCTTGGCCGGGCCGATGGTCTTCTGGGTCTTGGGATCGTACTCGCGGATCCAGATGGCGCGGTGGCCCGAATACTCGGCGGGACCCGGCGGCTCGTCGTTGTTGAGGATCCAGGCCCTGCCGTCGTCGTCGAAGAAGATCGACGAGTCGATGCCGCCGACGTCCGGCAGCCAGACCGGATCCGACCACGGCCCCTTGGGGTCCTTGGCGGTGATCAGATAGTTGCCGCCGCAGTCGACACAGGTGTTGAGGATGTAGAACGTGCCCTGATGCTCCTGGATCGCCGGGGCGAACACCGCGCGCGACAGGCCAAGCCGCTTGAAGTCCAGCATCCCCGGACGGTCGATGGCGTTGCCGATCTGCTCCCAGTGGACGAGGTCGGTCGAATGGAACACCGGCAGGCCCGGGAACCAGGCGAAGGTCGAGTTGACCAGATAGAAGTCCTTGCCCGCCCGCGTGACCGACGGGTCGGGATAGAAGCCCTGGACGATCGGGTTGCGATACTGGCCAGGCCCGGCCTTGACCACGTCCGACGGGTCGGAGCCTTCGTAGACGAAGTTGCTGAACTGGGCCGTCTGCGGCGCGGCAATCGCGGTGGAGGCCACAAGCGCCAGGGCCAGGGTGGTCAGGGTCTGTCTGATCATGCTCGTCTCCCTTTCGATACTAAGCGCCCCCTCCGTCTCGTCGCGTATTCGCGACGATCCACCTCCCCCGCTTTGCGGGTGAGGAAGAGCGGCTCCCCTCCTGCCCCGCTTGCGGGGGAGGTGGCGCGCGGCGCAGCCGCGTGACGGAGGGGGCGCTCCTGAGCTTGCCCCCTACCGCGCCGGCGCGGCCTTCAGCGCTGCGGCCACCGCCTCGCGCAGGGGCTTGGGCTGGTAGTTGTCGTCATAGAGGGTCGGGCGCTTGGGCTTCTTGTCTTCGCGCAGCCATTGGCCCTGCAGCCACGAGTACTTGTCGATCATGCCCCAAGCCAGGACCTCCTTGGTCTGGCGATAGCTCAGCACCTGGTCCAGGAAGGCCTTGGCGTAGGCCGCCACCGCCGCGTCGCGCGGGCCAAAGTCGTAGACCAGCCCCTTGTCGTGGACGTCGAACTCGGTGACCAGGAGGTCATAGCCCATGCCGGTGACGTCGTTCAGGAAGGCGGTCCATTCCTTTTCCTGCGGCTTGCCAAAGCCGGTGAAGCTGTCGGCGTTCTCGGCGCCGATATGGCTCTGGATCCCGAGCGCATCGACCGGCGTACCGCGCTTCTTGAAGCCTTCCAGCAGCTTGAGCACGCCGTAGCGGTGCTTCTCGTTGCCGACTTCCTGGCTCATGTAGTCGTTGTAGACGAGGCGGGCCTTGGGCGCGGCTTCGCGGGCGACGTGGAACGACAGGTCCAGCACCTCTTCCTTGCCCATGGCGTCGGACAGGAAGGTCGAGCGGATCGAGCCGTCCTTGGGGTCGACGGTCTCGTTGACCACGTCCCACGAGATCATCTGCGGATAGCGCTGGCACAGGGCCTGGATGTGCTCGGTGACCATCTTGGCGGCCGCCTCGGCCGGCTTGGGTCCGAAGTCGTAGCCCTTGACCCAGTTCGGGAACCATTGCGGGTGATGCCACAGCAGGGTGTGGCCGCGCAGGGCCTGGCGGTTGGCCTTGGCGAACTCGGCGATGCGGTCGGCGCGCTCAAAGTCGAAAGACTGCGGCCCCCGGGCCCGCACCACGTACCACTTCAGTTCGTTCTCGGGCACCAGCACGCCGCACTCGCGGATGAGGATCTCGCGATGCCGGGCGTCCTCGAAGGGACCGCTCGTCGCGCCGCGCGGACCGGCCGGGACGGCGCTGCCGAACGCGATGCCCTTGGCCTTGGCCAGCTCGCGCAGCGAGGGCCCTTCGGCGGCGAGGGCGGGACCGGCCAGGGCGCTGGCGGCGCCGACGGCGAGGAGGTCTCGACGGGAGAGGGTCATGACACGCGCTCCAAGAAAAACGCGCACCGTTATGAAGGACGATGCGCGTGAAAGAGTTGGCAGGAGTAACCGAGCCCCGCCGCGCGCCCTCGAAACGGAAGGAAGGCGCTGACGAAACCCATCCGTGATCCCCGACCCGAGGCGCGAACGCCCCGGGCCGGGTTTCAGCGGAACTTAGAAGCTGGCGCGCAGCACCAGCGTGTAGCGGCGGTCGTTCATGAACCACGAGCGACCGGTCTTCAGCAGATCGTTGTTGAGGACCTGCGTCGTGCGGGTGACTTCGTTGAGCAGGTTCACGCCCTGCACGCCGACCTTCACCTGGTCGTTGACGGTGTAGAACAGCGAGCCGTCCAGCTGGCCGGTGGCCTCGTTCATGATCGGCGCGAAGGGCACGATCACGTCGCGGACGGTCAGCAGGAAGTCCGAACGCCAGTTGTAGGCGAGACGGGCCGAAATCTTGCCCTTCTCATAGATCGCCGCGAAGTTGGCGTTGTGCTTGGACAGGCCCTGCAGCGGCAGCAGGCTGGTGTCGATGTTGGCGACACGGCCGGCGGCCACATCGGGGTCGGTCGCCGACAGGGTGCTTTGCGGCACGCCCGAGCTGTCGATGTAGCTGTAGTTGGCGTTGATGCCGAAGCCGTCCAGCGGCTTGGGCAGGAAGTCGTAGAACTGCTGGTAGCCGATCTCGAAGCCTTTGATCTTGGCCTTCTGCGACGAGTTGCCCGGCGTGGTCACCACGGCGTCGAAGGTCGCGCCGTTGTTGGTGAACGGCAGGCGGGTCGTCGTGTTCGAGGCGACGTCCGACAGCTCCTTGTAGAACACCGCCATGGTCAGCGAGCCGACCGAGGCGAAGTACCATTCGACCGAGGCGTCCACATTGGTCGACTTGGTCGGCTTCAGGTACGGATTACCGACGGTCACGTTGCCGGTCGGGCGACCGTTGACGATGCCTTCGATGTTGGTGTTCAGCGCCAGCTGGTAGAAGTTACGCGTCAGACCGATGTCCGGCGGCGTCAGGGTCTTCGACAGGCCCAGGCGATACTGCAGGCCGTTCGGCATGGCGACCTTCAGGTTGAAGCTCGGCAGCCAGTACTCGAAGTTCGCCTTGGCCGTGCTGGGCACGGTCGAGCCGTTCATCCAGGCGCGCGTTGCGGCGCGAACCTGGGGCGTCAGGCCGCAGAACGACGAGGGCGTGAACGGCGCCTTGGGCTCCGGCAGCGCCTGCCACTCGGTCAGAGCACGGGTGCAGTCGGCGTCGGCGGCCAGGCCCGTCCCGGTGGGATAGGACAGGAAGCCGCTCGCCTCACGCGTGGTCTTGGTATAGCGCAGCCCGATATTGCCGGTGACGCGCGCTTCGCCCACATCCCCCTTGAAGCGGCCCATCACGTAGAAGGCCTTGTTCACTTCCTGCACAGGGTTGATTTCCTGCGGACGGAAGGGCGTGCCGGCGATCACCTGACAGCGCTGGGCCAGAGGCACCCAGTTCTGCGGGCAGCCATCGGCGCCGTTGGTGGCCCGGAACTCCGAACCCATCAGCTTGGCGAACGCGGCGTAGTCGGCGTAGTTCAGCGCGATGTTCTGGTTGTAGAACGGACGCGCCTGGCTGCCGGTCGGCAGCGGCACCGAGCCGCGGAAGAAGTTGTCGAAGCCAAACAGCTCGACGCGGCTGCTGCTGTCCTGCCCCGCCGTGCCCGGCAGGCCCGAACCGCCGGCCGTCGGCACGCCGTCGACCTTGTCGTTGAACCAGACCGGGCCGCCTTCGCCCCAGATCTCGCTGATCGAACCCCAGTTGTAGGCCGAGAAGCGCGTCGTCTGGTCACGATCCGACCAGCGCACGCCGGCCTTGACCGAGTCCAGCCAGGTGTCGTTGTCGAACTTGTACTCGACGTCGAAGCGGGCGGCGTCCTCTTGGCCTTCCGACTGCTCGATGTGGTCCATCGCCGAGCGCCAGAACGAGTTGTACAGGCTGCTGAAGCTGTTGTTCGGGCTCTGGAAATAGCTCGAGCAGCTGTTGCTGGGCGTGGCGCAGACCGGAACCGTGCCACCGTTGCTGGGCGGCAGGAAGGTGAAGATCGGCGGCTTGTCGCCACGCATCTCCATCTGCAGGTTCTGGAAGGTCGAGCCCCACAGGCCCGCGTCCAGGTTCTTCACCTTCGACGAGACGTGCTGGTAGTCGACCTGGAAGCCCCACTTCTCGTTCGGCGTCCACTTGAAGTTCGCGCCGAAGTCGCTGGTGATATAGGTCTGGTCGACGTCGCGGCGGATGTTGTTCGACTGCAGGCCGTCGATCGGCGTGCGCGGGTCAGCGCCGTTCTGGTCCGAGCGCCAGCCCTGCGTGCCGGTGATCACGCCGTTGGTGAAGATCCCATCGCCGTCGAACGAGAAGGTCGTGCCCGCGACGGGACGCGAGTCGCCGTTGGCGGCGACGTTGTCGGTCGCGATTTCGATCGCATGCTCGGTCCAGGCCTGCGAGGAGTCAGACCGCAGGTACTGCACCGTGGCCTGCATGGTGCGGTCGGTGCTGCGCCACTGGACGGCGGCCGCCTGACCTTCGCGCTCGCGCTCGGTGGTGGTCGAACGGAACGCCGCGCCGCGCGGGAACCACACGCCCTTTTGGCCATTGCCGCAGTTGGCGGGCGTCTGATCCAGGTTCGTGCGGCAGCCGAAGTTCGAGGCCTGGGTGCCGTCCGAACGGGTCCAGAGCTTGGAGTTGGTGTAGCTGGCCAGGACGCCGAACTCACCGACATTGGTCTCGAAGCGGTCGCTGATCAGGCCCGTATAGGTCGGGGCCCACTTCTTGATCAGGTCGCCGTAGCTGCCTTCAACCGACAGCGAGATGATGCGCTTGTTGCTGTCGAACGGCAGGCGGGTGCGCAGGTTCACCGTGCCCGAGATGCCGCCTTCGATCATGTCGGCCGACGGGCTCTTGAACACGTCGACGCCGCCCATCAGTTCGGCCGGAACGTCGGCGAACGACAGGGCGCGGCCGTTGTTGGCCGAGAAGGTGTCGCGGCCGTTCAGCTCCGAGCGGACGAAGTTCAGGCCGCGCACCACGACGCCCGAACCTTCGACCGAGAAGTGGTCAGGGTCGACGCCGGCGGCGAAGCGGTTGATGGCCACGCCCGGAATGCGCTGCAGCGCTTCGGTGACCGAGCGGTCCGGCAGGGCGCCGATGTCTTCAGCGGTGATCGAGTCGCCGATGATCTCGGACGACTGCTTCAGCTGCTGGCTGCTCTTGAGGCTCTGCTTGATGCTGGTGACGATGACTTCGTCGACCGTCTGGTTTTCGGTCTTCGCCGCGGTCTGCGCCATGGCCGGCGCGCCGACGACCAGCGCGCCCAGCGCCAGCATCGAAGCGCCGTACTTCAGTCGCGTCGTGAAGGAATTGCGTCCGCCCCCGGCGGACAGCCTTTTGGCCGTGCCCATTTAGTCCACCTCCCCTTGTTGTTGTTGGTAGCAAGGTAGCGCTACCATTGATCATGTTACCGTGACCATTGTGGCCAGATCACACGACCCGCCACGCGTCGTCAAGCGTTGTCACAAACGCCCAAGTCGTTTAGCCATAAGGAATGGGAACGTTACCATTTGAGGTAGCAGCGCCGTCCCGCACACGGGATCGCGCGTCATAGCCTCAGGTCCTGGTCACCTCCCCATTCGTAGCCCGACCCGTTCAAGGTTTGGCCACGCAATGTCCGGATTCTGAGTGTCCGGTAACAATAACGATGACAACGGAAGACAGCGTTGTCAATTTCTGGATTGACCGTAGGCCGTCAGAATGGGGGGCCGACGTCGGGGGGAGACAGGATGAAGGCCCAAGCGGTCGAGCCAGGGTCGGCGTGCGCGCCGGTTGGACCCCTGCCCTTCCCCATGACCAACGCCCACCTCTAAGGTCGCGTCATGGATCCCATCCGCAAGATCGTCATCGTCGGGGGCGGCACCGCCGGCTGGATCAGCGCCTCGGGCCTCGCGGCGGTGCTGAAAGGCCTGCCGATCGCCATCGAGCTGGTCGAGTCGGCCGAGATCGGCACGGTCGGCGTCGGCGAGGCCACGGTCCCGCATATCCGCTATTTCAACGCCCGGCTTGGCCTCGACGAGGCCGACTTCATGCGCAAGACCCAGGCGACCATCAAGCTGGGCATCCAGTTCTGCGACTGGGGCCGCAAGGGTGAGGCCTACATCCACCCGTTCGGCGCCTATGGCCACGCGATCGACGGCCTGCCGTTCCACCAACATTGGCTGGCGGCGCGAGCGCGCGGCGAGGCGGGTCCGATCGAGAGCTACAGCCTGCCGATCATGGCCAGCCACGCGCGCAAGTTCGCCCCGCCGTCGGCCGATCCGCGCTCGCTGGGCTCGACCTTCAACTACGCCTACCAGTTCGACGCCGGCCTCTACGCCCAGTACCTGCGGGCCTATTCCGAAGCGCGGGGCGTCACCCGCACCGAGGGCAAGATCACCAGCGTCCAGCAGCGCGCGGAGGACGGCTTCGTCACCGGCGTCACCCTGGAGAACGGCCGGGTCATCGAGGGCGACCTCTTCATCGACTGCTCGGGCTTCCGGGGCCTGTTGATCGAAGGCGCCCTGCAGGCCGGCTATGAGGACTGGAGCCGCTGGCTGCCCTGCGACCGCGCGGTGGCCGCGCCCTGCGAGGCGGTCGAGTCGCCCACGCCCTACACGCGGGCCACGGCCGACCGCTTCGGCTGGCGCTGGCGCATCCCGCTGCAGCACCGGGTGGGCAACGGCCACGTCTATTGCTCCAGCTATGTCAGCGACGACGAGGCCACCCGCGCCCTGGTCGAGAACCTGGACGGCAAGCTGCAGCAGGACCCGCGCTTCCTGCGGTTCGTCACCGGCCGCCGCAAGAAGCAGTGGTTCAAGAACGTCGTGGCCGTGGGCCTGTCGTCGGGCTTCCTGGAGCCGCTGGAAAGCACCTCGATCCACCTGATCCAGGTGGCGATCACCACGCTGGTCGAGATGTTCCCGCATCGCGGCTTCCAGCAGGCCGACCAGGACGAGTACAACCGGGTGATGGACCTGGAGTTCGAGCGGATCCGCGACTTTCTGGTGCTGCACTACCACGCCAACCAGCGCGACGATTCCCCGTTCTGGATCGAGCGCCGCGAGGGGCCGATCCCCGACAGCCTGGCCTACAAGATGGCGCTGTTCCGCGAGCGCGGCGCGGTCGTCGGCTATAAGGACGGCTTCTTCCTCGAGCCCTCTTGGCTGGCGGTCTATTTCGGCCAGAACATCCTGCCGCACGGCCATGACCCGCTGGTCGCGGCCAGTGATCCGGCCCGCACGGCGAAGATCATGGCCGACCTCTCGACCGCCGTGACCCGCACCGTCGAGGCCATGCCCACCCACGAAGCGTTCCTGCGCGCGATGGCGCAGACGAGGTCGCCGGCATGAAGCGGGTTCTGATCGTCGGCGCCGGGATCGACGCCTGGATGACCGCCGCCGCCCTGGCCACGGCGACGAAGGGGCTGGCCGAGGTGGTCGTGGCCGAGACCAGCCCGCCGCCGGCCGGCCGCATCGCCGCCCTGCCCTCGCTGCAGGGCCTGCACGCCCGCCTCGGGATCAGCGATGAGGTCCTGGCCCAGGCGACAAACGCCCGGCCGCGCCTGGCCGCCCGCTACGGCGACGGGCTCGAGCCGTTCGGCGAGACCGGCGTGGCGATCGACGGCGTGGCCTTTCACCACTACTGGCTTGCCGGCGGTCGTCCGGGTCCGCTGACCGACTGGAGCCTGGCCGCCCAGGCCGCCGTGCGCGGCCGCTTCGCCCCGCCCAGCCCCGACCCGCGCTCGCCGCTGTCGAGCCTGAGCCATGGCCTGACCCTGGACGCCGCGGGCTACGCCGCGCTCCTGAAGCGTATCGCCCTGGCCGCCGGAGCCAAGCGCGTCGAAGACCGCCCCGACGCCGACCTCAAGGTCGACGCCTCGGGCGATCAGCGGCTGCTGGCCCCGCAAGAGCCCTGGACCGACTGGAGCGCCTGGCTGCCGACCGGCGTCGCGCTGGCGCAGGACGGCCTGATCTCCACCTTCGCGCCCACGCCGGTCCGGACGGGACACATCGCCGAAGCCATGACCGGCGACACCGTCGCGGTCGGGGCCGCCTATGGCGCGATCGGCGCCGGCGATGGCGGCGACCTGCATCTGCTGCAGGGCGACGTCTCGCGCCTGATCGCTCTCTTCCCCACCGGCCCGGCCGCCGTGGCCGAATACAACCGCCTGGCCGAGGCCGCCCTGGAGCGGGCCCGCGACATGGCCATCCTGCGCTGGGGCGACCTCTCCGATCCGCCGCAAACCCTGGCCCGCAAGATCGAGCAGTTCGAAAGCCGCGGCCGCGTGGTCACCTATGACGACGAGACCTGGCCCGAAAGCGCCTGGATCCACGCGATGCTGGCGCGCGGGATCATCCCGACGCGCTGGGACCCGCTGGCGGACCGTGTGGGCGCCGAGCGCACCCGCGAGATGCTGAGCCGGATGAAGGCCATGCTGGAGCAAACGGCGGAAGGTATGCCGCGTGTTTGAGCGCCGCACATTTCCCGTGTCATCCCGGCCGCAGCGCGCAGCGCGGAGAGCCGGGACCCAGGGGCCGCAAGCGCCGCGCTTCGTCGCCCCCTGGGTCCCGGATAGCCTCTGCGAGGCTTCCGGGATGACACGGGATGTTTCACTGAGCCCCGCCCCATGACCCCCTCGCCCATCCGTAACGTCCTGATCGTCGGCGGCGGCACGGCCGGCTGGATGACGGCGGCCGCCCTGGCCAAGGCGCTGCCCAAGACCATCGCCGTCACCCTGGTCGAGTCCGAGACCATCGGCACGGTCGGCGTCGGCGAGGCGACGATCCCGCCGATCAACACCTTCAACCAGATCCTGGGCCTGGACGAGGCCGCGTTCATGCGGGCCACGAAGGGCAGCTTCAAGCTGGCCATCGAGTTCGTCGACTGGATGGGACCCGGCCACCGCTACCTGCACCCGTTCGGCGGCTTTGGCCTGGATATCGAGGCGGTCAAGTTCCACCAGGTGTGGCTGCGCGCCCATCACGAGGGCTGGGCCCCGCCGATCGACGCCTTCAACCTCTCGGCCCAGGCCGCCCACCTGAACCGCTTCGCCCCACCGTCCAAGGACCCGGGCCAGGTGCTGTCGAGCCTGAAATACGCCTTCCATTTCGACGCCGGCCTCTATGCGAAGTTCCTCCGCGACTACGCCGAGCCGCGTGGCGTCACGCGCGTCGAGGGCAAGATCGCCAGCGTCCAGCAGCACGGCGAAACCGGCTTCGTCACCGGCGTCACCCTGGAGGACGGCCGCGCGCTGGAGGCCGACCTCTTCGTCGACTGCTCGGGGTTTAGGGGCCTCTTGATCGAGCAGACCCTGCAGGCCGGCTATGACGACTGGAGCCACTGGCTGCCCAATGACCGGGCCGTGGCCATGCCCTGCGTCACCGGCGGCGATGGCCTGACGCCCTACACCCGCGCCACCGCCGATGCGGCCGGCTGGCGCTGGCGCATCCCGCTGCAGCACCGCACCGGCAACGGCTATGTCTATTCCAGCCGCGACATCAGCGACGAGGACGCCGTGGCTCGCCTGCGCGCCACCCTCGACGGCGAGCCCCTGGCCGAGCCCAACTTCCTGCGCTTCCAGGCCGGTCGCCGCAAGGCGGCCTGGGTCAAGAACGTGGTCGCCATCGGCCTGTCGTCGGGCTTCTTGGAGCCGCTGGAAAGCACCTCGATCCACCTGATCCAGGCCGGGATCACCAAGCTTCTGGCCCTGTTCCCCGACCAGGGCTTCGATCCCGTCGAGATCGCCGAATACAACCGCCTGACCGCCCTGCAGGTCGAGCTGATCCGCGACTTCATCATCCTGCACTTCAAGGCCAACGCCCGCAGCGAGCCCTATTGGGTGCGGGCCCGCGAGATGGAGATTCCCGAGACCCTGCAGCGCAAGATCGACCTCTTCGCCGCCTCGGGCCGCCTGTTCCCCTCGGACCTGGACCTCTTCGCCGAGCCCAGCTGGATCGCCGTGCTGCTGGGCCAGGGGGTCACGCCGCGCCGCCACGATCCGCTGGTCGACGCCTTCGACGAGGCTTTCCTCAAGAACCAGCTGTCGCGGCTGGCCGGGCTGATCCGCCAGACGGCGGAAGCCTTGCCGACCCACGAGCAGTTCATCGCCCGCTATTGCGCCGCCCCTCACGCGTCTCGCCCCGAGTTCAGAGCATGACCAACGACCACCGCCTGCGCCGCATCGTCATCGTCGGCGGCGGCACCTCCGGCTGGATGACCGCCGCCGCCCTGGGCCGCTTCCTGAAGGACGGTTACACGAAGGTGACGCTGGTCGAGTCCGAGGCCATCGGCACCGTCGGGGTCGGCGAGTCGACCATCCCCCAGATCAACATCTTCAACCGGATGCTGGGTCTGGACGAGAACGACTTCGTCAAGAAGACCAAGGCGACCTTCAAGCTGGGCATCGACTTCGTCGACTGGCAAAGGATCGGCCACACCTACCACCACCCGTTCGGCCCCTATGGCGTCGACATGGAGGGCGTGTCGTTCCACGCCTATTGGCTGAAGCTGCGGGCCATGGGCCTGGACGATGATCTGGGCGCCTACAGCCTGCAGACGGTGGGCGCGCGCCAGAGCAAGTTCATGCGTCCGAACGGCCAGGCCAACTCGCCGCTGGGCCAGATCGCCTACGCCTTCCAGTTCGACGCCGGGCTCTACGCCAAGTTCCTACGCGACTATTCCGAGGCCCGGGGCGTCACCCGCCAGGAGGGCAAGATCGCCTCGGTGCAGCAGGACGGCCAGAGCGGTCACGTCACCTCGGTGACGCTGGAGAGCGGCCAGGTCATCGAGGGCGACCTCTTCATCGACTGCTCGGGCTTTCGGGGCCTCCTGATCGAACAGACCCTGAAGACCGGCTACGAGGACTGGTCGCAGTGGCTGCTGAACGACCGGGCGGTGGCCATGCCCTGCACGCTGGGCGGCTCGATGTCGCCGGTGACCCGGGCCACCGCGCGGCCGCACGGCTGGCAGTGGCGCATCCCGCTGCAGCATCGCCTGGGCAACGGCTACGCCTATTCCAGCCAGCATGTCAGCGACGACGAGGCCCTGGCCGACCTCTTGAGCCAACTGGACGGCGAGCCGCTGGCCGATCCGAACCTGATCCGCTTCACGCCGGGTCGCCGCAAGAAGAGCTGGAACGGCAATGTCGTGGCCATCGGCCTGTCGGCGGGGTTCATGGAGCCGCTGGAAAGCCAGTCGATCTATCTGATCCAGGTGGGTATCTCGCGCCTCCTGGCCCACTTCCCCGACCGCCATTTCCGCGCCGCCGAAATCGACCGCTACAACCGGACCATGGCGTTCGAGTACGAGAAGATCCGCGACTTCATCATCCTGCACTTCAAGGCCACGGCGCGGAATGACACCCCCTATTGGAACTATCTGCGCGAGATGCCGATCCCGGACTATCTGACCGACAAGATCGACCTCTTCAAAGGCTCAGGCCGGGTGTTCCGCGAGAACGACGAGCTGTTCAACGACACCTCATGGTTTGCGGTGTTCATCGGCCAGGGGATCTTCCCGGACGGCTACGACCCGATGGTCGACAACATGGACGAGGGCCTGTTCAAGGCCCGCATGGCCGAGATCAAATCGGTCATCGCCAAGTCCGCCGAGGTGATGCCGGGGCACATGGCGTTCATCCGGGAGAACTGTGCGGCGGAGGGGTAGCGCCCTCTCCCCTTGCGGGAGAGGGTGGCCCGCGTAGCGGGTCGGGTGAGGGGTCGCGCGGCGAGGCCGAGAAACCCCTCATCCGTCGCCTCCGGCGACACCTTCTCCCGCAAGGGGAGAAGGATCACTTCAGAACATTCAGCACCGCCAGGGTCATCGCCTCCACACCCGTGCGGATCGTCGGTTCAGCCACCGGGGCGAAGTACGGCGAGTGGTTGACCGGCAGCTCACGGCCTTCGGCCTTGGCCTTGGCGGCTTCGGCGGGGTCCGAGCCGCCGAGGCCGAAATAGACGGACGGCACGCCGGCCAGCACGAACTCCGAATAGTCCTCGGACGCCGAGCCCGGCTTGTCCTGCGCCACGGCGCGGGCTCCGAAGGCGGCCTTGAACACCACCGCGGTGCGGTCGGTCAGGGCCGCATCATTGACCACCATCTTGCCGCCGGCGGTGAGTTTCAGGTCGGCGGCCGGAGCGCCGGCCATGTCGGTCACCGCCTTCACCGTGCGGCGCACCCCGTCGAGGATCTTCTCGCGCACGGCGTTGTCCTGGGTGCGGATCGTGCCGCGCACCCGGGCCTTGTCGGGGATGATGTTGCCGGCGCTGCCCGCCTGGATCGAGCCGACCGTCACCACGCCGAACGCCGACGGGTCCTTCTCGCGGCTGATCACGCTCTGCACGTCGACGGTGAAGCGAGCGGCCATCAGCACCGGGTCGATGGTGGCCGAGGGCATCGAGCCGTGCCCGCCCCGGCCGTTGAAGGTGATGTCGAGGCCATCCGAGGTCGAGGTCAGGACGCCGGCCTTGTAATAGACCTCGCCCGCCGGACCCGAGCCGACGTGCAGCGCAAAGCCGTAGTCGGGCTTGCCGCCGATCTTGTCCCACAGGCCGTCGTCCAGCATGGCGCGGGCGCCGCGAACCGTCTCTTCCGAGGGCTGGGCCACGAAAACGAGCGTGCCCTTCCATTTGGCCTTCATCGCCACCAGTTGGCGCGCCGCGCCGACCCAGGCGGCCATATGGATGTCGTGGCCGCAGGCATGGGCGACGAAGACCTTCTCGCCGTTCCAGGTGGCGGTGGCCTGACTGGCCCAGGCCAGGCCCGACTTTTCCTGCATCGGCAGGCCGTCCAGCTCGGTGCGGATCAGCACCTTGGGGCCCTCGCCGTTCTTCAGCACCGCCACCACACCGGTCTTGCCGACGCCCTCGGTGACGGTGAAGCCCAGCGCCCGCATCTGCGCGGCCAGCTTTTTAGCGGTCTCGACCTCCTGGAAGCCGAGCTCGGGATGGGCGTGGATGTCCTTGTACAGCGCCTCCAGCGCCGGATAGTCGCGATCGAGCTGGGCGCTGATCACCTTCTGCGTGGCGGGCACGTTCAGCGGCCCGGCCTGGGCGGCGGTGGCGATCAGCAGGGCGAGGGCCGAGGCGGCGAACACAGGCTTCATGGAGGGTCTCGGGTTGGAAAGCGTCGCCTAGATGACGCACGAGGCGCGCCGATCCGCTAGCCCTTCCCTCTCCCCCTTGCGGGAGAGGGTGGCCCGAAGGGCCGGGTGAGGGGTCGCGCGGCGGTCGCCGGGAAACCCCTCATCCGGCTCGCAAGCGAGCCACCTTCTCCCGCAAGGGGAGAAGGAAACCCCCTACTTCCCGTTCCCCGGCGCCCACGGGAACTTCAGGCTTTTGTAGTAGTCCAGCGACTTCTCCGGCGGCTTTTCCCCCGCCGGCAGCGGGCGCTTGGCGAAGGTCTGGAACCAGGCGATCGAGGCGTCGCGCCACCATTGGGCTTCGGCGCGCTGGATCTTCAGGTAGTCGGCGACCTCGGCGTGACGTCGGGCGTCGACATGGGGGGCAAGGCCCGCCCAGGTCTTTTCCATGCCGTCCACAGAGGCCACGCCGCGCGAATAGGACTTCACCAGGCCATCCCACAGGGTGTCGCCGGACTTGAGGCGATAGTCCCAGGGCAGGTGGTGGAACCACAGCAGGTCCTTCTCGTCGACGCACTTCAAGTTAGCGTAGCAGGCGCCGACGGCCGGCGCGTACTGAGCCGTGGCGTTGCTGCCGGTCGGGGTGCGGTCAAAGCCGATCCCGGTCTCGCTGGCCTTGGCGTAGTAGACGCTGGTCCAGTCGGCGCGGGGGCCGCCGCTGACCCAGGGACCGGGGCCATAGTGGTGCCCCTCGCCCATCTGGTGGTGCAAGCCCAGCGGCGTCATGTAGTCCACCGCCGCCTCGCGCGAGCCCATCATCATCGACACGACCGGCGTCACCAGGCGCGGGTCAGCGCCGAACGTCATCTTGGTCCAGTCCTGCGCGATCGCCCGCGTGCCCGCCTCCGGGTCCCAGGCCAGGCGCCCGAAGACGTACCAGTTGGCCTGGTCGAACTGCGAGCCGCTCCAGTTGCGGTCGCTGCCGATATTGGCCACGCCGGCCATGGCGGTCAGCTTGCGGCCGTCCAGCGTGCCGTCGATCACCTTGGCGACCGTCGAGCCCTTGCCCTTGGCCATGGTGTCCGAGGCCAGGGTCTCCTCGAACATCGGGCCGAGGTAGACGAGGTGGGTCGAGAAGCCGAGATATTCCTTGGTGATCTGGAACTCCATGCCGAGGTTGGTCTTGGGCATGGCCCCGAACAGCGGGTGGAACGGCTCGCGCGGCTGGAAGTCGATCGCGCCGTTCTTGACCTGGATGACCACGTTGTCGCGGAACTGGCCGTCGAACGGCTTGAACTCGTTATAGCCCTGCTTGGCGCGGTCCTCGGGCTGCTCGTGCGAATAGACGAAGGCGCGCCAGAAGACGACGCCGCAGTGCGGACCCACCGCGTCGGCCAGCATGTTGGCGCCGTCGACATGGGTGCGGCCATAGTCCTGCGGACCGGGCTGGCCTTCGGAATTGGCCTTCACCAGGAAACCGCCGAAGTCGGGAATGGTCTTGTAGATCTCGTCGGCCTTGGCCTTCCAGAACGCCCGCACCGCCGGGTCCAGCGGGTCGGAGGTCTTGAGGCCGCCGATATCGATCGGGGCCGAGAAGCGGGCCGACAGATAGACCTTGATCCCATAGGGCCGGAACGTGTCGGCCAAGGCGGCGGCCTTGGCGATGAACGGCGCGGTCAGGCTGTCGGCCTTGGCGTTGACGTTGTTCAGCACCGTGCCGTTGATGCCGAGCGAGGCGTTGGCGCGGGCGTAGTCGACCATGCGCGAATCCACATGGCCGGGCAGCCGCCACCAATCGAAGATCGACTGGCCCGAATAGCCGCGCTCGACATGGCGATCCAGGTTGTCCCAGTGGTTGAGCATCCGAAGCTTCACCTTGGGAACCGACGTGATGTCGAGCTTGTCGACGCTGGCGCCGGTCTGGATCAGCGAGAGATAGCGGTAGACGCCGTAGAGCACACCGACATCGCGGTTGGCGGCGATGACGGTGGTGGCCTTGCCGGCCACCGTCACGGTGCGGATCAGATAGCCTTCCTCGCCCAGCGTCTGCAGCGGCAGGCCAAGGCCGGCGATGGCGGGGGTCGCGACCGCGCCCAGCAGGATCACGCCGTCGCGCGACCCGGCGGCCGCCGAAACAGGCTGGCCCACCAGGCCCGTCAGACCGCGCTCCAGTTCGGCGCGGGCGACCTTCAAGGTCGGGGTTTCAGCCGTGGGGGCGATCGCGGCGGCCCGCGCGGCGTAGGCGGCGCGCGCGCCGGCCTCGACGGGCTTGTAGCGAAGCCAAAGGTCGTAACCGTCCTCGGCCCGGGCGACCGGGGCGGCGAGGAATAGCAGGGCCCCTACGAACGCCATCAAACGCATCATCGTTGTTTCCTACCCTAACCCGATTTCCCCGGCGAACGCCGGGGCCCAGATCGCAAAGCTCGGCCGAGCAAGTCCGGCGCGAGCACAGCCTTATGATCTGGATCCCGGCGTTCGCCGGGAAGATCGGCTTTTTTGAACTTCCGAACCCAGAGCAACGCCACCCGAAAGCGCGCGCCAGAGGTCGAGGCTCACAGTCTTAGAGGTCAGACCACTAGGTTGACAACCTTTATGGTACCGGTACATCGATAAGTCAGGGAGGAAGTTTTGGACGGCTGGCGTGCTTGGCGCGCGCGTGGCGTCCCGCGCTTTCGGCCCGCCCCTTCACGCCCTCGCGGCCAGCCGAAGCGTCACCATGCCCAAGATCATCGCCGCCAAGACCATCGTCACCTGCCCAGGGCGCAACTTCGTCACCCTGAAGATCATGACCGACGAGGGCGTCTATGGCCTGGGCGACGCCACGCTGAACGGCCGCGAGCTGGCGGTCGAGGCCTATCTGACCCAGCACGTCATCCCCTGCCTGATCGGCCGCGACGCCCACCAGATCGAGGACATCTGGCAGTACCTGTACAAGGGAGCCTATTGGCGCCGGGGCCCGGTGACCATGGCCGCCATCGCCGCTGTCGACACCGCCCTGTGGGACATCAAGGGCAAGATCGCCGGCCTGCCGGTCTATCAACTGCTGGGCGGCGCGTGCCGCACCGGCGTGATGGTCTATGGCCACGCCAATGGCGAGACGATCGACGAGACCCTCGACAACGCCGCCCACTACGCCGAGCAGGGCTACAAGGCCATTCGCCTGCAGACCGGCGTGCCGGGCATGAGCGGCACCTACGGCGTCTCCAAGGACAAGATGTTCTACGAGCCGGCCGACAGCGACCTGCCCAAGGAGACGATCTGGTCGACCGAGCGCTATCTGCGCAGCACCCCCGCCCTGTTCGAAGCCGCGCGCGCACGGCTGGGCGATGATCTGCACCTGCTGCACGACGTCCACCATCGCCTGACCCCGATCGAGGCCGCGCGCCTGGGCAAGGATCTGGAGCCCTACCGCCTGTTCTGGATGGAGGACGCCACCCCGGCCGAGAACCAGGCGAGCTTCCGCCTGATCCGCCAGCACACCACCACCCCGCTGGCCGTGGGCGAGATCTTCAACTCGATCTGGGACTGCAAACAGCTGATCGAGGAACAGCTGATCGACTACATCCGCGCCACGGTCGTTCACGCCGGCGGCATCACCCACCTCAAGAAGCTGGCCAGCTTCGCTGATTTGCACCATGTGCGCACCGGCTGCCACGGGGCCACGGATCTGTCGCCGGTCTGCATGGGCGCGGCCCTGCACTTTGACCTGTCGATCCCCAATTTCGGCGTCCAGGAATATATGCGCCACACGCCCGAGACCGATGCGGTGTTCCCGCACGCCTACACCTTCAAGGACGGCATGCTGCACCCGGGCGACGCGCCGGGTCTGGGCGTTGATATCGACGAGGACCTGGCCGCCAAGTACCCCTATCAACGCGCCTACCTGCCGATCGCGCGCCGCCTGGACGGCTCGATGCACGACTGGTGAGCGAGGTCTGACCTCCGCGACGATATGCGCGAAAAAGGTGGCTCTTCGGCGCGGTTCGGCGTGGTAGGGATTCGCTCCTTCCCGGCGTCCGCCGGGCGTCTTCCGCGCCTGCTCAAGCCCGATCGCCATGTCTGACAACGTCAAGCTCTACCGCAAGATCGCTGACTCCGTGGCCGACGACATCGAGGCCGGCCGGTACAGGCTGGGCGATCGCCTGCCGACCGAGCGGGAGCTGGCCGAGCAGTTCGGGGTGTCGCGCCCCACCCTGCGGGAAGCCATGATCGCGCTGGAAATGCTGGGCATGATCGAGGCCCGCCACGGCCTGGGCATCTATGTCACCGGCAATGTCCGCCCTGCGGCGCCGTCGGCCGAGATCGACTTCGAGATCGGCGCCTTCGAGCTGATCGAGGCCCGCCGCCTGTTCGAGGGCGAGGCCGCCGCCCTGGCCGCCACCTCGATCACCGACGAGCAGATCGCGGCGCTGGAGGGCCTGCTGACCCGCATGCACGAGGAGGAGGAAATCCGGGGCGAGGACGCCGACCGCGAGTTCCACCTGACCATCGCGCGGGCCACCGGCAACGGCGCGATCATCGCCACGATCGAGAACCTGTGGGACTGGCGCAACCGCTCACCGCTGGCCCGCAACATCCTGACCCGCGCCCGCGGCATGGGCCTGGAGCCGCGCATCGCCGAGCATCGCCGCGTCGTCGACGCCCTCAAGGCCCGCGACCCCGCCGCCGCCCGCCAGGCCATGCGCGACCACCTGGAACGCGTCATCGACCACCTGCTGCACGCCACCGAGACCGAAGCCGTCCAACGCGCCCAACAGGAAACCAACGCCCGCCGCAGCGCCATGGCGAAGCGAGTGGCGATCTAAAGAAAACCCTCTCTCTTCGAGAGAGGGAGGGGCCCATCGCGCAGCGATGGGAGGGTGAGTGGTCAAGCCAGCGACGAGAAATCCTGTTTCCTATTGTTGAGCCCAGTGAAGGGTGAACGCATTCTCGCCTGGTGAACCGCACCGCGATCGCCCGCCAACTCCGCCAGCGCCAAACTTTCGCAGAGAAGACGCTGTGGGCTCTGGTCCGTAACCGCCGTGTCGGCGGCTTCAAGTTCATTCGCCAAGCGGTCATCGACCGCTTCATCGTCGACTTCGTCTGCCAATCCGCAAAGGTCATCATCGAGCTCGACGGACCTGTTCACGTGGGGCGCGAGGAGCACGACGCCGAGCGCGCCCGGATCCTGGAGCTTTGTGGCTATCTCGTCCTGCGGTTCCGCAACGAGCAGGTCTTGGCCGATCCCGGCGGCACGGCGGACGAAATCCTGAGGGTGTTGCGGATGGGGAGGGCTTGACCACTCACCCTCCCACCGCTTCGCGGCGGGCCCCTCCCTCTCTCGAAGAGAGAGGGTGTTGTTGGGCGCTTTCTCCCATGCCACCACTCCGCCATGCCAAAGCTCCCGCCCCTGACTCCTGATTCCGACCAGATGCTGCATCTCGACGCCCTCCGGATTGTCGGAGCGGTGATGATCGTGGTGTTTCACTTCAACCGGTTCATCAACCTGGATGGCCAGTGGCAGTGGGCGGACGATACGATCAAGACGTTCAGCCTGATCGTCGACCTGTTCTTCTTCATCTCCGGCTATGTGATGGCGGCGATCTATACCGGTCGCCTGACCAGCTTTGCGGCCTATCGCGACTTCATCCAGAAGCGGGTGGCCAGGCTTGGGCCGCTGCACTGGGCGACGATGCTGGTGTTCATCGCCGTAGCCGCGGCCGGCGTGGCCGGCTGGATCCAGGACCGCGACCCGCGCCGCTATGACGTGGCCTGCATCGTGCCCAACATCGTCTTCGTCCACGCCTGGGGCGTCTGCCATTCCCAGACCTGGAACTTCGCCAGCTGGGCGATCAGCGCCGAGATGGGGATGTACCTGGCGCTGCCGCTGATCTTCCTGCTGACCGCGCGCGGGCCCTGGGTCACCCTGGCCGTGGCTCTCGCCTCGGTCGCCATCATGCTGCAGACGCCGCATGGCGACCGGCCCTTCCACCAGTGGACCTGGGACTATGGGGTGCTGCGGGCGATCCCCGGTTTCCTGATCGGCATGGCCGCCTTCCAGCTGCGCGACCGGCTGGCCAAGATCCCGCGCCCGAACCTTCTGATGTGGCTGCTGCTGGGCGGCTATCTGGTCATGTCGTGGGCCGGCGTGGAGCGCACCATCCTGCTGTTCGTCGTCTACGCCGTGGGCCTCTTAGGCGTGGCGGCCGACGCCAAGGGCGCGCACGGCGGGGTCAGCCAGCGCCTGGCGCCCTGGGCGCAACTGTCGTTCAGCCTGTACCTCCTGCACCCCATCGCCCTGAAGATGGGCCTGGCCTGGGTGGGGCTTGGGATGTGGAACCTCAACGGCGACCTGATGCGCCTGTGGGTGCTGTTCTGGGTCGTGGCCCTGTTCCCGATCGCCTATCTGTCGCTGGTGTTCTTCGAACGCCCGGCGCGGGACTGGCTGGCGAAGGTGGGGAAGGAAAAGAAGCTCCCTCTCTCTTAGAGAGAGGGTTGGGGTGAGAGGTTACGAGGTTCGACGGCGTGCCGGCAGAGCGGTCGCCGTCGTAACCACTCATCCTCCCACCGCTGCGCGGCGGGCCCCTCCCTCTCTCAAAGAGAGAGGGATTTCGATACGCCCTCCACCCAAGCCGGCAGCTCGCTGATGCTCCCCAACTCTACATAGCGCGGATGCCCGACCGGGGCGTCCGCCGCCTCGTGGGACCAGACCAGCGGGTACGGGATCAAGGCCCCCCAGCAGCCGGCGTCCAGGGCGGGCAGGATGTCGGACCGCATCGAGTTGCCGGCCATCACTGCCTGCTCCGCGCCCGTGCCGTAACGGTCGAACACCCGGCGATAGGTGCCGGCGTCCTTCTCCGACACGATCTCGACCGCGACGAAGTAGTCGCCCAGGCCCGACGAGGCCAGCTTCTGCTCCTGGTGCAGCAAATCACCCTTGGTGATCAGGATCAGGCGGTAGCGGTCCGACAGCGTGGCCAGGGCCTTCTCGACGCCCGGCAGCGGCTCGATCGGCTCGGTCAGCATCTCGCGGCCCACGGCCAGGATCTCGCGGATCACCCGGGTGTCGACCGCGCCGTCGGTGACCTCCAGAGCGGTCTCGATCATCGACAGGGTGAAGCCCTTGGCGCCGTAGCCATAGACCCGCAGGTTGCGCTTCTCGACGGCCAGCAGCTGGGCCTCGATCTTCTCGGGGTCGCCGTGTTCGGACAGCAGCTCGAGGAAACGGGCGTGGGACAGGCGGAACAGGCTCTCGCAGTGCCACAGGGTGTCGTCGGCGTCGACGCCGACGGTCGTGATCGTGCTCATGGCGGCAGGCATAGCAGGGGTTCGCCAGACGGTCCTTGGGGAATTTGGCCGCCCGCGCGCCTTGGCGGTTGTGGTCTCCGGCCGAGAGCGCCAAAGACTGGAGGGGGAGCAAACAACCGCGCGCCATGACCGATCTCGTCACCAACCAGGCCTGGACGCTCATCGACAACGGGCGGGCCGCCGACGCCCTGCGCCTGACCACGGGTCCCGCCGCCCTGCCCCAGGCCTCGGCCGGCCTGTTGATGGCCCACGCGGCGGCGCTGAAGGCGGTGGGCCGGCCCGACGAGGCCCTGGCGTTCAACCGCCGCGCCGTGGCCCGCGCCCCCGGCGACCGCTTTTCCTGGTACAATCTGGCCGCCACCCTGGGTGATCTCTCCCTCGACGACGAGGCCGAGGGCGCGGCGCGCAAGACCATCGCCCTGGGCCTCGATGTCCCCGAGGTGCGGCTCGTTCTGGGCAAGGCGCTGCAGGGACTGCACCGCTATGACGAGGCCGAGGCGACGTTCGCCCGCGCCCTGGCCGCGCGGCCCAACGACGCCGCCGTCCACCTGAACCTGGCCCAGCTGCGCTGGATGCGGTCGGGCAACAGCGAGGCGGCGCTGGCCCCGCTGGATGCGGCCATCGCCCGGCATCCCGCCGACGTCACCCTGCGCACGATCCGCAGCAATGTCCTGACCTTCGCCGGCGACCACGCGGAGGCCGACGCCACGCTGGAGGACGCGCTGGCCCGCGCGCCGGGCGATCTGGCGGCCCGCATCGCCGCAGCCCGCGCGGCCGGCGCCGTGGGCGACCGCGCCCGGATGCTGGCCCATGCCCGCGAGGCCGTTCGCCTGGCGCCGGGCGCGCCGGAGAGCCAGACCGTCTTGTGCGAGGCCCTGCTCGCCGAGGGCCAGGCCGACGCCGCCGCGCAGGTGGCCGAGACCCTGGTCGCGGCCGCGCCCGACGATCAGTACGCGCTGGTGCTGCGCAACACCGCCTGGCGGATCACCGGCGATGCGCGCGGCGATCTTTTCCGTGACTACGCCGCCCTGGTGCGCACCGATCAGCTGGACACGCCGGACGGCTGGGACAGCCTGGACGCCTTCCTCGACGCCCTGCGCGATCGGATGCTGGACCTGCACGACCTGAAGACCCACCCGCTGAACCAGTCGCTGCGCGGCGGCAGTCAGGTGCCGTCGCTGGACCGCTCGCGCGATCCGCTGGTGCAGGCCTTCTTCGCCTGCGCGCGCAAGGCTGTGGCCCGCTATATCGCGGCGCTGGGCGCGGGCGAGGATCCGATCCGGCGTCGGCGCGCGGCGGACTTCGCCTTTGCCGGCGGCTGGTCGGTGCGGCTGCGGTCCGAGGGTTTCCACGCCGACCACGTGCATCCGCGCGGCTGGATCTCGTCGGCCTTCTATCTGGACTTGCCCGGCCGGTTCGATGATGAGACCACCCGCGCCGGCTGGCTGCGCTTTGGCCGTCCCGGATGCCTGACGCAGCCGGCCTTGGAGGCCGAGCACTTCATCAAGCCCGAACGCGGGACCCTGGCCCTGTTCCCCTCGTGCCTGTGGCACGGCACCCAGCCGTTCACCGACGCCGACCACCGCCTGACCATCGCCTTCGACGTCGTTCCGCGCTGAGGCGCTTTGCAACACCCAAAAGAAAACCCGCCTCAATCGCTTGAGGCGGGCCTTCGAAACCGGGTTTCCCCGCCGCCGAAGCGGCGGGGATTGGCCGATTAGTAGCGCAGGCGGGCGTTCAGGAAGAACACGCGGCCCAGCACGTCGAACGTGGCGGGATAACCGCTGTTCGACGGCGAGGCGTTGCCGCCGAGGATCGGATAGGCTTCTTGGGTCAGGTTACGCACGCCGCCCGTGAAGGCGAGGTTGTCGTTGACGTTCCAGTCGGCCGACAGATCCCAGTAGTTCTTGGCGCCGATACGCTCGACGGTGAACGTGCTGGTCGGGTTGTCGTCACGCATGTCGTCCAGGTGGCTCCAAACGACGTTCACGCCGAACTGGTTCATGGTCCAGTTGATGGTCGAACGCAGCTTGTGGCGCGGCAGCGGGTTGACGCCGTTACCCGAGCAACGCGAACCGAACTTGTCGGCGCACTTGATCGGCGCCGAGATGTCGTCCGGCGTGATCGTGAACTCCCAGGTGTTGGTGTACAGCGAGCGGAACGACAGCGAACCCCAATCCGGCAGACCCAGGTTTTCCAGGTTGGTGCGGTAGGCGACGCCGATGTCGATGCCCGAGGTCGCCCACTTCGCGACGTTTTGGTTCGTCAGCGAGATGTAGTCGATCGAGCCGTTGGCCAGACGGTTGATGGCCTGGCAGTACGGCGAGGCCGGGTTGCCGTTCACGACCGAGCCGTAGCAGACGTTCATCACGTTCGCGGCGCTGCCGCCGAACGAGGCGATGGCGTCGGTCACTTCGATGTCGAAGTAGTCGGCGGTGATCGAGAAGCCCGGCAGCCACGACGGGGTGTAAGCGAAGCCGGCCGTGAAGGTCTTGCCCTCTTCCGGACGCAGGTTCGGGTTACCGCCCGACAGGGTCTGGGTCTGCTGGTTGGCGTTGATCTGGCCAACGACGGCAGCCGCGACGCCCGAGTTGATACAGGCCTGACGGATCGCCGCGGTCGGCGCGCCACGCGACGAGCAGGGGTCGGTGGCGGTCGGGAAGCCGTTGCTCTGCGGCGAGAACAGTTCACCCACCGACGGAGCGCGGCTGGCCTTGTTGTACGAGGCGCGGACCATCAGGTCGTCATAGACCTTCCACGAACCGGCGACCTTGTAGGTCTGAACGGCCTTCGACTGACCGGTGTAGTCAGACGTACGACCGGCCAGTTCCAGGTCCAGCGACTTGATCAGCGGCAGGTCCTTCAGCAGCGGGACGAGCACTTCGGCATAGCCTTCGTACACGTCGAAGCGGCCGGCGACCGGCGGGCTGGCGTTGAAGCCCGTCAGGTTGCCGACGGCCAGATCCTGGCTGGGGTTGAAGGCGAAGTCTTCGGCGCGATACTCGAAGCCGACGGCGAAGCCGATCGGGCCGGCGGGCAGCGAGAACATCTTCTCGGTGTCACCGTTGATCGTGAAGCCGCCGTACTGCTGCTCATAGTCTTGCGACGAGTTGATGCGGGTGCTGATGAAGCGCGCCGCAGCGGCCGACATCGTGCCTTGGCCGAAGATGTTGACCGGGACGCAGCCGCCCGACGGGTCGGCGCAGGCGGTGCCGGCGGCGTTCAGCAGCAGGCCTTGCTGGATGCGGGCCAGGCTGGTGTCGCCCAGCAGCGAGTTGCTGCCGTGGGTGTGCCGTACTGGTAGTAGATGTCGAAGCCGCCGTTGATGGCTTCGATGTCGCCCTTCAGGCCCAGTTGCATCTGGAAGCCGGTGAAGTTGAACGACGACACGCGCGGACCAACGTCGCTGAGGCGCTTGTTGAACACGCCGGTGACGGTGTCGAACAGGCCATCGCCGTCGGTGTCGACGTCGGTGAAGGTGCCGGCCGTCCACGAGCTCGAAGCCGGGATGACGTAGGAGGTCGACGAACCCAGGCTGTTCAGAGCGGTCTTGGCGGCCGCGGTCAGGAACGGGTTGTTGTCCAGCGAGAAGCGGAACACGCGGCTGCCGACCGGGGTCGGGGCCAGCTGGGTCACGACCTTCGAGCTGACGAAGTTACCCTTGGCGTAGGCGGTCAGGCCCGGCTTGATTTCGTAGTTGGCCAGCGAGGTGACCGAGAAACGCTCTTGCGGGGTCTGGACGTAGTTGACCGGCGCAAAGTTGTAGGTGTCGGTGGCCGAGTTGTAGAGGCGAACGTCACCGTTCGGCAGGAAGTAGGCCGAGTTGGCGGCGTTGTTGGCGACTCCCGGCAGGGTGACGAAGCGACTGGCGACGAACGGGTCGACGCGGCCCGGCTCCATCGAGCCCGAACCCGACGGGACAAAGCCGGTGCGGGTGGCGTTGTCGCCCCAGGCGGTGCTCAGCATGCCGCCGCGCTGGCCTTGGGTCAGGGCTTCGCGCTTGTTGTAGCCGAGGCTCAGGACGACATTGCCCTTACGATCGGCGAAGCTGGCGCCCATCGTCAGGTCGGCCGAATAGATCGGCGCTTCGCCCTTGTCGGTTTCCGAATAGCCGGCCGAGAACTCCAGGCCTTCGAAGTCGTTCTTCAGGATGAAGTTGACGACGCCCGAAACGGCGTCCGAACCGTAAACGGCCGAGCCGCCGCCCGACACGACGTCGATGCGCTTGATCAGGGCCGGCGGGATCAGGTTCAGGTCGACGGTGCCGGTCGACGTGGTCGGGGTCTGGCGCTTGCCGTCCACGAGAACCAGGGTGCGGTTCGAGCCGAGGCCGCGCAGGTTGACCGTGGCGGTGCCGTTGCTGCCGTTGTTGACGGTCGAGGTGATGCCCGGAACGGCCTGCGGCAGGGTGTTCAGCAGGTTTTCGGTGTTCACCACGCCCGACTGCTTCAGCTCCTTATCGCCGACTTGGGCGATCGGGCTGGAAGACGTCAGGTCGGCGCGCGCGATGCGCGAACCGGTGACGACGATTTCTTCGACCTGAGCCGGCTCTTCAGCCTGTTGCGCCCAAGCCGCGGCGGCCGGCAGCATGACGCCGCACAGGATGGAAGAGGCCAACAGGCTCTTTCGACGGCTAACAAAACCCAACAAATTCCACCTCCAAAAACTTGACGTCGCCTCGCCCGAACGAGGACGGACGCACCCCCCGGTTCTTAGCGAACAGGGCATTGGGGGCAGGAAGGCTGTAGTCGCGGGCGGGGGTCAATCGCGGCTCGCTTCGTTCGCGCAATAAATCGTCGCCAGTGTCTCAAATGCGACACACTCGCGCACAACCTAGACGTAAGTCGATGAAAGATAACGATAAAACCCAAAATGGAGATCGGCGATACGAATACAAATATGAAATATTACAGAACGTCGGCTCAGTTAACTGCGTGAATTCAGCACAAATTCGCCCGATGACGGATAATGAAAATCGCCAAAATTTCGCCTCCGAAACGTCATGGACCGTCACGTGAATGACAAGATCTGCTTGACGACCACTGCTCAGCGACCAACGGTAGCGCTACCCTTCATCAGCATTTACCTTTTTCACTGAAGACGAGCGTGCGGCCGGCGAAAAGAAGCTTATCGGACGCGCTGACGCGCTCCAGCTGTTGCGCCGATCAAAGAAGCAACGCTTGAATAGATAATCGGCAGAGTCTTGCCGCCGCGCCGCCGTCTGCCCGAGTTCGCATGCCCCAGCACCCGCCCCTGAGAATCAACGCCGACCTGCCGATCGACGCCTTCGCCGAGCGGTTCGCGCGGGACGGCTATGTGCAGATTCCCGTCTTCCTGGCGCCGCAGGACGCCGAGGCGGTCGCCGCCCTGCTGGAGCCGCTAACCTGGAACATCGTCGCCCCTGACGAGACCTCCGAAACCCTGGTCATCACCCCCGAGGTGATCAAGAAATTCGGCGAAGCCCAGGTGCGCCAGTTCCTGCAGGGCGCCCTGAAGCGCGCCGCCAAGGGCTTCTCGTTCGTCCATATGTCCTACGCGCTGCAGGACGAGTATCTGCGCGCGCCGCAGACCCCGGTCCACCGGGCGACCGAGTTCCTGGAGAGCCGCGCGTTCCTGGATTTCGGCGGCCAGGTGATCGGCGCGCCGCAGGTGGCGGGCGTGCGCGTCCAGGCCTCGTATTATCGCCCCGGCGACTTTCTGACGCTGCACGACGACAGCCACCGCAAGGATCACCGCCTGGCGGCCTTCACCCTGGGCTTCACGCGGCGCTGGCGTCCCGACTGGGGCGGCCAGCTATTGTTCCACAACGCCGAGGGCGACGTGACGCGCGGCTTCGCACCGGGGTTCAACGTCCTGACCCTGTTCAAGGTGCCCACGCCCCACTCGGTGGCCCAGGTCGCCAGCTACGCCGAAGCCAAGCGCCTGTCCCTGACCGGCTGGCTGCTGGGCGACAAAGACAACGGTTAGGGACGCCGCCTGATGAGGATCTCCGCCATGCTTCGCCCCGCCCTCGCCGCCGCCCTGGCCGCCACTTGGGCCCTGACGGCCGGCGTCGCCGCCGCCCAGACCGCGCCCGAACCCGACGTGATCAAGACGCTCAAGGCCTGCAGCGCGATCAAGCCCGACGGCGAGCGCCTGGCCTGCTACGACAAGGCCGCCCAGTCGGTGACCAAGGCCCAGGAGACGGGCGAGGTCATCATCATCGACAAGCAGTCGGCCCGCGCCGCCCGCCGCCAGGCGTTCGGCCTGGACCTGCCGACGCTGTCGATCCTGGATCGCGGCGCCGACAAGGCCGAGACCGAGGCGTTGCAAGCCGTCGTCAAGGCCGCCCGCACCGACGCCGAGGGCCGCCTCGTCGTGACGCTCGAGGATGGCGCGGTCTGGCGGCAGATCGACGGCGAGGTTCTGGGCAAGCCGCCCAAGGCCGGGACCAGCGTCGAGATCCGCAAGGCCGCCATGGGCAGCTATCGAATGAAGGTCGGCGCCCAGCCCGCGATCCGGGTGCGCCGCAGCGAGGCCGGCGCGGCGCGCTGAGGCCGCGCCCCGGGGCGTCACCTGCCCCGTGAAGCGGCGCGGGGCGCCTTTGATTTGAGCCGTCGCCGATCGTGCGGCGGCTGTTCTGCTGCTCGCCGCGCCGATTTTGTCACGATCGTAACCGCCCCCCGCCGGGACGCGAGGACAGAAGCCCAGGAAATTCAGACCTCGGCTCGGGGCCACGAACCCTTTTCCTCGCGGAAGGCACGTTTGCGGCCGTATCGCCAGCGAAATGCTACAGGCGTGCAAACGGAGCGCGCCGAAACATTACATTTGAGAAATATTTGACCTCGGACACAGGTCTGCGTCAGAACTTCGCTCGCGTGAGATTCCGGCCGATCCGGAACAGGCGATACCGTGCCCCGGATCGGGGGCCACTGGGGAGGAGAGACCTTGGATAGACGACAGTTCCTCGCGGCCTGCGGCATCGGCGCCGGCGGCGTGCTTCTACCGGGCTTTGGCCAGGCGATCGCCGCCGAGCAGCTGGTGGAAACCATGGACGTGGCGGTCAAGAAGCGGCTCGCCGACGCGGCCCTGACCGCGGCCAAGGCCGCCGGGGCCACCTATTGCGACGTCCGCGTCGGCCGCTATCTGCGCCAGTTTATCCAGACGCGCGAAGCCAACGTCCAGGGCGTGACCAACACCGAGTCCAGCGGCGTGGGCGTGCGCGTCATCGCCGGCGGGGCCTGGGGCTTCGCCGCCACCAACAACATGTCGCCGGAGTCGGTGGCCCAGACCGCCCGCCTGGCCGTCGCCATCGCCAAGGCCAACGCCAAGAGCCAGACCGCGCCGGTCCAGCTGGCCCCGACCAAGGGCGTCGGCGAGGTCAAGTGGGCCACGCCCATCCGTCGCAACGGCATGGAAGTGTCGCTGCAGGAGAAGGTCGACCTCTTGATGCGGGTCAACGGCGCGGCCCTGAAGGCCGGCGCCAACTTCGTCAATTCCAGCCTGTTCCTGATCAACGAGCAGAAGTACTTCGCCAGCAGCGACGGCTCGTTCATCGACCAGGACATCCACCGCGTCTGGGCGCCGTTCACGGTCACCGCGATCGACAAGGCCACCGGCAAGTTCCGCTCGCGCGAGGGCCTCTCGGCCCCGATGGGCATGGGCTATGAGTACCTGGATCCCAAGGCTGAGGATAAGGTCCTCTCGCCCAACGGCATCATCAGCTACAACAAGTCCTACGACATGGTCGAGGACGCCCAGGCCGCCGCCGTCCAGGCGCGCGAGAAGCTGACCGCCAAGTCGGTGAAGCCGGGCCGCTACGACCTGGTGCTGGACCCCAACCACCTGGGCCTGACCATCCACGAGTCGATCGGCCACCCGCTCGAGCTCGACCGCGTGCTGGGCTACGAGGCCAACTACGCCGGCACCAGCTTCGCCACCCTGGATAAGCGCGAACAGCGCTTCCAGTACGGCAATGAGATCGTCAACGTCGTCGCCGACAAGGTGCAGCCGGGCAGCCTGGGCGCCGTCGGGTTTGACGACGAAGGCATCAAGACCAAGAGCTGGCCGCTGATCCAGAACGGCAAGCTGGTCGACTATCAGGCCACGCGCGACCAGGCCCACATCCTGGGCAAGACCGAGAGCGACGGCTGCTCGTACGCCGACTCCTGGTCGACCGTGCAGTTCCAGCGCATGCCCAACGTCTCGCTGGAGCCGGGCAAGAAGCCGCTCAGCCTGGCCGACATGATCGGCAACGTCGAGAACGGCATCTACATCCTGGGTCGCGGCTCGTTCTCGATCGACCAGCAGCGCTACAACGCCCAGTTCGGCGGCACGCTGTTCTACGAGATCAAGGACGGCAAGATCACCCAGCCGCTGGAGGACGTCGCCTATCAGATGCGCACGCCCGAGTTCTGGAACGCCTGCTCGGCGATCTGCGACGAACGGGACTACCGCCTGTTCGGCTCGTTCTTCGACGGCAAGGGCCAGCCCAGCCAGGTTTCGGCCGTCAGCCACGGTTCGTCGACCACCCGGTTCGACGGCATCAACGTCATCAATACCGCGCGCTCGCTCGGTTAAGCGGATCGAGGGAGACACATCATGGGTATCATGACGGAAGCCGAGGCCAAGACGATCCTCGACAAGGTCCTCAAGCTCTCGACGGCGGACGAATGCACCGCTCAGCTGACGGGTTCGATCGAAGGCAACATCCGCTTTGCGCTGAACAACGTCTCGACCAGCGGCGTGGTCAGCGACACCAACCTGGGCGTCTCGGTGGCCTTCGGGCGCCGCGTGGGCACGTCGTCGACCAACGACTTCTCCGACGCGTCCCTGGCCCGTGCGGTCAAGCGCGCCGAGGAGCTGGCGCGCCTGGCGCCGGAGAACCCCGAGTTCGTGCCGGCGGTCGAAAAGCAGGTCTACAAGCCCAGCTCGACCTTCAGCGCGGCCACCGCGGCCATCACGCCCGAGCAGCGCGCCGAGATCGCCATGGCCTCGATCGCGCCCTGCCGCGCCAAGAACCTGATCGCGGCCGGGTTCCTGAACGACGAGCAGAGCTTCGTGGCCTTCGCCAACAGCAAGGGCGCGTTCGGCTATCAACGCTCGACCGACATGGACTACACCTGCACCGTGCGCACGGCCGATGGTCGCGGCTCGGGCTGGGTGGCGCGCAGCCTGCAGGACTCCTCCAGCTTCAAGCCGGCCAGCGACATCGAGATCGCCATGCGCAAGGCCAGCGCCTCGGCCGAGGCCCAGGCCCTGGAGCCGGGCAAGTACACGGTGATCCTCGAGCCGGCCGCCGCCTCGGGCCTGATCTCGTTCATGTTCAACTTCTTCGACGCCCGCTCGGCGGACGAAGGCCGCAGCTTCCTGTCCAAGAAGGGCGGCGGCAACAAGCTGGGCGAGCAGGTCTATGACCCGCGCGTGACCTTCATCTCCGACCCGTGGCACCCCGAGCTCGCCGTCCTGCCCTGGGACGGTTCGGGCCGCGCCCGCGAGAAGATGGCCATGGTCGAGAACGGCAAGATCGCCAACCTGAACTACTCCCCCTACTGGGCGCAGAAGCAGGGCAAGAAGGTGGTCGGCCGTCCGGGCAACATCATCATGTCGGGCGGCACCAAGTCGACCGCCGACCTGGTGCGCGAGACCGAGCGCGGCATCCTGGTGACCCGCACCTGGTACATCCGCATGGTCGATCCGCAGACCGTGCTGCTGACGGGCCTGACCCGCGACGGCACGTTCTACATCGAGAACGGCCAGCTGAAGTACCCGCTGAAGAACTTCCGCTTCAACGAGTCGCCGGTGATCATGCTGAACAACATCGACGAGCTGGGCCGCCCCGTGCGGGTCGGCGAAGGCATGCCGATGATGATCCCGCCGATGCGGGTGCGGGACTTCACCTTCACCTCGCTGTCGGACGCCGTCTGACACACACCCATGCCCAGTAGTCGCGTAACCCGTTCGGAGTGTCTGCGTCTGCTGGCGGGCGGTGCGATGGGAGGTTGGCTGGCCAGCCTCCCATCGGTCTCCCAAGCGGCTCTCAAGGCCGCTCCGGCCTATGATTTCTGGTTCACGCGCCTGCGCTATGACAGCGGCGACTGGGACGTCGACCAGCGCATGCCGGCCAATATCCTGACCTCGCTGGTCGACTACACCACCCTGCGGGTCGATCCCGAGGAGCGCGTCGTGCGCCTGTCGGATCCGGCCATGCTGACCGCCCCGTTCTGCTATCTGGCCGGCCACAAGCTGGTCGAGTTCAGCCCCGCCGAGGCCGAGAACTTCAAGACCTATGTCCGCAACGGCGGCTTTGTCTTCGTCGACGACTGCAACCACGACATCGACGGTCTGTTCGCCAAGTCGTTCGAGCGCCAGATGGCCAAGCTGTTCGGGGCCGAGGCCCTGAAGAAGCTGCCCAACGACCACCTGATCTACCGTAACTTCTTCAAGTTCGACGGGCCGCCCGCCACCAGCTTCGAGCTGAACGGCTGGGGCGACGATCTCATCCACGACTATCTGAAGGGCATCGAGATCGGCGGGCGCCTCGGGGTGCTCTACAGCAACAAGGATTACGGCTGCGAGTGGGATTACGACTGGCGCAACAAGCGCTTCCTGGCCGATGACAACACCAAGTTCGCGGTCAACATCGTGCTCTACGCGCTCACCGCCTAACGCCCCCTTCTGTTCGGATTGCTTATGACCAAGACCCCCACCGAAGCCGAGATCGCGGGCAAGCTTCAGCGTTTGTCGGAACTGCGCGCCGCCATCGGCCAGGCCATCGTCGGCCAGGACGAGGTGGTCGAGCAGCTGCTGATCGGCCTCCTGGCCGGCGGTCACTGCCTGATCGAAGGCGTGCCGGGCCTGGGCAAGACCCTGCTGGTCCGCACCCTGGGCCAGGCCCTGTCGCTGGACTTCCGCCGCGTGCAGTTCACCCCCGACCTGATGCCCAGCGACATCCTGGGCACCGAGGTGCTGGAGGAGGACCACGGCACGGGCCACCGCCACTTCCGCTTCCAGCAGGGGCCGGTGTTCACCAACCTGTTCCTGGCCGACGAGCTGAACCGCACCCCGCCCAAGACCCAGGCCGCGCTGCTGGAAGCCATGCAGGAGCACCAGGTCAGCTATGCGGGCGTGACCCACGCCCTCTCCGAGCCGTTCTTCGTGCTGGCCACCCAGAACCCGCTGGAGCAGGCCGGCACCTATCCCCTGCCCGAGGCCCAGCTGGACCGCTTCCTGCTCAACATCCGCGTCGGCTATCCGACCGCCGAGGAAGAGCGGGCGATCCTGGCCTTGACCACCGGCGGCGCGATCCAGGCGCCCTCGGCTGTGATGAACGGCGCCGACATCGTCGAGCTGCAGAAATGGGTGCGCCAGGCCCATGTCAGCGACGGGCTCCTGACCTGGATCACCAGCCTGATCCGCGCCACCCGCCCCGGCCCCGACGCGCCGAGCGCCATCCAGGACTATGTCCGCTGGGGCGCTGGGCCGCGCGCCGGCCAGGCCCTGGTGCTGGCCGCCAAGGCCCGCGCCCTGCTGCACGGACGCCTGGCCGCCACCCGCGAGGACGTCGTCGCCCTGGCCGCGCCGGTGCTGCGCCACCGCATCCTCCTGTCCTTCGCCGCCGAGGCCGAGCGCAAGACGACCGACGACGTGGTCGCCGCCCTGCTGGCCGCCCTGCCCGCCCCCGCCCGCGACTGATCCAGCGCATGTCGCCGTTCGACCTGCCTCCGGACCTGCGCACCCGCCTGCGACGCCTGTCGCTGGCGCCGCGCGCGGCTGCGGTGCTGGTCGGCGACGGCGCCCACGCCAGCCGCAATCGCGGCGGGGCCATGGAGTTCGCCCAGTACCGGGCCTATGAGCGCGGCGACGACCTGCGGCGCATCGACTGGAAGCTCTATTCGCGGTCCGACAAGTTCTTCGTCCGCGACGCCGAGCGCGACAGCCCGGTGGCGATCTGGATCGTGCTGGACGCCAGCGCCTCGATGGCCCAGGCCGATCTGGCCCGCCCGACCTGGACTCGCTTCGACGCCGCCCGCCGCCTGACCGCCGCCCTGATCGAGATCGCCCTGCTGCAAGGCGACCGCTTCGGCCTCGTCGTCGCCCAGGACAAGGGACCGCTGGTGCTGGCCCCGTCGGGCGACAAGCGCCAGCGCGACCGCATCCGCCTGGAAATCAGCCCGCTCAAGCCCGGCGGCGCGCCGCACTGGGACCGTGACCTCAAGACTCTGGGCGAGCGCATCGCCCCCGGCGATCTCGTCGTCTTCATCACCGACGGCTTCGACGAGGCCTGCGTCGCCGCCGCCGAGCGCCTGGCCGCTTCGGGCCGCGACGTGTCGTTCGTCCAGTTGCTGACCGGCGACGAGCGCGACTTTCCGTTCGACAGCTCGCTGCGCTTCCGCGACCCGGAAAACCGGGCCGAGCTGGCGGGTGACGGGCGCTCCCTGCGCGCCGACTTCCTCAAGCGCTTTGGCGAGGCCCGCGCGGCCCTGCGCGCGCGGCTGGAAGGCCGGGGCGTGCGGTTCGCCGAGCACTTCGCCGACCAGGATCCCGACGCGCCGATCCAGGCCCTGGCCCGCGCGGCGGCGGTCCGATGATCCCCGCCCTGCTGCTGCCCGCCGCGCTCGCCGCCCTGCTGGCCGTCGCGGTTCCGCTGGCGATCCACATCGCCCGCCGCACCGAGACCAAGACCATCGATTTTGCCGCCCTGCGCTGGCTGAACCCCAACCCCAAGCCCGTCCAGCGCCTGCAGTTGGACGAGCGCCTGCTGCTGGCGGTGCGGCTCGCGCTGATCGTGGCGATCGCGCTCGCCCTGGCGCGCCCTGTGCTGCGGCCGAGCGGCGATGAGCGTCCCGTGGTCGCCATCGCCCCGGGGATCGACGCCGCCCAGCTTGCGGAGCGGGGCGAGCGCCGCGTCTGGCTGGCCCCGGACTTCCCCAGCGCCGACCGCGCCGCGCCGCCGGCCACCGCCGACCTCGCCAGCCTGATCCGCCAGCTCGACGCCGAGACCCCGGCGCCAACCCCGCTGACCCTGGTCGTGCCGCAGACCTTCGACGCCGACAGCGCGCGGCTGGTTCTGTCGCGCAAGGTCGTCTGGCAAACCGCCCCGGCCGCCGCGACGCGTGGCCCCAAGCCCGAGCGAACGCCGCCGAGCCTGGTGGTCCGCTACGCTGCTGAGCGGGCCGAGGCGGTCCAGTATTTCCGCGCGGCGGCGGGCGCCTATGCCGGGCCTGACCAAGCCCCCGCCTTCGACGCCGCGCCCGTCGACCAGCCCCCGCCCGCTAAGGCCAAGACCCTGATCTGGCTGTCGGGCGCCCCGCTGTCGGATGGCGCCTTGGCCTGGATCGAGCGCGGCGGCGTCGTGCTGCTGGCCCACGACGCGCCCTCGCCCGTCGAGGGGCGCAAGACCGTCGTCTGGCGCGACACGCTGGCTGAGCCGCTCGTGGTCGAGGGTCGCTTTGGCCAGGGCCGCGTCCTGCATCTGACCCGCCCGCTGGAGCCCAAGGCGCTTCCGGCCCTGGTCGAGCCCGACTTCCCCGACCGCCTGTGGACCCTGCTGGACCCGCCGCCCGCCCCGGCCCGCGTCGCCGCGCAGGACTATGCGCCGATGGTCGGCGCGGCGGGCCCGGCGCTGGCCTTGAATCCGCATCCGATCGACCTGCGCCCGTGGCTGGCGGTGCTGATCGCGGCGCTGTTCGCCGCCGAGCGCTGGCTGGCCACGCGCCGCAAACGCGCGGTGCTCGCATGATCGCCGCCCTCGCCCACCTGCCCCGCGCCGCCCGCCTGCGCGGGGTGCTCGACACCCTGGCGATCGGCGCCCCCGCCGTGCTGGCCGGCGGCGTGGCGGCCTGGCGGGTTGCGGGACCACTAGGAACCCTCACCGTCGGCGCGGCGGGTCTGGGCGTCACCGTCTGGACCGCCTGGAAACGCACGCAGCGCTTCGACCGCGCCTGGCTGACCGCCGCCCTCGACGCCCGGGCGCCGGGGCTGGAGGACAGCAGCGACCTCCTCTTCGCGCCGCCCGAAAGCCTGACGGGCCTGGCCGCTCTGCAGCAGGCGCGGCTTCGTGATCGTCTGAAAGAGGCCGCCGCCCTCGACCTGCGCCCGGCCTGGTCCCGCCGCGCCATCGCAACCTCGGTCACCGTCAGCGCCGTCGTCATCGCCGCCGCCGCCCTGTGGCCCGCGCCGGGCGGCCCCGGAAGTCACCAAGGCCCCGCCGCCCCCGCGCCGCTGGCCGCCCCGCACCTGACCGGCGCGCGCCTGCGGATCACCCCGCCGACCTATACCGGCCAGCGAGCGTTCGAGCAGAGCAGCCTCGATGTTCGCGCCCCCGCCGGATCGCAGGTCGCCTGGAGCCTGGGCTTCCTGCCCCATCCCGACGCCGCCACCCTGACCCTGCCGGGCGAGACCGCCCTTCCCTTACGCCGCGACGGCGGCCGCTGGACCGGCGCGCGGGCCTTCGAGCGGTCGGCCCTCTATCGGATCGAGGCCCCCGGCCTGCCCCGCCAGCGCCTGCACCGGCTGGAGATGATCCCCGACACAGCGCCCGTGGTCCGCGTCGTCACCCCGACCACCGCCCTCTCCTTCGTCGAACCCGGCCAGACCCGCTGGACCCCGGTGTTCGAGGCGCGCGACGACTATGGCGTGGCCGCGACCGCCACCCTGAAGATCACCGTCACCAAGGGCGAAGGCGAGAACATCACCACCACCGAGCGGACCCAGACGCTGGTTGGCCAGGGCGAGGCGCGGCTCAAGCGCTTCCCGCTATCGCTGGACCTGCGCCGCGAAGGCCTGGAGCGTGGCGGCGACCTGATCGTCCAGCTGATCGTGCGCGACAACCGCCAGCCCGCCCCGCAGACGGTCGAGGGCCCCAGCGTCATCCTGCGCTGGCCCACCGCCCCGCCCCCGGTCGATGGCCTGGAGGGCATGGCCCGCAAGATCCTGCCGGTCTATTTCCGCAGCCAGCGCCAGATCATCATCGACGCCGAGGCCCTGCTGGCCCGCAAGGCCCGCATCTCGGCCGACAAGTTCATGGACAGCGCCAACGGCCTTGGCGAGGACCAGGCACAGCTGCGCCTGCGCTATGGCCAGTTCATGGGCGAGGAGGCCGAGGGCGGCGGCGGCGGGGTGGGTCTGGCCCTGCCGACCAGCGACGCGCCCGCCCTTGATCTGCCCACCAATGACGGCCCCGCCGCCCCGGCCGCCAAGGCCGAGGCGCACGACGACGACCACGACCATGACCACGGTCCGGGCGACGGCCACGACCACGGCGAGGCGGAAGAGGGCTCGCCGCTGGGCGACATGGACAAGCTGCTGGCTCAGTTCGGCCACGCCCATGACAGCGGCGATGCGGCCACCCTGTTCTCGCCCAGCACCCGCGCCACCCTGGCCCAGGCGCTGGACGCCATGTGGGACTCCGAGCGCGCCCTGCGCCAGGGCCAGGTCCAGGCCGCCCTGCCGCACGCCAACCGGGCGCTTGTTCTGCTGAAGACCGCCCAGCAGGCGACGCGGATCTATCTGGCCCGCACCCCGCCCAAGCTGCCGCCGATCGACCTGTCGCGCCGGATGAGCGGCAAGCGCGACGGCATCGTCGCGGGCCGTCTGGCGCCGCTGGTCCGCGATCCCGCCGAGCGCCCGGCCGTCGCCGCCTGGCGCGCGCTGGGCCAGACGGGTCCGGCCGCCGCCCCGCCGAACCTCGACGCCCTGACCCGCTGGGTCGGGGCCAATGCGGCCCGCCTGCCCGACGCCCTGTCGATCAGCGCCGCCATCGACACGGTCCGCAACGAGCCCCAGTGCCAGGACTGCCGACGCAAGCTGCGCGCCTTGCTGTGGACCGCGCTGGAGCGCCCGACGCCGAGCGTGCAGCGCCGCGCGCCCGTCGACCCGCGCGGCCGCCTCTATCTGGACGCCCTGCGATGACCGGTCCCTCGCTGCTGGCCCTGGCCGTGATCGTCGGCGCGCTGGTCGCCAGCCTGACGCGCCTTGTCCTGCGCCGCCGCGCCGCCGCGCCCGCCGAGCAGGGGCCGACCTGGCGCTTCGTCGCCCTGGCCGGCTTGCAGATCGCCGCCGGCGCCCTCTTGTGGCTGACCCTGTTCCCGCCCCAGGTGCTGACCGCGCCGGGTCGGCTGGTGGTGCTGACGGAGGGCGCATCGGCGCGCCTGCCCGCTTCCGGCGACGTCGTCGTGGCCCTGCCCGAAGCGACCCGCGCGGCGGGCGCAATCCGGGTGCCGGACCTGGCCACCGCCCTGCGGCTCTATCCCGAGCCCGGCCGTCTGCGGATCGAGGGCCATGGCCTCTCGCCCCGCGACCGTATCCCGCTGGACCGTCCCGCCACCTTCGCCCCGCCGGCGCCGCCCAAGGGCGTGGTCGCCCTGGCCCTGCCCGCTCCTGTCGCGCCCGGCGCCCGCTTCACCGTGGGCGGCGAGATCGGCGCGCTGAAGGCGGGTGTGGTCGAGCTGCTGGATCCGGCCGGGGCCGTGGTCGACAAGGCCGAGATCAAGGCCGGCGCGCGCTTTGGCCTGTCGGGCGCGGCCCGCGCGGCGGGTCCGGTGCTGTTCGACCTGCGCCTGCGCGACGCCGCCGGCCGCCAGGTCGAGCATGTCGAGATCCCGGTCGAGGCCCGCGCCCCGGTCAGTCCGCGCCTGCTCGTTTTGGCCGGGGCGCCGAGCGCCGAGACCAAGTATCTGCGCCGCTGGGCCCAGGACGCCGGCCTTGCTTTGAACCTCGAGGTGTCGCTGGGCGGCGGCGTGCAGCTGGGCGACGCGCCGGTGGCCCTGACCCGCGCGACGCTGGAAGCCGTCGACCTGATGGTCATCGACGATCGCCGCTGGGAAGGCCTCGATCGTCATGCCCGCGCCGCCATCGACGGCGCCGTGCGCGGCGGCATGGGCCTTTTGCTGCGCCCCAGCGGTCCGCTGTCGGAGGCGGTGCGCCGCGACTGGGCGGGGCTTGGCCTGCCGACCCTGGAGACCGACGGCCTGCGCCCCGTGCGGCTGAACGGGCCCAACTCAGACGTCAACCGGCATGACATCCTGCCGACCACCTCGGGCGGCGTGCCGCTGGTCGTGACCAAGGACGGCCAGCCGTTGGCCGCCTGGCGCGCGCGGGGCCAGGGCCGCGTCGCGCTATGGACGGTGGCCGACAGCTACGCCCTGGTGCTGACCGGCCGCGCCGATCGCCATGGCGAGCTGTGGAGCGAGCTGTTCTCGGCCGTGGCCCGCCCCGGCGAGGCGGCGGGCGTGCAGGTCGAAGGGCTGGCGCGAGCGGGTCAGAGGGTCGCCCTGTGCGGGGCGCGGGAAGGCCTTGCCGTGGTCGAGCCCGACGGGGCGACGCGGCGGCCGCTAGTCGATCCGCGCGCCACGCCGGGCGCGTGCGCGGCCTACTGGCCGGTGAGCCCGGGCTGGCGCACGGTCGTGGACGGGGATCGCCGCAGCGCGCTGTACGTCCAGCCCGCCGACGCGGCGCCTTCGCTGGCGCAAGCGCAGGCACGGGCGGCGACGCAAGCGCTGGTCGAGACGGCGGCGGCCGGGCCGGCGCGCGCGGCGCGCCATGCGCCGGGCTCGCCCTGGCCTTGGGCCGCCGGTTTGCTCGCCGTGCTGGGAGGGCTGTGGTGGCTGGAGCGGCGCGCGCCGCGCCGGTGATCCTGACCTAAAGAGTCAGCACCAGGAACATCACCGCACTGATCGGAATCGCCGCCGAAAGCACCATGTGCAGAAGGGTCTCGCCGACCGAAAGGGCCGAGCGAGCGGACGCGGAAACCTTGACCTGAGAGGGGTTGGCGGCGGGGGTCATGGACGATGCTCCTTGCACGGTGGAGCTTGCCTGGAAGGTGTTAACGAAGGTGAATCGGGAAGCCCTAACCAATTGCGACACGTTGTCCGCAAGCCGGCTCCCAGCTCGCCCTAGATCCAAAAAAATCGGCGCGTCCGAGGGGGACGCGCCGCGGGATCCTGCGCGCCACGGGGGGGTGTATGGACGCGCGATCGAACCGAAGTGAACCCGCCGGCTCAGGAGAGGCAGACGCCGGCGGGCGGGGGGTATCGCAGACCTAGAAGCTCATCCGCAGGCCCAGAACATAGGTGCGGCCGGGCTTGTAGTAGGTGAAGGTCGCGTTGTCGTACTGGAAGTACGAGCGCAGCGACTCGTTGGTCAGGTTGGTGACGTTGAAGGTCACCTGCGGGGCGTTGTTCAGGCCGAAGATCTTCCCGAGGTCATAGCTCGAGGAGAAGTCGGTCTGCTTGTAGTCGTCCGCGAACAGAGCGGCGGCAGCGATGCCGTTCTGGTTCAGGCCGCTGACCTGCGAGCCCTTCCGGAACACATGGCTGAGACGCAGGCTGACGCCGTTGTGCTCATAGTAGCCCGTCAGGTTGTAGGTGTACTTGGCCACGCCCAGCGCGGTGGCCGGACCATTGCTGGTCTGGTCCACGATGGTGGCGTTGGCGTTGACGCCCAGACCCTCGACGCCGAAGCGGCTGGTCAGGAAGTCGAGCGGCTGCACCCACTGGAATTCCAGGCCGTTGATCGTCAGCTTGTTGGGCACGTTGATCTGCGACTGGACCTGAACCTGGGCCTGGGTCGGACCACCGCGCGAGGTGATGGCCGCCTTCTGGGTGTCGTTCAGGGTGTCGTAGGTGATGCCGTACTGGGCCAGGAACGAGAACGGCTGGGTCACCACGTTGTTCTGGGTGAAGCCGGTCAGCGACTTGCGGAAGGCGTTGACCGCGATCAGGCCTTCCTGGCCGGTGTAGAACTCAAAGCCCAGGTCGATGTTCTTGGAGAAGTAGGGCTCGAGGGCCGAGTTGCCGATCGAGGCCTGGTCGGCCGACGGGGCGCCGAAGCTGACGCCCGGCAGCTGGGCGGCCGGATCCGGACGGGTCATCGTCTCGGACACCGCCACACGGGCCACGGCGCGCTCGCTGACGTCATAGGCGATGCTCGCCGACGGCAGCCACTTCGAATAGGTGTTCTCGGTGTAAACGAAGTTGGTGATGTTAGGATAGCGCGAGCCGTCCGGCAGCGTCCCCGTGGCCGGGGCGTTGCGCGGATCGGCCACCGAGACGCGGCCGCCGATCGTCTGCTTGGTGTGGACGTAGCGGACGCCGACGTTGAAGCGCAGGTCGCTCTCGAGCACCTGGGTCACGCCGTTCAGCTCGGTATAGGCCGCGCTGTTTTCTTCGTTGATGTAGCCGCCGCTGGCGCCGGTGTTGGAGCCGCCCGATTCCGGCGTGTTGTCGTGGAACTGGTCGTACTTGGAGGCCTGCTTGACCTTGTCCCAGTCGACCGTGACGAAGCCGGCGGGGCCGGGCTTCAGATAGCCGGCCAGGCCCGTGGTCGGGATCAGCGAGCCGCCATAGGTGAGCGTCCCGGTCTGACCCGACGTGGAGCCCGTGCCATAGCCCGGATAGGTCGGATAACCGGCCGGCGCGGCGCCGGGCTGGTTCAGGCCTTGGCATCCTGGCTGGCTGTTCGGCGAGGGCAGGAAGATGCTCGGATTGTTGCCGCAGGTCGCGTTCTGCCAGGCCTGGCTGTTGTCATAGCCGCGGATGGTGCGCGAGATGTCGTCGTAGTTGGCGCCGAACTTCACGTTCAGAGCCTCGTCGCCCCAGGTGAGCGCGGCGCGCGCGCCCTTGGTCTCGTACCAGCGCTTCTCGTCCTGCATGTTCACCCGGCCGCCGTTCCAGATGAAGTTGGCCGGGTTGTTCAGGTCGACGCTGCTCTTGATGGTCGGGGCGCCGGTCGGGTTGGCGGTGTACTCAACCGTGGTGCCCACGCCCAGGGCGGTGACCGGACCAAAGGTCGGGCTTTCGCGGTGGAACGTGCTCTTGGTGTAGTTGGCCTGGGCTTCGAACTTCAGCTTGTCGTTGATGCGCCATTCGCCGCCCGGATTGATCCCCCAAAGCTCGGTCTTCTCGAGATAGGGGCGGAATTCCAGGAAGAAGTTCGAGTTGGCGTAGGTGCCGGACGTGACCGTGCAGCCGGCCGAGCAGTCGGCCTTGTCGTACTTGGTGTTCAGCGGGATGACCGCGCCGTTGCGGACGATCCACATGATGTCTTCACGGACCAGGTCGGTCTTCTTGTAGCCGTACATGCCGTCGACATAAAAGTTGACGTCGTCATTGGGACGCCACTCGAGGCTGCCGACCAGGTTGATGCGGTCGCGGTTGCCGTACGAGGCCGACGGACGGCCGATGCGCGGCAAGAGGCCGTTGTCGATCTGCTGGATCGTGGCGCCGGGGTTGTTGGCCAGCAGGAACGCGCGGTCGATGACCGTGCCGGCCACCAGGCCGCCGCCCGCGCCGACCGGGACCGTGCCCGGGATCGTCCAGTTGCCGCCGCCGGTGGGGTTACAGCCGGTCGCCGCGCCGCACTGAGCCGCCGACAGGTTCGGGTTGGTGTAGCCGATGGTTTCGTAGCCGCGGGTGTCGGTCTTCAGGCGCTGGCCCGAAACCCCGAACAGGACGCCGAAATTGTCCCAGGTCTTGCTGGCGATCAGCGAGCCCTTGCCGCCCACGCCGGCGCCGTCGGCCTTCACGCCCTGGATGTTCATCGTCAGGGACTGGCCGGGACGATCGAACGGACGCGCCGAGCGCATGTCGATGTTACCCGCCGCGCCGCCTTCCAGCAGGCTGGCCGAGTAGCTCTTATTGACCGTCAGCTTGGTGAAGAGGTCGGTCGGGAAGAACGACAGGTCGACCGAGCGGTCGGTGCCCTGCGCGTCGGTCGCGCCCGACGAGGCCACGGCGATCGAGGCGCCGTTCAGCGTCACGTTGGTGAAGTTCGAACCCAGGCCGCGAATGGCGACGTTCGTGCCTTCGCCGGTGATGTCGCGCGTGATGGTGATGCCGGGAACGCGGTTGAACGACTCGGCGATGTTGGAGTCGGGGAACTTGCCGATGTCTTCAGCAAAGATCGCGTCGGCGAAGCCCGTGCTCTCGCGCTTGGCGACGGTCGATTGCGCCAAGCTCTTGCGATAGCCCGTGACGACGATGGCCTCGACCGAGTCGTCGGCGGCCGGCGCCGGCGCGGTCTGGGCGTGCGCCTCGACAGCGATCATGCCCGACAACATCGTGGCGCCCAGCAGCGCGGCGCGGCGCAGACGCGCGCCCATAGCGAAATTCCGCATTGAGATCCCCTTCCTCCCGAAAGCCCGTTTGATGACGAGCAGCCTTGCTTCTTGGCGCCGCCCAATCTGGTAGCGCTACCAGACACTCCCGCAAAACTGGCGCCCCGTCAACATGTCAGACATCGAGGTCAGACCTTTTTGGTGCGAGGGACAGATGTCTTCAGGCGGTAAAAGGGCTTTGTGATCTGTGGATTTTGCAATCCAGGTCGCCCAAATGCGGCGTTAGCGTCCCGATTTCGTCGTCATCGGCGCCGCGCTGGGCGCGGGTCAGGCACCGGGAATGTCGGGCCAACAGTCCTGACCACTTTGGAGGATAAGCCGCGTCTATCCCGGAAACTGTCCAGGCCATTTCACGTCCGCACGCGCGCTGTCAAGCGCCGGCGGCCGGTCGCTGATGGTCAGGCGCGGGGGGTCGGCGGGGCCGCGCTGGGCCGGGCCGCGCGATAGGCGCCATGTCCCCGGGTGACCCGCCGCAGCGAGGCCGGATAGCGGTGCAGCTGGCTCTCGGGCCGGATCGGTCTGGCCACCAGCCCGCCGCCGCAATCGGGGCACAGGTCCTCGAACCGCTCGGCGCAGTCCATGCAGAAGGTGTGCTCGAAGGTGCAGATTCGGGCCGCGTCGCTGCCCGGCGGCAGATCGCGGTCGCAGCATTCGCAATTGGGACGCAACTCGAGCATGGGCCACCCTCCCGTGATCGTCGCGCTTCGATAGAGCGTGACGCCGAAAGTGGGAACCGGTTTCGGCGCGAGTCACGCTCTAAGTGTTTGATTTAGAGCCTCGTTATCGCGTCAAAACGATTCCGTTTTGACGCGCGAGGCTCTAGCCTGGAAGCCTTGCACCATAAGGGGTTTGGGCGCCGTCGCGCGAGGGCGTGCGTTCGCCGATCACGGGAATGTGGCGGTGCGGCAAAAGCCCGTGATCAACAGGGGTTGACCCCCTCCCCCCCAGGCCCTAGACACCGCGCCGTTTGCGCGGCGGACGGGCCCAAAGCCCGTCCGCTTTCTTGCAAGAAGACGCCCCGACGCGCGGGGGCCGGACGGGGGTTACCCCGGGTCCGTCTTTTTGCGAAAATGACCGCCCAATTCCGGGCCAAGCCGCGTTCAGGAGCGCTCCATAGAATGTCCCAAGACCTTCTCCCCGGCGTGACTGGCGTTCTGGCCCTGGCCGACGGCACGATCCTGCAAGGCTTGGGCTGCGGCGCGGTCGGCGACGCGGTCGGCGAGGTGTGCTTCAACACCGCCATGACCGGCTATCAGGAGATCCTGACCGACCCGTCCTACATGGCCCAGATCGTGGCCTTCACCTTCCCGCATGTCGGCAATGTCGGGGTGAACAGCGAAGACGTCGAGCAGATCACCGGCGTGGCCGAGACGGCCGCCCGCGGCGCCCTGTTCCGTGATGTCCCCACCCAGCAGGCCAACTGGCGCGCCGGCGGCGACTTCGACGCCTGGATGAAGACGCGCGGCGTCATCGGCCTGGCCGGGATCGACACCCGCGCCCTGACCCGCAAGATCCGCGAGACCGGCATGCCGCACGGCGTCATCGCCCATTCGCCCGAGGGTAAGTTCGACCTCGCCGCCCTGGTCGCCAAGGCCAAGGCCTGGGCCGGCCTCGAGGGCCTGGATCTCGCCAAGGACGCCTCGACCACCCAGACCTTCACCTGGGACGAGGGCCTGTGGTCGTGGCCGGAAGGCTACGCCAAGCTCGACAAGCCCAAGTACGAGGTCGTGGTCATCGACTATGGCGTCAAGCGCAACATCCTGCGCGCCCTGGCCCATGTCGGCGCCCGCGCCACGGTGGTGCCGGCCTCGACCAGCGCCGAGGACATCCTGGCCCGCAACCCCGACGGCGTGCTGCTGAGCAACGGCCCGGGCGACCCGGCCGCCACGGGGGAGTATGCGGTTCCGGTCATTCAGACGCTGGTCGCCAGCGGCAAGCCGGTGTTCGGCATTTGCCTGGGCCACCAGATGCTGGCCCTGGCCCTCGGCGCCAAGACCGTGAAGATGGACCAGGGCCACCATGGCGCCAACCACCCGGTCAAGGACCTGACCACCGGCAAGGTCGAGATCGTCTCGATGAACCACGGCTTCACCGTGGACTCGTCCTCGCTGCCCGCCCCGGTGCAAGAGACCCACGTCTCGCTGTTCGACGGCACCAACGCCGGCATCGCCCTGGACGGCAAGCCGGTGTTCAGCGTGCAGCACCACCCCGAAGCCTCGCCCGGCCCGACGGACAGCCTCTACCTGTTCGAGCGGTTCGCCGGCCTGATGGACGCGGCGAAGTAAGGCAAGCCCACAAAACCCCTCTCTCTTCGAGAGAGGGAGGGGCCCGCGCCGAAAGGCGCGGGAGGGTGAGTGGTTACGCCGACTGCCGGTGTGCTGCGCTCTCGTCAAACACGAGCAAGCGCACTCTGAAGGATCAGCGTATCCCGGCGGATCTCCGACGCGGGAAGATCGCTCTGCGCCGACAGCACCTCGACCATAGCGCCCCAGAGATCGTTAGGACGCACCGCGCCACCCGCGTCCGCGAGAGTTCCGTAATTGAGTGCGCCGACTTTGACGGCGAGGCCGCCGAGCGTGGTGCAATCCTCGGGTAGTGCGCCCGGATCGATGCGAAGGAGCACGGCGCCAACGACGAGCATGGCGACCGAAGTCAGACCGAGTATCGGCGCGCCTTTGATCCCCGCGATCGCGACGCCAATGATCGCCAGAAGCACCAGGATAGACCCAACGCCGCCCACCCAACGCCCGTTAGGCTCAGGCATCCGGAGATCACTGGCACGTCCAAGTGTCGCCAAGAAGGCTCGAGCATTCCAGCCGACATAGGCCTTCAATACGGTGTCCGGCCGCCAATCTCCCTCTGGGCGCATAACGCGTAGCGATCGGCGAAGACGGTAGAAGGTCATGGAGGTCATGCACGCTCCCGGCTCGCCTATCTTTCCGGCGAACCGCGACTGGAGAAGGTCGTAGATGTCGCCGACGGTGCGACAAGCCGCCCCCTCTGTGTCGCTGATCCTAAGCCCGAAGGCCCTCTCAAGACTCACCACCGCCTCAACGGGATCGAGATCGTCATCCAGACCTAGCGTGTTCGACATGGCGCGCTTCCAGCTTCCGTCTGGAAATAAACATGGCCCCCGTCGGCTGGGAAGCTCATGCACGTCTCCCCGTTTTCATCCACTAGGTCTCCACGGCCACCAACAGAGGCGAGCCAGGTTTCCCGCCGACGCCGTAACCACTCACCCTCCCACCGCTCCGCGGCGGGCCCCTCCCTCTCTCAAAGAGAGAGGGATTCAAAGTTTTGACCTCCGCTACGTCACCCGCGCCTATCCTCCTGAAAAAGGGAGGACGCGGGGATGATCGACGACACCGATTTCACCGGCAGACGGGTGCTGGTCGTCGGCGGGTCCAGCGGGATCGGCAACGGGATCGCGCACGCGTTCAAGGCGCGCGGCGCGGACGTCGCCGTCTGGGGCACGCGGGCCAGCGCCGGGGACTATGATCCGGCGGAAGGCTCTGACCTGACCGGCCTTGCCTACGCTCAGGTCGATGTCGGCGATCCCGACGCCATCGCGGCCGCCCCCGCGCCGTTCGACACCCTGGACGTGCTGGTGCTGTGCCAGGGCACGGTCGTCTACAAGCGCGGCGAGTTCGAGCGGCCCGGCTGGGACCGGGTGATGGCGGTCAATCTCGACAGCCTGATGCACTGCGCCCGCCGCTTCAAACCCGCGCTCACGGCCAGCCAGGGCAGCGTCATCTTCGTCAGCTCGATCTCGGGGCTCTCGGCCAATATCGGCAACCCGGCCTATGCGGCGTCCAAGGCCGGGGCGATCAGCCTGACCAAGACCCTGGGCCAGGCCTGGGCGCCCGAGGGGGTGCGGGTCAACGGGCTGGCGCCGGGCCTCGTCGAGACAAAGCTGACCAAGGTCACCACGCAGAGCCCCGAGCGCCTGGCCGGGGCCCTGGCCGCCATCCCGCAGCGCCGGATGGGCACGCCCGCCGACATGGCCGGCGCGGCGCTGTTCCTGGCCTCGCCGCTGGCGTCCTACGTCACCGGCCACACCCTGGTGGTCGACGGCGGCCTGTCGCTTTGAGGGGAGAAGAACAATGAAAGCCCTGCGATACCACGGCGCCCGTGACGTCCGGTACGAGAGCATGGACGATCCCACGCCCCAGTCGGACCGCGACGCGATCGTCCAGGTCACCGCCTGCTCGATCTGCGGCTCGGACCTGCACATCTATCACGGCCATGGCTTCTCGGAGGACCTCGGGTTCTGCGTCGGCCACGAGGCGGTCGGCGAGGTGGTCGAGGTCGGGCGCGGCGTCCAGCGGCTGAAGGTCGGCGACAAGGTCATGCTGCCGGCTGCGGTGGGCTGCGGGCGTTGCCGCTCGTGCCTGTCGGGGGTGATCCAGACCTGCGAGAACGGCCAGGGCGCCTGCTATGGCCTGTCGGCGCGGCTGCAGGGCTCGCAGGCGGAAGCCGTGCGCGTGCCGGCCGCCGACATGAACGCCGTGCCGGTGCCCGACGGCGTCTCGATGGACCAGGCGCTGATGATGACCGACGCCCTGGCCACGGCCTGGTTCGGGGCTCGCAACGCCGAGGTGCGGCCGGGCGCCAGCGTGGCGGTGATCGGCCTTGGCCCCATCGGCCTGATGGCGGTCGAGAGCGCCTATGTGATGGGTGCGCACGTCGTCTACGCCGTCGATCCCCTGCCCGCTCGCCGGGCGCTGGCGGAGGAGGCCGGCGCCATCGCCCTGCATCCCGACGAGGCCCTGGCGCGCGTGCGCGAGGACACCAAGGGGCGCGGTCTGGACTGCGTGATCGAGGCGGTCGGCGGCGAGGCCACGGTGGATGCGGCCCTGCGCCTGGTGCGGCCGCGCGGCGTGGTTTCGGTGATCGGCGTGCAGCAGGCCAAGCGCTTTGCGTTCCCGCTGGAGCGCGCCTTCGGGGCGGGCCTGACCTTCCGGGTGGGGACCTGCTCGGTGCCCGAGGAACTGCCGGCGCTGTTCCCGCTGGTACGGTCGGGACGCCTGCGCCCCGAGAAATACATCAGCCACCGCATGCCGCTCAGCGACGGGCCTGAGGCCTACCGCCTGTTCGAGAGCCGCGAGGCCGGCGCGCTGAAAATGGTGCTGACGCCGGGGTGAGGCCTGCGCCCCTCTCCTCTTTTTCCGGGGCGTGGCGACTTCAACCCAACCGTCCGACCTCCCCGGCGAATGCCGGGGTCCAGATCGAACCCGCCGTCATCGAAGCGCTGGCAAGGCCGTATGGCGCGCCCACCCAAACCGACCCGGATGAATCTGGGCCCCGGCATTCGCCGGGGAAATCGGGTGTTTTGGCTGCAGCCCCGGGCGAACAAGGCCCGTCAAGGTAGGGGCCGCCTCCCGCAAGACTAGGGGGCAAAGCGGGAGGCGGCGACCGGACGCCCGCTGCAATGGGGGGCGCTGGCTGGCGTCCGGCGGGCGGAGCCCATCGCCCGGACACATGTCCGGAAGGGATGGACGGGCTCGAACCCGATCTCTTTAGTCTCGGCGCTCAGACCTTCATGTCGAGCAGGGCGCCGGTCATCTTGTCGGCCGTGCGGGCGACCGCCGCATTGGCCTTGAAGTCGGTGGACGCGCCGATCTGCTCGACGCGCTCCTTGACGTAGTCGACGTCGCGGGGCGCGGCGTTCTTCTCGGCCTGCTGCTCGCCGGCGGCCACGCGCTGGGCGCTGGCGCTGAGCCGGTCGGCGGCGGCGAGCATCCCCGAGGCGGCGATGGATAGGGCCTGCATGGACATTGTCCTCTCTGCTTGGCGAGGGTTATCCGGCCGGTTGGGTTAAGCCCCCGCGAGGAGAGATGGTAAAATTCACGCCTCGGTCATGTTTTTTGCCACGCGTTAACACTCTCAGGCCCGGTCGAGGGGGTTTGGGCCGGTCGAATCTGCCGCTGACGCCACACCCAGCGATCATTGCGTGCCGGGGTCGCCGTACGGGCGGAAGCGCCTGGCGAGAACACCGTTCTTCACGCCAAAACCTGCCCAAGATTACAAAACGTTCAGACTCCCGCGTCTCGACAAGCTGTCACAGGCTCGACATGGTTCGCCGCCGTCGCGGGCTTGGGGGTCCGCGCCGCGGGGGATTGGGGCCAGTTCGCCTCCAGAACCAATCATAATTTTGGCTACACGCCCGAGGAGCGTCTCAAGTCATGTCGTTTATGCGTCGCGCCGCGCTCGCCAGCGCCGCCCTGCTGTTGGTCGCGCAACCCGTGCTGGCGCAAACGCCGGCCAAGCCGGCCGCCGTTCAGAAGGCCGCCCCGAAGGCGACCAAGAAGGCCGCGCCGGTTTCGGATTTCGCCCCGTCGGCGGACATCATCAAGACCCACATGGCCTTCCTGGCCGACGACCTGCTGGAAGGCCGCGAAGCCGGCACGCGCGGTTACGACATCGCCGCCAACTATGTGGCCGCGCAATACGCCCTGCTGGGCGTCAAGCCGGCCGCCGACAACGGCAGCTACCTGCAGCGCGTGCCGCTGATCTCGTTCCGCCCCGCCGGCGAGGGCGCCATGACGGTCACCGGCGCGGACGGCCAGAGCGTCGCCCTGACCTTCGGCGACGACTTCCTACCCACGCCCCAGGCCCAGGCCGCCGACCTGACGGTGGAAGCGCCGGTGGTGTTCGTCGGCTACGGCGTGGTCGACCCCACCCGCAACCGCGACGACTATGCGGGCCTGGACGTGAAGGGCAAGATCGTCGTCATGCTGGGCGGCGCGCCGGCCTCGATCCAGACCGAAGAACGCGCGCACCTGAGCAGCCCCAACACCAAGCGCGCCGAGGCTGAGAAGCGCGGCGCCGTGGGCGTCATCACCCTGTCGACCGCCAGCGGCGAGAAGCGTCGTCCGTTCAAGGCGGGCGTGGCCGGCATGAAGGCCTGGCGCGTGGTGTGGCGTAACGCCCAGGACGTCGGCTCCATCCGCGCGCCGGGCGCCCCGGCCCTGGCCTCGCTCAGCCAGGCCGGCGCGGCCAAGCTGTTCGCCGGCGCGACGGGCTCGCTGGACGCCGCCATGGCCGAGGCCGAGAAGCCGGAAGGCGCGGTCAAGGGCTTCGCCCTGGCCACCAAGGTCAAGATCACGCTCAAGACCGAGATCCAGAAGAGCGAGAGCAGCAACGTCGTCGGCATGATCGAGGGTTCGGACCCGACCCTGAAGGCCCAGACGATCATCCTGTCGGCGCACCTGGACCACATCGGCGTCCGGCAAAACGCCAAGCCCGGCGAGGACGCCATCAACAACGGCGCCCTGGACAACGCCTCGGGCATCGCCACCCTGCTGGAGGTCGCGCGCGGCTTCAAGAACAGCAAGATCCGCCCCAAGCGCTCGATCGTGCTGCTGGCGGTGACCGCCGAGGAAAAGGGCCTGGTCGGCTCGGACTACTTCGCCAACAACCCGACGGTGAAGAAGGCCGACATCGCGGCCAATGTGAACCTGGACATGCCGGTCCTGCTGTACCCGTTCAGCGACGTCATCGCGTTTGGCTCTGACCGCTCGACCATCGGCGACGTCGTCAAGCGCGCCGCCGGCCGCGTCGGCATCGGCGTCTCGGGCGATCCGCTGCCGGAAGAAGGCCTGTTCACCCGTTCGGACCACTACCGCTTCGTCGAACAGGGCGTGCCGTCGGTGTTCCTGATGACCGGCTTCCAGAGCGGCGGCGAGAAGGCCTTCACGACGTTCCTGAAGACCAACTACCACAACCCCGCCGACGACCTGAAGCAGCCGATCGACTACCAGGCGGCCGCGCGCTTTGCGCTGGTCAACTACGAGATCGCTCGCGAGCTGGCCAACACCCCGGCCCGCCCGGTCTGGAAGAAAGGCGACTTCTTCGGCGGCGCCTTCGCCCCGGCCGGCCACCCGTCGGCGGCGAAGTAGGGGCTTGGTGTGTCATCCCGGAAGCCTGGCAGAGGCTATCCGGGACCCAGGGGCCGGCGCACAGCTGCTTGCCCCTGGGTCCCGGCTCTCCCCCCGGCTGTCGCCGGGGTCCGGCCGGGATGACACAGGTTTTTTGGCGGATGAGCTGGATTGACCCCGCCGCCGCCCCGCGCGATTTCTAGACGTCTCTTAAATCAGGACTGATCTGTTGACCGCCCGCACCGGCGCCTACCTGAAGATCGGCGTGATCGCGCCGGCCCTGATGGTGGCCGACGTGTGGCTGGCCCAGCAGCTGTTTCCCGGCTTCGACGCGGGCGCGCAGTTCATCAGCGAGCTGGGCGGGCCCGAGGCGCCGATGCCCGAGATCTTCAACTACGGCATGGTGATCGCCGGGATCGCGGGGCTGTTCGCCGGCGCGGGCTTCACCCATGCGCTGGAGCACGCCGGCGGCCGGCGGGTCGTCTCGGCCTTTGCGGGCCTGTTCGTGGCGTTGACGGGCCTGGGCGCGATCTTCGCTGGGATCTTCCATTGGCCAGACCCGATGCACCGCGCCTGCGGCGTGGGCTTGGGCATCCAGTTCGCCCCGCTGTTCGCCGCCTGGGCGTTGTGGGGCAAACCCGATTACCGCCGCCTCGCCCAGTTCTCGCTGGGCTGGTTCTTGGGCCTGCTGCTGGTCTTCGCCCTGCTGACCGGGGTCTGGAACGTCCGCACCGGCTACGATGTCGGCTACTGGCAGCGCGGCCACGCGTTCCTGGGCCTGCTGTGGCTGGGTATCGCCGCCTGGACCCTCGAGAAGGGCTGGCGCACGGCCGTCATGGAAGAGATCGAAACCGCCTCGGCCTGAGGCGTCTAATCCTTAGGCGGCGCGCCTGATCGCGCCGCGCCCCAGACGGAACCGGCCGACCAGCGACATCAGCCGCGCGCCCTGCCCCGCCAGAGCCTCGTCGGCCACGCGGGCCTTCTCGACCATGCTCAGGTTTTCCTGGGTGAAGCGCTCGATCTCCGAGACCTCGGCGTTGACGGCGGTCAGGTCGCGGGCCTGGTCGCGCAGGGACTCGGCGATGCGGCTGGCGGCGGCGTCGATGCCGACGATCCGACCCGCCACCCCGTGCAGCGCCTGTCCGGTGCGCTCGACCAGGGCCACCCCGGCCTCGACGCTGGCCCCGGACTCGCCGATCAGCCCCTTGATCTGGCGCGCGGAGTCGGCCGAGCGCTGGGCCAGGGCCCGGACCTCCTGGGCCACCACCGCAAAGCCACGTCCGGCCTCGCCCGCCCGCGCGGCCTCGACCCCGGCGTTGAGGGCCAGAAGGTTGGTCTGGAAGGCGATCTCGTCGATCAGGCCCACGATGTCGCCGATGCGACGCGAAGAGGCGTCGATCTGGCCCATGGTCTGGGCGGCCTCGCCCACGACCGCGCCGCCCTGGTCGGCTTCGCCCCGCGCCGAGGCGACCAGGCGTCGGGTCTCGTCAGCGTCAGCGGCCGCGCCGCCCATCGCCCCGGTGACCGCGTTCAGCGACCCGGCGGCCCGCTCCAGACCCCGGGCCTGGCGCTGGGTGCGACGGGCCAGCTCGCCCGAGGCGGTAGACAGGGTGTCGGCGGCCGAACCGATGGCGTCAGCCGCCTCGGCGATCTCGCCGATCGCCTGCTCCAGGCTGGCGACGGCGGTGTTGAAGTCGCAACGCAGGGGCTCGTAGACCGGCGCGAACGGCCCGGCGATGCGGCGCGACAGGTCGCCCGCCGCCACGGCCGCCAGGGCCTCGCCCACCTGGCTGACCACGTCGGTCTGCTCGTCGATCGACAGGGTCAGCGCCGCGGCGCGGTCGCGATCGGCGTCGGCCGCACGGCGCAGAGCATCCTGCTCGTCGCGCAGCGCCTGGGCCCGCGCCAGCTCGGCGCGCAAGGTCTCCAGCGCTCGCGCGATCGCGCCGATCTCGTCGGCGCGCTCGGTCTCGGCCACTGGGCGATCGTAACGATGCTCGGCCAGACCCTTCACCGTCTCGCGCAGGGCCAGCAGCGGGCGGGCGATCAGGGCGCGGGAGGTCACGGCCAGCACGCCCAGGGCGGCGGCCAGCAGCACGAGGCCGCCAATCGCCAGGCCCAGCGCCAGACGGCGGGCGGGCGCCAGCAGCGCCGCCTCGCTGACATCGACGACCATGGCCCAGGTCGCGCCCGAGGCCAGCCGCACCGGCGCCACCAGGCGCTGGGCCTTCTGGCCGTTGATCGTGACGCCCGAGATCATGGCGGGCTTGCCGTCGGCCATCGCCTGGCGGACCACGTCCAGACCCGCGTCGGCGTAAGGCTTCATGCGCAGCGCCGCCTCCGGGTGCGACACCCACAGGCCGCCCGGCGAGACCAGCATGGCGCGGCCGTCGTTGAAGGGCTTCAGCGCATTCAGCCGCGCGGCGATGTCGTCCAGGGCCAGGTCCGCGCCCATCACGCCGATCACCCGCCCGCCGGCCATGACCGGATAGGTGATCGAGGTCATCAGGACCTGCTTCTGGCCGCCGCCGTCGGCGACGTTGTCGGAATAGGGCTCCATCACCGCCGGACGGCCGCTGGCGAAGCTGGTCTTGTAGAAGTCCTCGCCGAACTCGCCGTCCTCGCCGCCCGAGATCGCCAGGCCCTGCCCCTCGCGCACCCAGTAGCCGATGAAACGGCCGCTGGCGGTCGAGCCCAGCTCGGTCTTGCCGGCGAAGGCCGCGTCGTCGCCCAGCACATTCGGCTCGAACATCAGCCAGCCGCCCAGCATGGCGTCGGCGGCGGTCGAGACCGGCTTGAGCTGAGCCATATAGACCGCGCGATCCCGCTGGCCGGCCTCGTAGCTGGCCGCGAACAGCGCCGCGGAGGACCGCACCACCGCATCGGCGGCGTCCAGGTCGGTCTTGACGCCCTGGGCGCTCTCGCCGGTCATGCTGGCGGCGTAGCGCTCGGCCAGATCCCGCACCGCGACATTGCTGCTCCAGGTGATCAGCAGCGAGGCCGCCACCAGCAGCACGCCCAGGGCCCCGCCCCCGGCCGCCATCAGCTTGCCCGCCAGAGACAACCGCTTGAACGCTCCGGTCATCCTTACGCCCCCCTCACTCTACTGGGGCGTGAGAAGGCATGGTAAATCTTGCTGAAACTTGAACGCCGGACCATCGTCCGGGACCGCAGCGGAAAAAAGGTCCGGCCCCAGATGATCGTCGTTCACCATCTTAACAATTCCCGCAGCCAGCGCGTGCTTTGGCTGCTCGAGGAACTGGAGCTGCCCTACGAGATCAAGCGCTATCAGCGCGACGCCAAGACCATGCTGGCGCCGCCGGAGCTCCGGGCCATCCACCCGCTGGGCAAGTCGCCGGTGATCACCGATGGCGACACGGTGCTGGCCGAGACCGGCGCCATCGTCGAGTACATCATCGCCATGTACGGCGGGGGCCGCCTGACGCCGACGCCGGGCACGCCCGAGCGCCTGCGCTACACCTACTGGCTGCACTACGCCGAGGGCTCGGCCATGCCGCCGCTGTTGATGAAGCTGGTGTTCACCGCCCTGCCCGCCCGCGCGCCCGCCCTGATGAAGGGCCTGGTCAAGTCGATCGCCGCCCGCGCCCAGAAGGGCTTCGTCGATCCGCAGCTGAAGGCCCATATCGACTACTGGGAGGCGGAACTGTCGAAGGCGACCTGGTTCGCCGGCGCGGAGCTGACCGGGGCCGACATCATGATGAGCTTCCCGCTCGAGGCCGCCGCCCAGCGCGCCGGGGCGGCCGATCGCCCAAGGATCAAGGCGTTCCTGGACCGCATCCACGCCCGCCCCGCCTATCAGCGCGCCCTGCAGCGCGGCGGCCCCTACGACTACGCCTGAGCGCTTGCTGCCAAAAAGCGACACGGGCCGACGCTAGGCTTGGGGCCGGCACAAGGAGGAACGCCATGAAGATCGTCACCAGCCTCAGCTTCCAGGGTCAATGCCGAGAAGCCTTCGAGTTCTACGCCCAGGTCCTGGGCGGCAAGATCTCCGCCGCCTACCCGTACGGCGAAGGCCCGCCCGACGGCCCGCCGATGGACCCCAAGTACAAGGACTGGCTGATGCACGCCTGGCTGGACGTGGCCGACCAGGCGATCATGGGCGCGGACATGCCGCCCGAGTTCGCTCCCAATATCGACAAGCCCAAGAACGGCTTCGACGTCACCTTCCACACCGATGACCCGACCGAAGCCCGCCGCGTGTTCGACGCCCTGTCGGAAGGCGGCCAGATCGGCATGCCCTTCGCCGAGACCTTCTGGTCCAAGGGCTATGGCAGTTTCACCGACAAGTTCGGGATCCCGTGGATGATCAACACCGTCTCCAACGAGGGCTGAGGCAAGGCGGCGCGAGGTCGGCGTCAGGGCCTGTCGGGCTTGGATGGCGCCCTTTGAAGCCGAAAGACTCTCGGCGATCCGCGCCCCGTCTTGACCTTGATCAAGATGGGGCGCGCACCCTGCGACCAAGCGCCGCCGAGTACGCGCGTTAACCGTCTAACAAGAGTGATAGACGAAGTTATCCACAAGGACTGTGCGGTTAATCCGCCCGTCCAGTGGAGATCGCGCCCTGTGAACACGCCAGCCCCAACGACCCGCCGCTTCGCCGCGGTCGTTGGCCCGCTCGCCTTTTCAACCCTAGGCGTTGTTCTGAGCCTTTTCGCGGCCGTGGCCGTGAACGCCCAGCCGAGCACGCCCGGCCGCGTGGCGGCGGTGTTCCCCCCTTGGTGGGACCCCGCGCGCGTCGTCGGCGCGGCGGGAAGCGCGGGCGACATCTCCGGCGCCGGCGGCGCCGCCTTCATCGTCATTCTGCGCGGCGACCCCGCCACGCTGAACCAGCGCGCCCGGACCGCCGGCGCGCTGCTGTTGCTTGATCCCGCCCTCGCCGGCGCTTGCGCGCCTGCGGCCCCGGAGCCTGTAGAGTCATGAATATCGCCTTTTCCAGCCTCGACGCCCAACGTCAGGTCGGCGGCAAGCTGATCATCGCCCTGGCCTGGTTGATGATCCCGATCGTGCTGGGCGCGCGCCTGGCCGTGCAGGAGCCGATCCTGGGCGTGGCGCTGGCGGCCGCCCTGGTCGCCACGGGCGCGACCCTGGCCTGGAAGTTCGGCGGTCAGGGCTCTGGCGGCCGCGCCATGGTCGGCGTGGCGCTGATGGCGCAGGTCTCCCTGCTGGTCGCGGCCCTGGGCGGCCACGCCTGGCAGACCGACATGCACATGGCCTATTTCGCGGCCCTGGCTCTGCTGGTCGTCTATTGCGACTGGGTGGTGATCGCCGCCGCCGCCGCGACGGTGGCCGTGCATCACCTGGGCCTGTCGTACCTGGCGCCCAACCTGGTGTTCCCCGGCTCGGCCAATCTGGGCCGCGTCATCGTTCACGCCGTGATCCTGATCGTCGAGGCCGGCGCCCTGATCGCCGTCACCGCCAGCGTCAACAACATGTTCGCGGTCGCGTCGACGGCGCGCGCCAAGGCCGAGGACGCGGTCGGCGAAGCCCGCGCCGCCAATGACGCCGCCGAGGACGCCCGCCGCTCGCAGGAAGAGATCCGCGCACGCACCGCCGCCGCCCGCGAGCGCGAGGAAGCCCAGCGCGATGACGCCATCGCCGCTCTTGGCCAGGGCCTGTCGCACCTGGCGCGCGGCGACCTGACCCTGCGCCTGACCGACCGCTTCGCCGAGGCCTATGAGCCGCTGCGCAGCGACTTCAACACCGCCGCCGGCAAGCTGGCCGACGCGCTTTCGGTGATCGAGGACCGCGTCAGCGGCGTGCGCGCCGGCGCCGACCAGATCGCCGACGCCGCCGTCAGCCTGTCGCGCCGCACCGAGCGCCAGGCCGCCAGCCTGGAAGAGACCGCCGCGGCGATGGACGAGATCACCGCCACGGTGGGCCAGACCGCGAGCGGCGCCAACAAGGCCGCCGACGTGGTCAGCCGCGCCCGCGACGACGCCCGCCGCTCGGGCGAGGTGGTCGAGCAGGCCGTGTCGGCCATGACCGTCATCGAGGAGTCCTCGCAGTCGATCAGCCAGATCATCAGCGTGATCGACGAGATCGCCTTCCAGACCAACCTTCTGGCCCTCAACGCCGGCGTCGAGGCCGCCCGCGCGGGCGAGGCCGGACGAGGCTTCGCGGTCGTCGCGCAAGAGGTCCGCGCCCTGGCCCAGCGTTCGGCCGAGGCCGCCAAGGAGATCCGCGCCCTGATCTCGAACTCGACCCAGCAGGTCGAGGCCGGCGTCAACCTGGTGGGCCGCACCGGCGAGGCGCTGGAACGGATCGTCGCCCAGATCGCCGAGATCGACGGCCTGGTCCGCACCATCGCCGCCTCGGCCCAGGAACAGGCCCACGGCCTGGCCCAGATCAACGGCGCGGTGAACCAGATGGATCAAGTGCTGCAGGAGAACGCCGGCATGGTCGAAGAGACCTCGGCCGCCACCCAGACCCTGAACACCGATGCGGCCCAGCTGGCCGAGCTGGTGCGCCAGTTCGACCTGCCCCGGGGTCATGTCGCGCCGTCCTCGCGGCGGGTGGCCTGAGGTCAAGCCAGGCGACGGCGCGCACCCCCGCGCCGAACGCCGGAGCGTGGCCCCCTTGCTTTAGCCAAACCGGGCGCCTATCCTTCCAGCCCCTGGTTGCGCGCGCCCGCGACTGGAAGATCTTCCTCCCAAGGCGTCCGAGCTAAAATCCGCAATGGAAAAAGTGCCGATGACCGTCGCGGGGTATCAGACCCTCGACGAAGAACTGAAGCGTTTGAAGACCGTCGAACGACCGGCCGTGATCGCGGCGATCGCCGAAGCGCGCTCGCATGGCGACCTGTCGGAAAACGCCGAGTACCATGCCGCCAAGGAGCGTCAGGGCTGGATCGAAGGCCAGATCGCCGAGATCGAGGACAAGATCGCCCGCGCCCAGGTCATCGACGTGTCCAAGCTTTCGGGCAAGCAGGTGAAGTTCGGCGCCACGGTCTCGGTGGTCGATGAGGACACCGAGGAAGAGGCGCGCTACCAGATCGTGGGCGACCACGAGGCCGACGTGAAGTCGGGCCGCATCTCGCTGTCCTCGCCGCTGTCGCGCGCGATGATCGGCAAGGAAGTCGGCGAAGTGGTCGAGGTCAACACGCCCGGCGGCGTCAAGGCCTATGAGATCCTCAAGGTGGAGTGGCTGTAAGGCGGCCCTCCGCCTCAGCAACGCCACAAGTTGGGTTCAACGGAACGAGGCCGCTAGCTTAGCGGCCTTGTTTCGTTTGCCGCCTGCCTGTTTGGCGCTTTCGGGATCGATGATTTGACCAAGGCCCAACCGTCTCCGTCGAAGACCACGCCGCTGAAGGTGTGGGCCGTGTCCGACGGTCGCGCCGGTATCGAGGCCCAGGTGGTGGGCCTGTCCGAAGCGCTCTCGCGCCTCGTGCCCTGCGAGGTCACGGTCAAGCGCGTGGGCTGGCAAGGCAATATCGGCCGCCTGCCCTGGTGGCTGAACCTCTTGCCCAAGCGCTGGCTGACGCCGGAAAGCGGCCTTCCCGCCAGCCGCAACCCCGACGACTGGCCCGACCTGTGGATCGCCGCCGGCCGCGCCACCCTGCCCCTGTCGATCCGCGCCAAGCGCTGGTCGGGGGGCAAGAGCTTTGTGGTCCAGATCCAGGACCCGCGCGTGCCGCCGCACATGTTCGACCTGGTGATCCCGCCCAAGCACGACCGCATGTCGGGCGACAACATCTTCCCGATCACCGGCTCGCCGCACCGGGTGACCCCTGAGCGCCTGGCCGCCGAGTATGAGGCCTTCAAAGAGCTGATCGATCCTTTGCCCCGCCCGCGCGTGGCGGTGCTGGTGGGCGGCAAGTCCAAGGCCTTCGACCTCTCCAGCGAGCGCGCGGCCCAGATCGCCCACGCGATCCAGATCCCGCTGGAGCAGGACGGCGGCAGCCTCTTGATGACCTTCTCGCGCCGTACGCCCGAGACCGCCCGCGCCCTGATGACCGCCCGCCTGCGCCACCTGCCCGGCATGGTCTGGAACGGCGAGGGCCCCAACCCGTACTTCGCCTTCCTGGCGGCCGCCGACTACATCCTCGTCACCGAGGACTCGACCAACATGGCCACCGAAGCGGCCTCGACCGGCAAGCCGGTCTTCGTGCTGAAGATGGACGGCTCCAGCCTGAAGTTCCGCATGTTCCACGAGGAGCTGGAACGCCAGGGCGCGGCCCGCCCCTATGGCGGCGCCTTCCACGGCTGGACCTACGACCCCGTCAACGAAACCGACCGCGCCGCGCGCGAGGTGCTGGCCAGGATCGGGGTGGAGGTTCCGCAGGCGGCGGCTGAGGTCGAACCGGCGGTTGTGGCGAAGCCCAAGCCCAAGCCCAAGGCCCGCCCCGGCGCTGAGGCCAAGGCGCCGACCGAAGCCGCCGCGCCGAAGGTTCGCAAGCCTCGCGCGGCTAAGCCGAAATCCTGATTTTTCTCGTTGCCGGCGCGCGAATGTTCCCGCAATGTTCACGCCATGATTGAGCTGCGGATCACACCCCCACCCGGAAAGGCCGCCCGTAACGAACAGCGCAAAGCGCTGGCGGCGACCTGTAACGCCGGCTCGATCGCGTTCTTGGGTTCGGCCCTGTTGCAGCCGCTAGCGTCAGGGCAGTCCAACCCATGGCTCATGCTGGGCGGCTTGGTCGGCTTCATTGCCCTGCAAGGTGGCGTGCATTACATTCTCAACGGCGTGGAGGATTAGATGGACCGATACTTCCAAGCTCAGTTGATCATCTGGCTCTTCATGATCAGCGCGTTCGGCGTGCATTGGTTTTTCATGCGCGGCTATTCGATTGAAAAGAAAAAGCCGCGTCGGGGCGAGTAAGACGTCGTTCTGGCTCTCGATGCGAGCCAAGCCGCATCGGAAGGCGCCGCCGCGATAGGCGGCGGCCAGAGCGGCTGAGCAGGAAAATGAAGCAGCGCTGCGGCGACTGAGGCGGCGATCGAGATCGCGCCCCGCGTTTTGGCTGACACCTTGGCGTTGTCGCGATAAAACGCGCTGAAGTTGTTATTCGGAAACATTCCATGCGGGTTCATCGGGCGATCCTCGCCTCTATCGCGCTCATGGCGGCGACGGCGGCCTTTGCTCAAACCCACGCGCCATCCCACAACGGCTCGGCGATCAGCCAGGCAGAGCGAGACGCCTTTCGCGCCCAGCCCCGCGACGCTGGCGCAGAAGAACTGATGGCGCTCATTCGTCAGACCTATCCCGAAGACTACCTCGGTTTCGAAAGCGAGATGATCACAGCGCGCAAGACCGGCGCGACACAGAGCGACCTCAACCAGCGCGCCTTTCAGTTCGGCTCCGACATCCGGCGACGGGTCGAACCCTATCTGAAACAGGCGCCGACCCCCGATCTGCTCGGCTTTGTCCGTCGCCAAGCCGAAGCGATCGACCAGATGCGCGTCGTAAGCCCACGCGCTTGCTATGAGTCCGTCGAGTTTGGCGGCCTCAGCGCCGACGCGGCGCGCACGCTCACGCCCACCATCGCCAAACGCCTGTCCCTGGAGGGCGAACACCGACTAAAGGTCGCGCTGAAGGGCAAGGCGAGCCCCGTCACCCGCGCCGCGCCATCATCGGCAGACCGCGAAGCGGCCAAGGCGGCGTTCCTGCGAGCGGGCGGCGATGCCGGATGGCTGGAGGCCCTGAGCCATGGCGCGCCTCGCCAACAGTCCGACGCGGTCAGGTGCCAATCGGCGTTGGCCTATTTGAACGGCTTGCTCTCCCTGCCTGCCGATCAGGCGGCCCGCCTCGCGGCGCTGTAGAAGGCTCCCCACACCCGTTAGACGGAGCCCTCGCCGCCCGCTCCTACCTCCAGCGCCGCGCTGAGCGTGGCGAAGAGGCCCTGGATGCTGACCGGCTTGGCCAGGTGCAGATCAGCGCCGGCCTCCAGGCAAGCCTGGACCTGGTGGGGCATGGCGTTGGCCGTCAGCGAGATGATCGGAATGCGCCGCGCCTGCGCCTGGAGTTCGCGCCTGCGGATCTCGGCGATGGCGGCTAGGCCGTCCATGACCGGCATCTGGGTGTCCATCAGCACCACGTCGAAGGCGTCCTTTTCATAGGCCTCGACCGCAGCCCGGCCGTCGACGGCCACGACGACGTCGGCGGCGTCGGCCAGCATCAGCCCGATCACCTTCTGATTGGTGGGATGGTCCTCAGCCAGCAGCACCCGCAGGCGCCGATCCAGGGTCCCCTCGCCGCGCGGCTCGACCGGCGCCGGCTGGGGCCGCCGTCCGTCGGCGACGAAGCGGGCCTCGAACAGGAAGGTGGCGCCCCTGCCCGGCTGGGCCGCGCAGGAGACGTCGCCCTCCATCAACCGGGCCAGGCGGCGAGCGATCGGCAGTCCCAGCCCGGTGCCGCCGACCTTGCGCGTCACCGAGCCATCGGCCTGCTGGAACCGCTCGAAGAGCCGATCGGCCATGGCGCTGTCGAACCCCTCGCCCGTGTCCTGGACGCTGACGGTCAGGTCGATCCGACCGTCAGGCTCGACCCTTGTGCACGCCTCGATCGTCACCGATCCGGAGGCCGTGAACTTGACGGCGTTGCTGGTCAGGTTGGCCACGATCTGGCGGATGCGCAGCGCGTCGCCCAGGACATGGTCGTGGAAATCGTCGGCGAAGGTCAGCCGGAAGGCCAGGCCCTTGCTCTCGGCGACCGCCTTGAAGACGGCGACCGCAGCGGTGATCGCCTCGCGCAGGTCCAGCGGCTCGCGCGACAACTCCAGCCCCCGGGCCTCGATCTTGGACAGATCCAGGATATCGCTGAGCAGCAGGTTCAGCGCCCGGCCGGAGTTGAGGATCACCTCCATCATCTCGCGCTGGGCGTCGTCCAGGGCGGTGCGGCTGAGCACCTCGGCCATGCCGATCACGCCGTTCAGCGGCGTGCGGATCTCGTGGCTCATATTGGCCAGGAACTCGCTCTTGGCGACGCTGGCCGCCTCGGCCTTCTGCACGGCCTCGGCCAGGGCCGCAGCGCTGGCCTTGCGCTCGGTGATGTCCTCGCAGATCACCAGCAGGTGGCGACGCCCATCCTCGCCCGGGATCGCGATCTTGCGGGTGTGCAGCCACCGGCGGCCGTTGTGCGGCGTATCCAGCGGCTCTTCGTCGATGGTGAAGAGCTGGCCGCTATCGATCACCTGGCGGTCGGCGGCGGCGAAGGCGTCGGCCTGCTCCTTGGGAAAGAAGTCATAGTCGTTGCGCCCCAGAAGCTCGGCGCGCGGCACGCCCAGCTGGTTTTCGGCGGCCCTGTTGACCAGCAGGAAGGCGCCCGTCTCGCCGTCCTTGACGAACAGCATGGCCGGCGTGTTCTCGATGATGGTGTCCAGAAAGCTGCCGGCCGCCAGCGCCTGGACTTCGCGCCGGCGCAGCTGGGTGATGTTGAAGCAACTGGTGATGAGGCCGCCGGCGGGCGTGCGTCGGCTTTCGAACCGCAGATGCTCGCCGAACTCTTCGCGGATCTCCTCGGTGTGGTCCAGCTTGCGCAGGTTCAGCTTGTGGGCCAGCCAGCCCGCCGCGTCGTCGCCGGCCTCGGGATAGCGTCCGGCCGCCAGGCCCGCGCGCAGCAGGCTCTCGAAGCTGGCCCCCGCCGTCAGGGTGACGCCCCACTTGGCCCAGAGTTCGCCATAGCGCGCGTTCCAGACGACGCAGCGATCCTCGGCGTCGAACAACGCAAAACCCTCGGGCGCGGTTTCGAGCGCCTGCTGCAAAACAGCGTCGACGGCGTGTGTGTCCGAAAGACTGGCTGGGGTCATGAGGCCTCTGCGGCGCCCGTCGGAGCGTCCCGACTCAAGCTGAGCCTATCGAGCGTGAACACCGAACGCCAAAGTCGCGGGTGCGGCGATTTGTCCCGCAGACACCGGCCCTCGCCGCATCCGCCCTCGCCCCCATTTCGCCCCCTTGCCCCCGCCCCCGAACCCGCGTGAAATCAGCGGATGATCCTCGCCATTCTTCAGGCCCGCATGAGCTCCACCCGGTTGCCGGGCAAGGTGCTGATGCCCCTCCAGCGCCAGCCGATGATCGTGCGGCAGATCGAGCGGGTCGCCCGCTCCAAGCGCATCGACAAGCTGGTGGTCGCCACCTCCGACCGGCCCGAGGACGACGCCATCGAGGCCGCCGTCCGCCGCGAGGGAATCGCGGTGTTTCGCGGCTCGCTCGACAATGTGCAGCAGCGCTTCATCGGGGCGCTCGACGCCCATCCGGCCGATCACGTGGTGCGCCTGACCGCCGACTGCCCGCTGGCCGACCCCGGCCTGATCGACGCCACGATCGATCTGTGTCTGTCCAAGGGCGCGGACTATGTCAGCAACACCCCCGAAGGCCACGCCCACCCCAAGGGCACCGACGTCGAGGTGATGACCGCTGCGGCCCTGCGCCGCGCCGCCGCCGAGGCGACCACGAAAGAAGCCTTCGAGCACGTCACCTGGGACCTGTGGAACCAGCCGCAGCGCTGGACCTGCGCCTGGCTGCCGTGCTTCCCCGACCAGGGCGCGGTGCGCTGGACGGTCGACCGACCCGACGACTACGCCTTCGTCGCGGCGGTCTATGACGCCCTTTATCCGACGAACCGCGCCTTCACCTCCGACGACATCCGCGCCTTCGTCGCCGGCCGGCCGGACCTGCAGGACTACGGCGGCGACCGGCGGGCATGAGCTTGCGCATCGTCTTCGTCTGCGCGGCAGGCCCCAGCGTCGGCGGGGGCCACGTGATGCGCTCCCTGACCCTGGCGCGGGCGCTGGAGGCGCGCGGCGCGGCCTGCGCTTTCCTGGCGACGCCCGAGGTCGCGGCGGTGCTGGACGCCTTTGGCCCGGACATGGCCCGCACGGACACGGCAGAGCCCTTCGACGCCGTGGTGTTCGACAACTACGCGCTGACGGCCGACGACCACCGCAGGATCGCGGCGGGTCGCCCCACCCTGGTCATCGACGATCTGGCCGACCGACCGCTGGCCGCCGATCTGGTGCTGGACGCAGGGCCCGCGCGCCGGGCCGAAGACTATGCGGGCCTCGTCCCCGCCCACGCCCGCCTGCTGCTGGGTCCGAACCACGCGCCGGTGCGCCCCGCCTTCGTCGCCCTGCGCGAGGCCGCCCTCGCCCGCCGCGCTGAGCTAGGTCCGGTGCGGCGGATCCTGGTGTCGCTGGGTATGACCGATGTCGGCGGGATCACCGGCCGGGTGGTGGCGCTGCTGACGCCGATCCTGGGCGATATCACACTGGATCTCGTTGTCGGCGGGGCCGCGCCCAGCCTGCCGGCCCTGCGCGCCATGGCCGCCGAGGACCCGCGCCTTGTGCTGCACATCGACGCCCAGAACATGCCGGCCCTGGTGCTGGCGGCGGACCTGGCCATCGGGGCCGGCGGCTCCACCACCTGGGAGCGCTGCGTCCTGGCCCTGCCGGCCCTGACCCTGATCCTGGCCGACAACCAGATCGCCGCCGCCCGCGCGCTGGAGGCGGCGGGGGTTACGCCGTGTCTGGATGTGGGGGCCGAGGACTTCGAGGCGGCGTTCGTGGCGTTGGCGCAGGGCCTGATCGCCGACACAGGCCGCCGCGCGGCGCTGTCGGCCGCCAGCGCGACGGTGTGCGACGGCCGGGGGGCTGAGCGGGTGGCGGAGGCTTTTCTGGCGTTGCGGTAAGCGCCCCCTCCGTCACGTCGCCTATCGGCGCCGCGACACCTCCCCCGTTTCACGGGTGAGGAGGGCATCGCACCCCTCCTGCCCCGCTTGCGGGGGAGGTGGCGCGCGGCGCAGCCGCGTGACGGAGGGGGCGCTTGCCCCCCTGCGACATCCCGCCTCGCGCCGCACCCTCATCGTTAACAGGTTGTTCGCTGCTTCGGCCCGATTCTCCGGGACACCATGCGCGCCCTGCCTGACATCCGCGGTCTCAAATATCCGGACGAGTTCATCGCCCGGCACTTCTTCAAGCGTGGCCTGCACCAGAGGACCGGCCGGGTGGTCGAGCTGGGCGGTGGCACGGGCAACAACCTGTCGCTCTACGCCGCCTATGGCTGGGACCTGACCAATGTCGACTACTCGGCCGCCGCCCTGGCCGATTGCCGCTGGAACCTGGGGGACGACGTCACCCTGATCGAGGCCGACCTCTCCAAGGGCCTGCCCGACCTGCCCGGCGCGCCGATCGACGTGCTGCTGATCCCCAACCTGCTCTGCTACCTGACCAGCGCCCAGGCCACGGCGGTGCTGACGGCCGCGCGAGCGCGGCTGGCGCCCGGCGCCGAGGTCTTTGTCCGCACGCGCCTGATCGACGACTTCCGATGCGGCAAGGGCGTCGAGGAAGAGCCGAACGGCTGGCGCCTGGCCACGCCCGAGACCGGCGAGGCGGACCTGTTCAACCTGTTCTACACCGAGGACGGCCTGGTGCGCCGCCTCGTCGAGGAGCTGGGCCTCACCCAGCCCACCGCCCTGAAGGTGGCGTTCGACAACGTCCAGAACGGCGTGATCGTCTCGCCCAACAGCGACCTCGTGGTCTGGGGCGCGACCGCGTGAGCCCCGCCTCGACCTCGCAACGCATCCGCATCATCGGCGGCGGCCTGACGGGCGTTCTGGCCGCCTTCGAAGCCCATCGCCTGGGCTGGCGCGACATCGTCCTGCAGGAACGCTTCGAGGCCCTGGGCGGCGTCGCCCGGCCCAAGCTGATCCACGGCCGCGAGATGCGCGACGGCTGCGTCTATTTCGGCGGCGAGACCGATCCGATCGTCCAGACCCTGAGCGCCCACGGCGCGCGGTTCGAGACCTTCGACAACCGCTTCGGTTCGATGAGCGCCGACTTCGACGGCCGCCGCGTCTTCACGTGGGACTTCGGCGGCCCGGCGGTCGACTGCCCGGCCTATAAGGTCAAGGCCCCCGCCGACGACAGCCTGGCCGCGCGTCTGGCCGCCTATCCGCCCGAGATCGCCGCCACGCTGGAGGACTATGTCCGCTGGCACCTGGGCGCTGATCCGGCCCTGGTGCATGGCGATGCGGTGATCCCGATGGCCATCAACCGGGTGTTCCCGGCCGCCGCCGACCTGACCGCCCTGGCCCGCGCCAAGACGACTGATCCCTGGACGGACGAGCTCTACGCCATCCCGCGCGGCCTGTCGGGGCGCACCGCCAACCTCGTGGCCAGCCTGCCGGCGGGCGGCTTCGCCAAGCTGTTCGACGGCCTGCACGCCGCCCTGGTCAAGCTGGGCGTCAAGGTCGAGCTCAACTGCCTGGTCCCGCCGCGCCAGCTGCTGGCCGAGACGGCCGCCGACGAGACCATCGTCTGGGCCGCCAACCCGACGCCGCTGTTCAAGCCCATGGGCCTGACCACGCCCGCGCTCGTGAAGAAGAGCTTCTTCACCTACGTCTATGAGGTCGAGGCGTTCGACGGCCCCTGCCCGGTCTATGTCCAGAACTTCACCGCCCAGGGCGCGACCTTCCGGGCCTATCTCTATGAGAGCGGCGGGACGACACTGGTGGTGGCCGAGTGCGTGCGCGAGGCCGATCCCAAGACCCTGCCCAGCGAGCTGCGGACCCTGTTGTCAGGCTTTGGCGCGGCGACCCTGGGCCCGATGGTCCACGCCGACGCCCAGCCGCGCTGGATCTATCATTCGCTGGAGGCCATCGCAGGCCTGAAAGCTCTGCGCGGCAAGCTGACCGAGCGCTTCGGCGAGCGCTTCATCCCCGGCGCCTGGGAGCCCTACGCCAAGGCCGCCAAGCTGGCCGAGGTCAACGCCGCCCTGGCCCGCGCCCGCGACCTCGCCGCGCCCGCCGTCGCCCGAGCCGGATGACCGCCGCATCGCCCCTCCGGACGGCGGCGATCATGCAGCCGACCTATCTGCCCTATCTTGGCTACTTCCAGCTGATGGCGGCCGCATCGGTGTTCGTGTTCCTCGACGATGTGCAGTTCGCCCGCCGCTCGTGGCAGTCGCGCAACCGCATCCTGACCGCCCAGGGCGAGCTGATGTTGACCGTGCCGGTGAAGAAGCACGACCGCGACACGCCGATCCACGCGATCCAGATCGACGACAGCCAGCCCTGGCGCGACAAGCACCTGGCCGCCATCCGCCACGCCTATGGCAAGCGGCCGTTCTTCGCCGAAGGCTGGGCCTTCATGTCCGAGCAGTTGGCCCGCGAACGCGACGGGGGCCTGGCCGACCTGACCTGCGGCCTGACCCAGGCCGCAGCGGCGCAATTGGGGATCACCCCAGAGGTCGTCCGCGCCGCCGACCTGAAGGCCCCCGGCGCGCGGTCGGAGCACTTGCTGGCCATCTGCCGCGCGGTCGAGGCCGACGCATACGTCTCGCCCATGGGCTCGGCCGACTACATGGAAGAAGACGGCGTCTTCCAGGCCGCCGGCTTCCCGGCGCGGTTCCAGCCGTTCCAGATGGTGGAATACCCGCAAGGAACCGAACCGTTCGCGCCCTATATGGGCTTTGTCGACGCGCTGATGAATGTCGGCTGGAACGGCATGCGCGAGCTGGTGTCGCCTGACCGGATAGGCTGACGGTCAGGCGTTACGAAACGCCCTTACGAAATATCGTCTCGCGCGTTCCCTTGTGACCGCGGCCAAGGCTCCCGCCTCGGGGAGCGCCGCCTGACGGCCCCAAATCGACCCTCACGTCCCCTCGCCGGACGCACGGCGGAGCGCTGCTTCCTCTCGCGGAGCGTCGCGCTCGCGCGCGTTCGCCACGCCAGCAGAAATGACCCGCCGATGAAAACCTATCCGGGCACGCGCCCCTCCCGCCCCAAGGGCCTGAACGATCCCCGCTCGACCGGCGGCCAGCCGCCCCGGCCCCGCCCGATCGATCCCGACGCGCTTCGGGGGACCAAGACTTGAGCCGGCCGCCCGCGATCGACACGCGCCCCGCCTCCGGCCCGCCCGCCGTTCCCGCCCAGGGTTCTGGCGATGTGATCGCCTATCTGGTGCTGGTTCACCGCTATCCCGCGCAGTTCAAGCGGCTGTTTCGGGCCATCCACGATCCCGACAACTACTATCTGGTCCATGTCGACAAGAACTCGGGCCCGGCGCTGCAGGCCGAGATCCGCGACTTCCTGGCCGCCTATCCCAACGCCGCCGTGCTGGAGAGCAAGAAGGCCCTGTGGGGCGGCTACAGCCTGGTCGACGCCGAGCTGCGCGGCATGGAGACGCTGCTGGAGATGGGCCAGAACTGGGATTTCTTCATCAACCTGTCGGGCCAGGACTTTCCGCTGATGACCCAGAAGCGCATCCGCGCCTTCCTGGCGGAAAATCACGGTCGCGAGTTCATCCGGGTGCTCGATCAGGCCCGCATGCGGCCCGACACCATGGGCCGGGTGCTGCAGCATGTGGTCGAGCTGAAGGACCGCATCGTCGACACCCTGGCCACGCGGCTCTTCCTGGACGGCGCCACCCCCTACATCGGCACCCAGTGGAAGATCGTCAGCCGCGCCTTCTGCGACTTCGTCTGCCACGACCCGTCGGTCGACCGCTACAAGGCCTTCTACCGCAACACCTTCATCGCCGATGAGGGCTTCTTCCAGACCGTGATGATGAACACGGACGTTCATGGCGAAATCATCAATGACGACAAGCGGTTGATCGACTGGATCCCCGACGGCGACATCAAGCTGCGACCCCGCACCTTCGTGGCCGCCGACGCCGCCCAGCTGACCGCCAGCGCCGACCTCTTCGCCCGCAAGTTCGACCTGCAGGAGGACGGCGAGATCTTCGACCTCCTGGAAGCCCACCTGCGCACCCAGGACGCGGCCAATGCAGCCGCCGCGCCGGAGGTGATCGGGAAGCGGCTTCTGCAAGAGGCGTGACGGGGGCGGCCTGGAGCGGGCGGAGGCTGAGGCGGTTTTGATCTTCGCCACGCCGCCTATCGGCGCCGCGCCACCTCCCCCGTTTCACGGGTGAGGAGGAATGACTCCCCTCCTGCCCCGCGAAGCGGGGGAGGTGGATCGCTGCGGATACGCAGCGAGACGGAGGGGGCGTTGAGAGCCAAAGGTCCGCTTCCCACCCGAAGCGGACAGCTCGCAAATCCTCCCCCGCTAGGGGGAGGATTGGAGCGCCATCCCCCTAGCGAACAGTGTTCAGATCGCCCATCCTCCCTGCATACGAAGAGGAAACCGCACATGGCTCAGACAAAATCCGTCGTGATCACCGGCGTCTCGACCGGCATCGGCCATGCGGCGACCAAGGTGCTGATCGGCAAGGGCTTTCACGTCTTTGGCAGCGTCCGCAAGGCCGCCGATAGCGCGCGGCTGAAAACCGAGTTCGGCGACGCCTTCACGCCGCTGATCTTCGACGTCGCCGACGAGGCCGCCGTGCGCGCCGCCGCGCGGCAGGTCGAGGCGGCGCTGGGCGGCGCGAGCCTCGTGGGTCTGGTCAACAACGCCGGGATCGCGGTGGCCGGGCCGCTGCTCTATCTGCCGGTCGAGGAGTTCCGCCACCAGCTGGAGGTCAATCTGACCGGGGTGCTGATCGCCACCCAGGCCTTCGCGCCGCTGCTGGGGGCGGGCGACGCGCGCCGGGGCCCGCCGGGACGGGTGGTCAATATCTCTTCGGTCGGCGGCCGCAACGCCAACCCGTTCATGGGCCCCTACTGCACGACCAAGTTTGGGCTGGAGGGCTTCTCGGAGTCGCTGCGCCGCGAGCTCCTGCCCTTCGGGGTCGACGTGGTGGTGGTAGCGCCGGGCGCGGTGGCCACCCCGATCTGGGACAAGGCCGACCAGGTGGACGTCACCCGCTACGCCAACACCCCCTACGCCAAGGCGCTGGAGCGGATGCGCGGGTTCATGCTGAGCCTTGGCAAATCAGGCCTGCCGCCCGAGCGGATCGGCGAGACCATCGCCACCGCCCTGACCGCGCCGGCGCCCAAGGTCCGCTACGTCGTCTCGCCCTCGCCGATGCAGGTGCTGATGACCGAGATCCTGCCCAAGCGGACGATCGACAAGGCCACGGGCAAGCGGCTGGGCTTGATCTAGCTCAGGCTCCTCCCAGGGCGCACCAGGCGACATAGCCCGCCGTGGCGACGATCATCACGGCGAACAGGCGCCGCGCCAGCAGGGCGCGGGCGGCCAGGCGCGGTGCGAGCTTGGCGCCGATCGCCACGCCGGCGGCGCCGCCGGCGATCAGGGCCAGGAACAGCCGGCCGTCCACCAGGCCCGAGGCCGCGTAGCTGAGGCTGGTGGCCGCGCCGAACATCGTGACAGAGACCAGCGACGAGGCCGCCGCATTGGCCAGGGTCATGCCGGTCGCCGCCATCAGGCCGGGCGCAATGAGAAAGCCGCCGCCGATGCCGAAGAAGCCCGCGGCCAGGCCCGTGGCCGCGCCCACGGGAACCAGCCGCATCGCCTTGGCCGGATCGATCTGCACGTCGGGATCACCGGGCGAGCCGGGCGCGCGGAACATCGACAGCCCCACCGCCGCCATGGCCAGGGCGAACCAGACCAGCAGATGCTGGCCGTTGACCGCCTTGGCTAGGTGCGCCCCCAGCAGCGACCCGACGAGGCCGGGCGCGCCGAAGGTCAGGGCGCAGGGCCACTTGACCCGCCCGGCCTTGGCCTGGGCGAGGAGCCCTACGGCGGCGTTGACCGCCACAGCGGCCGCCGAGGTGCCGATCGCCACGTGCGGGTCGCGCACGCCGACGACGTACAGGAGCAGAGGCGTGGCCAGCACCGATCCGCCGCCGCCGAACAGGGTCAGCAGCAGCGCGACCAGCGCGCCGCTCAGGGCGGCGGTCAGCAGCGAGATGTCCATGGCCTCACGCCACCGCCGGCCGGTTCCACGGGGCCAGGGCCAAGAGGCGGGCCATGCCGCAGAAACCGGTGACGCCCGCAAAGGTCAGGCCGGCGCCGACGAAGCCGGCGAGCCCGAAGAACAGCGGCGAAACCAGCAAGCCCAGCACGACGCCGATCAGAACCAGCACCCCGGCCCCGATCTGCACCTGGCGCATCATTTCCAGCGGCGCCTTCTCGTTCCGTTCAACCGGCAGGCCGGCGGCGTCCCAGGCGTCTAGACCGCCCTCCAGCACGAAGGCGCCCGTCCCACAAACCTGGGCCAGGCGCTGGCCGTTGGCGCCGGTGCGCATGCCCGTGCGGCAGGTGAAGATCACCTCGCGGGCGTCGGGCAGGCCCAGCCCTTGGGCTTCAAGGGTGGAGAGCGGGCGGGACAAGGCGCCCCGCGCGCGGCGGCGGGCGAACTCGTCAGCTTCGCGGATGTCGACCAGCACGGCCCGGCCATCGGCCAGGCGTTGGGCGGCGTCGTCAGGTTTCAGCGGGGTGGGAGACAGCGTGGTCATCGGGGGCGCTTTCGGCTGGAGGGCAAAAGATCTCCGCGAGCGTCGCCACCACCTTCAAGGCGGCGGGGTCGGCGATCCGGTACCAGACCGTGGTGGCTTCGCGGCGCGCGGCCACGACGCCCTCGTCGCGCAGCACCGCCAAGTGCTGGGACAAGGCCGACTGCGACAGGCCGACGAGAGGCTGGATCTGCCCCACCGACCGTTCGCCCTCGGCGAGCTGGCAAAGGATCATCAACCGCCGCTCGTTGCCCAGGGCGCGCAGAAGCTTGGCGGCTTCAGCGGCGCTGGCCTCGAACTGGCTGACGGAGAAACGCGAAAGATCGAACATGAGCGCCATATATTAGCTTGTTCTAAATTAGCAAGTCCTTATATGAAGGCCGTGCTGCAGAAAGGCTCTGACCATGCGACCCGACGTTCAAGCGTTTTTCGACACCGCGACCTTCACCGCCAGCTATCTGGTGGTGGATCCGGCCACCAAGACCGCCGCGATCATCGACCCGGTGCTGGATTTCGAACCCAAGGCGGGCAAGCTCTCCACCACCTCGGCCGACGCCCTGCTGGCGGCGGTGCGCGACCAGGGCCTGCACCTGGCCTATGTCCTGGAGACCCACGCCCACGCCGATCACCTGTCGGCCGCCGACCTGATCCGCCGCCAGACCGGCGCGAAGATCGTCATCGGCGCCAAGATCACCGAGGTCCAGAAGGCCTTCATTCCCGTGTTCGAGGCCGATGTGGCCGCCGATGGCGCGGTGTTCGACGTGCTGATGGAGGAAGGCGACGTCCTGCCGCTGGGCGAACTGTCGATCGCGGCGCTACATACCCCCGGCCACACGCCGGCCTGCCTGACCTATCGGATCGGCGACGCCGCCTTTGTCGGCGACACCCTGTTCATGCCCGACTACGGCACCGCCCGCGCCGACTTCCCCGGCGGCGACGCGCGCACGCTATATCGCTCGATCCAGAAGGTGCTGGCCCTGCCGCCGGAGACCCGGGTCTTCGTTGGCCACGACTACCTGCCCGCCGGCCGCGACACGTACCGCTGGGAGACGACGGTGGCCGAGGAACGGGCGCGCAACATCCATGTGGGCGGCGGCGCCCGGGAGGACGACTTCGTGGCCATGCGCCAGGCCCGCGACGCCACCTTGGCCGCCCCGACCCTGATCCTGCCGTCGCTGCAGGTGAACATCCGCGCCGGCGCCCTGCCCGACCCGACGGTGGCGGGGAACATCTTCCTGCGCCTGCCGGTGACCTGGGCGGCGTAGGGGCTGTATCGTAACGCGACACACGCCCTTGATATTCGTGTCGCGTCGCGATACAAATCGCTTTGGAGACGGCGATGGCGATCCAGAGCTTCAAGGACCTGCGCGCGAAGGCCATCCTCGACGGGGTGACGCCCGGAAAAGGTTTTCCGTCCGACCTCATCAGGGTCGCCAAGCGCAAGTTGGAGATGCTGGAAGCCGCCGTCGTCCTGAACGACCTCCGTACGCCACCGGGCAATCGGCTCGAAGCCTTGTCCGGACACCGTAAGGGTCAGCATTCGATCCGTGTCAACGATCAGTTCCGGCTGGTCTTTGTCTGGACCGAAGCAGGACCGGCGGAGGTCGAGTTCGTGGATTATCACTGAGCGCCGCCGGCGCTCAGAACAGGAGGCGACCGATGCGCATGGACATCGCTGAGGGCAACGATCCCCTTGCCCCGGTCCATCCGGGCGAGATCCTGCTGGAAGAGTTCTTGAAGCCCTATGGCCTCACGCCCGGCCGCGTCGCGGCCCGGCTTCACATCGCTCGCCCCCGGATCGAGAAGCTCGTTCGGGGTCAAACGCCGGTGACCATCGACACCGCGCTGCGCCTGGAGCGCCTGTTCGGCGCCAGCGCGCAGTTCTGGCTCAATCTGCAGAACCGCTACGACCTGGAAATGGCCAAGCGAGGCGTCGCGCCGGACATCGCCAGCATCGAGCCGTTCGCGGCTTAGAGCCTCGCGCGTCAAAACGGACTCGTTTTGACGCGATAACGAGGCTCTAAAATCAAACACTTAGAGCGTAACTTACGCCGAAACCGGTTCCCACTTTCGGCGTCACGCTCTAACCCACCATCGACCAGTCTAGCGGCTCGCCGCGGGCGAGATCCCGGGTGGCCTTGCCGGCCAGCACCTTGTCGAGATCGGCCGGCGGCAGGCCGTTGCCGGGGCGGACCGAGCGGACATTGGCTCGCGTCAGGGGCTCGCCGGCCTTGACGTCGGCGGTGACGTACAGCGAGCGGCGGAAGAGCAGGCTCGTGGCCTCCGAGCCCAGCACGTCATAGTGCGCGCGGCCCAGCGCCGCCCAGGCGTTCTTGGTGTCGTCCACAAGGGCCTTGAACTCGGCGGGCTCCAGGCTGAAGGCCGCATCGGGGCCGCCGTCGGCGCGGGCCAGGGTGAAGTGCTTCTCGACCGCGCAGGCGCCCAGGCTCACCGCCGCCACCGAGGCGGCCGTGCCCGGCGTGTGGTCCGACAGGCCGATCGGGCAGCCGAAACGCGCGGCCATGTCCGGCACGGTCCGCACATTGGCGTCGGCGAACGTGGCCGGATAGCTCGACACGCAGTGCAGCAGCAGCACGCCCGGCGCGCCGGCGGTCAGGGCCGTATCGAGCGCCGTCTGCATCTCGGTCAGGTTGGCCATGCCGGTCGAAATGATCAGCGGCTTGCCCTTGGCGGCGGCGTACTTGATCAGCGGCAGGTCGACGGCCTCGAACGAGGCGATCTTGAAGGCCGGCGCGCCCAGGCTGTCCAGGAGGTCGACGGCGGTCTCGTCAAAGGGGCTGGAGAAGATGGTCACACCGCGCTGGCGGGCGCGCTCGAAGATAGCCGCGTGCCACTCGAACGGGGTGTGGGCCTCTTCGTAGAGCTCATAGAGCGTCCGGCCGTCCCACAGGCCGCCGTGGATCTTGAACTCGGGCCGGTCGACATCCAGCGTGATGGTGTCGGCGGTGTAGGTCTGGATCTTGATCGCGTCGCAGCCGGTGTCGGCGGCGGCGTCGACCATGGCCAGACAGCGCTCGAGGCTGCCGTTGTGGTTCCCCGACAGCTCGCAGATCACATAGGGCGAATTATCGGCGCCGATCTTGCGGCCATTTATCTCGATAGAAGGCGGGATTTCAACGAAGGGTGCGGACATGGGGGCGCTCGCTTTTATCCCCAGAACATTAACCTCGAAATCGTAGACGAGACGTCAACCGAAATACAATCTAGGGGAGATCAAGAAGGTCGATACGATTTCAGCGCAAGGCGCGGGGGTGCATTGTCGAAGGGCGACAAGCTTTTGCAGGCGATGATGCGCAATCCCGCAGGCGATTGGCGCATTTCCGACGTCGAGGTCGTCTGCACACAATACGGCCTAAGCTGCAGCCCGCCCACGGGCGGTGGCTCGCACTATCGGGTTTCTCACCCTAAACTCTTTGAAATTCTTACCATTCCAGCCCGCCGCCCGATCAAGCCGATATACATCAAGCAGCTCGTCGCCTATATTGAGAGAATAGTGAGGCCAGCGAATGATCCGTAGGCGCAACTACAGAATCGTTCTCAAGACGCTGTCTGTCGAAGACGGCGGCGGCTACCTTGCGACGGTTCCCGATCTTCCCGGATGCATGTCGGACGGCGCGACCGAGGCTGAGGTTCTCACGAACATTGAGGACGCGATCGCCCAATGGATCGATCACGCCGTGTCTGAGGGCCGCAAGATTCCAGAGCCCGATAGGCACTATCGGTACGGGACTTAAGAGCCCCGTACCGTCACGCTGAGAGCGTCGCTTCCGTTGAATTCGGACGTCGTGGACGAGCCGTCAATCGCAGCCGCCGCCGCCGCCATCTGCGCTGCAGTCGCCGCCAGAGTTGCTGGAGCCGCCGTCGGCGACCACGCCGCCGTCGCCGTTGTTCTTTGCCTTCTTGTCAGACGCCACCGACGCCGCGTGGGCCGTCACGCCCAGGCCGCCGCCGATGGCGACGCCGAGACCAATCCCCAGCGCCAGATTATCCAGCGCCAGGCCCAGGGCGACGCCAATCGCGATCCCTGCGCCCATGCCGATCGGCAAGCCTGCCTTCATAACGTCCCCCTCAATCGGCCGATCCTACTCGATGATCGGCTCGCCGCGCGGTCGCGCGTCGTATTCCTTCTTGCCCTGCCAGGCCGAATAGCCGGCGGTTATCACGAACATGGTCACCAGACCAAGGCCCACCAGCACGTCGCCGAACCAGACATTGGCCAGACCCGCGAACAGGGCGACGATACCCACGCCCAGTAGAACGCCGAGCTTCATCAGGTTTTCCTCCCGTGGCTTATGTCGCCACTGCGGAGAATCCACACTATATCTCCGCCCATGTCTACGCCCTCCCCTCGCCAGACCCGCTGCCTGATCATCGGATCGGGTCCCGCCGGCTACACCGCCGCCATCTACGCCGCGCGCGCGCTGCTGAAACCCGTGCTGATCGCCGGCATCCAGCCCGGCGGCCAGCTGACCATCACGACGGACGTCGAGAACTATCCCGGCTTCGCCGACGTCATCCAGGGCCCCTGGCTGATGGACCAGATGCGCGCCCAGGCCGAGCATGTCGGCACCGAGTTCGTCAGCGACATCGTCACCAGCGTCGACCTGTCCAAGCGCCCCTTCACGGTGAAGACCGACAGCGGTCAGGACTGGATCGCCGAGACCATCATCATCGCCACCGGCGCCCAGGCCAAATGGCTGGGCCTGGAAAGCGAAAGCAAGTTCCAGGGCTTTGGCGTCAGCGCCTGCGCCACCTGCGACGGCTTCTTCTATCGCAACAAGGACGTCATCGTGGTCGGCGGCGGCAACACCGCCGTGGAAGAGGCTCTGTTCCTGACCAACTTCGCCAGCAAGGTCACCCTGGTGCACCGCAAGGACGAGCTGCGCGCCGAGAAGATCCTGCAGGAGCGCCTCCTGGCTCACCCCAAGATCGAGGTGATCTGGGACAGCGTCATCGACGAGGTCCTGGGCCAGACCGACCCCATGGGCGTCACCGGCGCGCGCCTGAAGAACGTCAAGACCGGCGAGACCCAGGAGGTCGCCGCTGACGGGGTGTTCATCGCCATCGGCCACGCGCCGTCGTCGGAACTGTTCGCCGGCCAGCTGGACATCGGGTCCGGCGGCTATCTGAAGGTCAAGCCGGGCACGGCCGCGACTGCGGTCGAGGGCGTCTACGCCGCCGGCGACGTCACCGACGACGTCTACCGCCAGGCCGTCACCGCCGCCGGCATGGGCTGCATGGCCGCCCTGGAAGCCGTGCGCTTCCTGGCCGAAGAAGACCACAAGGCCGCCCACCACCCGATCAGCCACGCCGAGGCCAATAAGATCGGCGTCTGGTGAGGGTTTAGCGGTCGGCGCAAGGCAGCTTGTGCGTCCTTCGAGGCTCGCCTTCGGCTCACACCTCAGGATGAGGAAAGCTTTTGCTGAACACCTCATCCTGAGGTGCGCGCTCTTCAGCGCGCCTCGAAGGACGCAATGCGCCCAAAGCCCGATCAGCCACGCCAAGGCCAACAAGATCGGCGTCTGGTGAGGGTTTAGCGCCCCCTCCGTCTCGTCGCGTATCCGCGCCGATCCACCTCCCCCGCTACGCGAGGGAGGATGAACCTCCTCCCCCTTGCAACGGGGGAGGTGTCGCGCGGCAAGGCCGCGTGACGGAGGGGGCGCGTCCCCTAATTCAACGGATTGAGCAGGCTCGGCGGCCGAGGCTTGGGCTTTGGCGGCGGCGGCGGTGGCGGGGCCTCGGCTGTGGGCGGCTGCGGGCCTGAGACGGATTCCAGCGCCTTGTTGATCCGCGCGACCTCTTCGGGAGTCGGAATCCGGCGGCCGGCCACCGTGCCCTGCACTGTCACCCGCTCGCCGGTCGGCGAATTGGCGTCCGGCACGGCCACCAGCTTGGCGTCGGGCAGGATCAGATTCGACACCCCCAGCATCTGGGCTGCAGCCCCCGTCGCGACCGGCGCCGCGTCGGCCGGCGTGGTCTGGGCGGCCAGCACCTCCGGCGGAGCGGCCTCCAGGGTGCGCGGGTCGGCGGCCATCAGGATGTCGGCGCTGACCGTCTCATTGCCCGAGTAGCGGCCCCGGAACGCCTGCAAGGTCCCGGACGGCCCGGTCCAGCGATAGAAGACGTGCTGGCCAAACTGCTTGAGCTTGACCAGGGTCGGCGCCCAGTAGGGCGACACATAGTCGGCGTGATAGTGGGTGGCCACGCCCACCGGCTTGAACACGAAGCCGCTCAGGGCGCGCTTGGCCACCGCCTGGGCGTTGGCCCAGATCGCCGGCACCGGCTCGCGCGCCAGCGAGCCGTCGCAGGCGAAGCTGAACTGGCAGCCCGTTGTCCGCGCCGCGCCCTCGTAGATCACCCCGCAGATCGACTTGGGATAGCCGGGGTGACGCATACGATTGATCACCGTCTGGGCCACGGCCATCTGGCCCTCGCCGGGCTCGAACCCCGCCTCGTAATAGACCGCCTGGGTCAGGCACTGCAGGGCCTGGGCGCGCGCCTCGGGCGTGCCCGTCAGCACGAACGGCTTGGCGACCTCAAGCGGCTCGTCGATGGCCGGACGCAGTGAATTGATCAGCCGCGCGGCCTCGAAGTCGGGATCACGATCGCCCAGGCGCGGGATGTTCGAGAGGCGGATCACCTCCCAGCCCGGCACGCGGCCCCAATAGTCGGTGTGCGGGCGCGGGTCGTGGCGACGCGCCAGGGCCAGCATCGCCGGGTCCATATTGGCGACATAGCGCTTGAGGCCCCGCTCGCTGAAGCTGGCGGTGACGCGCATCAGCCCGGCGTCCCGACCCGTTCCGGCCGGCACGTAGTAGGTCGCGCACGCGGAAAGGCCGCCGACCACCCCAAGGGCGGCGACGGCCTTCCAGGTTTCACTGTGTTTCGCAGCCCCCACCCGCACGCGGGATGGCTACTTTACGCCGAGGGTGGAGCGCAGCATCCAGGCGTGCTTTTCGTGGGCCTGCAGCCGCTGGGTCAGAAGGTCGGCGGTGGCTTCGTCGCCGGCGTCGTCGGCGATCGGCATGGCGTCGCGCAGGGTGCGGATCACCGTCTCGTTGTCGGCCTTCAGTTCGCCGATCATGCCTTCCCAGTCCTGCTCGGGATCACCGTCCTTGAGGCTGGAGAGGTTGCCGAAGGCGGCGTAGCCCTGCGGGGCCAGCTCGCCCAGGGCGCGGATACGCTCGGCGATCGCGTCCAGCGCGGCCCATTCTTCCTGGTACTGCCCCTCAAGCAGCACATGCAGGGACTGGAAGTTCGGCCCGCGAACATTCCAGTGATAGCCATGCGTCTTCAGATACAGCGCGTAGCTGTCGGCAAGCACCTTGTTGAGCGAAGCGGCGATATCGGTGCGCTGTTTCGCGGTCAGCCCGGTGTTCAAAGCGGCGGCCATCATGATCTCCCGTGTTGCGCGTCTTAGGTAAGCGTGTCCATCCTCTTGGCAAGACATCTTTGCCTGGAGCGGGGATGGAGAAGAAAGACAACCCGATCCGCGCCCCCGACGACCAAGGACGTATCCACGCGCTGGTTAGCGCTTGGCTCATCCCTCCGGTTCCGCCGCCAGCATGGCTTTGTGCGATCGCGTCGATCATCGGCGTGGCCATGGCCGTCCTGATGCGCGTCGGTCTGCTGGGTCTGAGCAGCGGCGTCGGCGCGACCCAGCCCTTCTTCCCGGCGATCATGCTGGTGACGCTGTACGCCGGCTGGCGCTGGGGGATGGTCCCCACGATCGCCGGCGCAGTGTTCGGCTGGTGGCTGTGGGGCGGACGCGACGGCCAGCCGCTGAACAGCGACGAGCTGTCGAGCATCGTCATCTATCTGATCTGCGGCGGGATGGTGGCGGCGGCGGCCGAGGGGCTGCGCGGCGCCATGCAGGGCCTGGCCCGGGCGCGCGCGCAACGCGCCGACGCCGAGACGCGGCTGCGGGTCACCCAGACGGCCGCAGGGGTTGGGCCCTGGGACTACGACCTGACGACCGGCCAGCTCAACCTGTCGCCGGCGGCGCGACGGAACCTGGGCATCCCGGAACACGCCGACATCATCCTGGCCGACCTGCCCCGCTTTGTTCACCCCGACGACCGGGCGATGACGGAGGCCATCGTCTTTGGCGGGTTGAACAATCTGACGGACTACGAGGTCGAGTACCGCCTGGCCGACACCAGCAAGGGCGAGCGCTGGGTGCATGGGCGCGGCGAGGTGCTCTGCGACGACACCGGCCGCCCGGTGCGGATGATCGGCCTGAACTTCGACGTGACCAACCGCCGACGGGCCGAGGCCGAGGTGCGCGAGAGCGAGGCGCGGTTCCGGGCCCTGGCCGACAGCGCCCCCGCCCTGATGTGGGTGACCCGGTCCGACGGGATCCGCCAGTTCGTCAACAACGCCTATGTCGCCTTCGCGGGCCTGGACTATGACAGCGCCCTGACCCTGGACTGGCGGACCCGCATCTTCCCCGAGGACCTGCCGCGCATCCTCAAGGAGCAGGTCGCCGGCGAGGCGTCGCGCCAGCCCTTCAGCCTCGAGGCGCGCTACCGCCGCGCAGATGGCGAGTGGCGCTGGCTCAAGTCGTTCTCGCAGCCCCGCTATGATCCCTCCGGCGCGTTCGCCGGCTTTATCGGCATGGCCTTCGACACGACCGAGGCCAAGCAGGCCGAGGCCAATCTGACCGGCATGAACGAGCTTCTGGAGGATCGGGTCGCCGCCGCCGTCGCCGAGCGCGACGCCGCCCAGGCCGCCCTGCTGCAATCCCAGAAGCTGGAGGCCATCGGCCAGCTGACCGGCGGCGTCGCCCACGACTTCAACAACCTGCTGACGGTGATCATCGGCGCGCTGGACGTGGTCGAGCGTCACCCCGACGACGCCCGACGGCGCGAGCGGATGGTCGGCGCGGCCCTGGCGGCGGCCAAGCGCGGCGAGAAGCTGACCCAGCATCTGCTGGCCTTCGCCCGCCGCCAGCCGCTGAAGCCGGAGGTGTGCCGCATCGATGGCCTGATCGCCGAGAGCGAAGGTCTGCTCCGGCGCGCCCTGGGCGACGCCTTCAGCTTCCACCTGCGCCTCGGCGCGGGCGTGCGCAGCGCCCGGATCGACGCGGGTCAGTTCGAGGCGGCCCTGCTCAACCTCGTGGTCAACGCCCGTGACGCCACGCCGCCCGGCGGCGAGGTGAGCATCGAGTCCCGCCAGGTGACCCTGGATCGCAAGGACGGCGACCTGGAGCCGGGCCAGTACCTGCGCGTCGCCGTCCGCGACACCGGGGCGGGCATGGACGCGGCGACCATCGCCCGGGCGGTCGAGCCCTTCTTCACCACCAAGCCGCCGGGCGAAGGCACCGGGCTTGGCCTGTCGCAGGTCTATGGCTTCGCCCGCCAGAGCGGCGGGTCCGTGCTGATCGAAAGCAAGCCGGGACAAGGCGCGACGGTGGCCCTGCTGTTGCCGGTCAGCGAGGGGGACGCGGTCAGCGAAAGCCTGCCCCGCGTCGATCACATCCGCACCCAGACGCCCTCGCGGGTGCTGTTGGTCGAGGACGATCCCCAGGTCGCCGAACTGGTCGACGCCATGCTGAGCGACCTGGGTCACGCGGTGGTGCGCGCCGGCGGGGTCGACGAAGCCCTCTTACGCCTGGAGCAGGACGACGGCATCCAGCTGGTGCTCAGCGACGTGATCATGCCGGGCGGCAAGAGCGGCGTGGACCTGGCCGAGCAACTGGCCGCCACCCGCCCCGGCCTGCCGGTGGTGCTGTGCTCGGGCTATACCGGCGGCGACCAGGGCCGGGCGCGGGCGGGCGACTGGCCGTTCATCAGCAAGCCGTTCTCGCTGGAGACCCTGGCCCAAGCCCTGGCCCAGGCGCGGCCGCACTGAGACGCGTTGGGGGAGCGAAAACCCCGATATCGCAACGGCTAAACCTCTCGTCATCCCGGAAGCCTCGCAGAGGCTATCCGGGACCCAGGGGCCGGCGCATTGCGGTTCCCCCTGGGTCCCGGCGCTGCAGCCCGCTACGCGGTCTTCCGGCCGGGATGACAAGAGGAAAGGGTCTCAGCCAATGGCTTACGGACCCTCGCGATTTAGATGTCAGGCGCGCTCGCCCAGCAGCACCTGGCGGATGTCGCCCTTGCTCCGCGACAGAGCGATCAGCAGATAGATCGACAGGAACAGCATCCCGCCGAACACCGCCAGCACGCCTAGGCCGAGGGCCACAGGGCGGAACCGGCCGCGCCACGACACCCATAGGCCCGACAGCAACAGAAAGCAGAAGAAGTCGAGGTTGAACTGCCCCGGCCAGCCCATGGCCGCGATGTCGCCAAAGAAGATCGGGACGAGGTTCCAGCCGTGGTGGGCGATGGTGACGCTGGTGTAGCCGACGATCACCGTCAGGCAGGCCAGCAGAAACAGGCGAAACGGGATCATCGGACGGTCTCCTTCGACAGCGTGGTGAGGCGGGCCTCGAGGAACAGGCAGCGGGCGGCCATGGCCAGCAGGCCGATCGAGCCGCTGGCCAGCACGGCCAGCATCCAGGGAACCGGCCGCATGCCCACCGCCCGGGCGCGCGGCAGCAGCAGCGCGGTGGCGGTTCCGGCGGCCAGCAAGAGGTCGCACCAGATCTGCGCGCCCCACGGCCCGCGCAGGTGCTCGTTCCAGAAGCCGAGCGGCCCGGCCTTGGCGACGACATCGACGGTCAGGCCGAAGAACAGGATCGAAAGGACCGCCGGGACGAGCCAGGCGCGCGGACCCAGGTTTGGCCGGGCGGCCATGACTCCAAAGGCGAACAGCAGGCCAAGGGCTGCGCTGGCGGGCAGGATGGCGTACACGGACTGGGGCATGGGACCCTCCTGTAGCGGTTGCTACAGGACTAGCGTATTGTAGCGGTCGCTACAACTGGAAAGGCGGCATGAACGTTCGGGACGAACAGCGCGCGCGCGTGATCGCGGCCCTGGCCGATCACCTGCTGGCCACCGGCCTGTCGCAGGCCAGTCTGCGCCAGCTGGCGGCGGCGGCCGGGGTCAGCGACCGGATGCTGCTCTACTACTTCGCCGACAAGACCGAGGTGTTGGCCCTGGCGATGCAGAGCCTAGCCGGCGGCATGGCCGCTCAGCTCGAGACCGCCCTGCCCGCCGACCAGCGCCTGTCGCAGGCCGCCCTGACCGCCAAGGCCGCGCGCCTAGTGGTCGATCCGGTGTTCCGGCCGTTCATGCGCCTGTGGATCGAGGCCATCGCCGCGGCGGCGCGCCAAGAGCCGCCGTTCGACGTCGTCGCCCGCCAGATCGGCGAAGGGTTCCTGGCCTGGATCGAGGCGCGGCTGGACCCGGCCCTGGTTTCCGATCCGCCCGGCGCGGCCGCGACCATCCTGGCCCTGCTGGACGGCTTGGCTTTGCTGGAAGTCTGCGGCGGCGAGGATCGCGTCCAGAGCGCCGTCGCGGCGCTCGAGGCCGCTGGTCTGGGGTAGAGACCGCTTTCGCTCAGACGCGCGCGGGCCCATATCCGTCCCATGGCCACCGCGACCGACCAAGACCCGCGCCTGACCGTCTGGTTCGACGGCGCCTGCCCCTTGTGCCTGCGCGAGATCGCCCTGATGAAGCGCCTGGATCGCCAGGGCGCGATCCAGTTCCTGGACGTCACGGACGGCGAGACCAGCTGCCCCATCGATCGCGCCGAGCTCCTGGCCCGCTTCCACGCCCGCGAGGACGGCCAGCTCCTGTCCGGCGCGGCGGCCTTCGCGGCCATGTGGCGCGCCATCCCGGTCCTGCGCCCCTTCGGCGTGATCGCCCGCGCGCCCTGGGCCCTGAAGATCCTGGAAGCGCTTTATGTGCGCTTCCTGCGGGTGCGCCCGCGCCTGCAGCGGCTGGTCGCGAAATCTACCGCCAGGCGTAGTTGAAGCTGACGCTGATCCGCTGCTCGTCGGCCTGGTTGGGCGTCACCTCGTGGCGCAGCCAGCTTTCCCACATCAGGATCGCGCCGGGCGTCGGCTGCACATAGACGAACGGCTGCAGACCCTCGGGCGCGTCGGCCTCGCGGGTCGGGGCGGCCATCATCATCGGCAGGCGCGGATCCTCGAACTTGATGGCCGAGGCGCCCGGCGGGATGGTCACATAGACCGTGCCGGAGATGACGCTGTGGGGGTGGATGTGGCCGGTGTGCTGGCCACCCGGCTCCAGGATGTTGATCCAGAAGCTGTCCATCACCAGCTTGCCCGCGCCCAGGTCGAAGCACAGGTCCTTGGCGAAGGCGGCCGCGTGCTTGTCGAGCTTCTTCTTGAGGTCCGCGAACAGGCTGTCGCGCATCGGCAGGTCGTTCAGCGAGGCGTAGGAGGTGTAGCCCAGATAGCCCTTGTTGTAGGCCCAGGCCTGACCGGCCTCATCCTCCTCGGCGATGGCGACGCAGGCGTCGTGCAGGTCGTCGATGAAGGCGTCAAAGCCCTTCTCGCCGGCGAGAGAGGCTTCATAGAGCGGGGTGACGAAAAGGCTGCGTGGGGTCATGGAGCGCGTCATAGCGCCTGACCGCGTTGACGACAAACGACGGATGGAACATAGTCAGAACATGGCTCTGACGATCACAATTCCCGCCGAGCTTGCGTCACGCTTGAGAGCCTCCGCAGAGGCCGAGGGCAAGGATGTCGATGCTTACGCGATCGACGCCCTCCACGTGATGTCCGACGAGGATTGGGGCTATACCGACGACGACGCCTATTGGCGTGAACTGCGCGCCCATTCCGACGAGGTCCGCCGCGATGGCGGTATCCCGCTTGAAGACGTCAAGCGTTGGGTCGCCTCTTGGGACACCGAAAACGAGCTGCCGCCGCCCGAGCCGAGGATCAAGGCCAGGGGATGAAATCCGTCGAGCTCGGCCCACGCGCCAGACGTGACTTGACCAAGTTGCGGCGCTGGCTGTTGAACCGAGCGCCCTCGGCGGCCGACCGGGCCATCGACCTTATCCTGAGCAGAGCCGACCAACTCGCCCAGCATTCCGACCTCGGCCGTCGCAAATCCCAGTCCATGCGAGAACTTTACGTCTCCTTCGGCGCCCACGGTTATGTTCTGCAGTATCGCGTGTATCCCGACGCGGTCGTGATCCTGCGCATCCGACACAGCCTTGAACGTCGCTGAACGCTCCGGACTCGCCTATATCTGCCCCCGTGACCGACACCCCCTCCGCCTCCGACACCGACGACTCCCCCCGCCAAGCGGCTCCCCTTTGGGGCGCCGCCTTGATCAAGGACGAGGTCACGCGCCTGCCCGACGCGCCGGGCGTCTATCGCATGATCGGCGAGGGCGACGAGGTTCTGTACGTCGGCAAGGCCAAGAGCCTGAAGAAGCGCGTCGTCCAGTACGCCCAAGGCCGGTTTCACACCAACCGCATCGCCCACATGGTCGACGCCACGCGGTCGATGGAGTTCGTCACCACCCGCACCGAAGCCGACGCCCTGCTGCTCGAGATCAATCTGATCAAGTCGCTGAAGCCGCGCTTCAACGTGCTGCTGCGCGACGACAAGAGCTTCCCCGAAATCGTCATCCGCCGCGATCACGACGCCCCGCAACTGCGGAAACACCGCGGCGCCCACACGATCAAGGGCGACTATTTCGGCCCCTTCGCCAGCGCCTGGGCGGTGAACCGCACGCTGAACACCTTGCAGAAGGCGTTCCTGCTGCGCTCCTGCAGCGACAGCGTCTATGACAGCCGCGACCGGCCCTGCATGCTGTACCAGATCAAGCGCTGCGCAGCCCCCTGCACCGGCCTGATCGGCAAGGACGACTATCAGGCCCTCGTCGACCAGGCCGAGGCCTTCCTGCGAGGCAAGTCCCGCGCGGTCATGGCGACCATGGCGAAAGCGATGGAAGAGGCCGCCGAGGACCTGGAGTTCGAGCGCGCCGCCCGCCTGCGCGACCGCATCCGCGCCCTCTCGGCCGTGGCCCAGGAGACCCAGATCAATCCCGAGACCGTCGAGGAGGCCGACGTCGTCGCCCTGCACGTCGAGGGCGGCCAGGCCTGCGTGCAGGTGTTCTTCTTCCGGGCCGGCCAGAACTGGGGCAACCGCGCCTACTTCCCCCGCATCACCGGCGCGGCGGATGAGAGCGAAGAGGAAGGCGTCACCGAGGAGCAGCGGATCATCACCGCGTTCCTGGGCCAGTTCTATGACGACAAGCCGATCCCCCGCCTGATCCTGGCCAATGTCCAGCCGGCCGAGAGCGAGCTGCTGTCCGAAGCCTTCGCCCTGAAGAGCGGCCGCAAGGTCGAGATCGCCGTGCCCAAGCGCGGCGAGAAGGCCGATCTCGTTCAGCACGCCCTGACCAACGCCAAGGAGGCGCTGGGCCGCAAGATGGCCGAAGGCTCGGCCCAGACCAAGCTCCTAGCCGGGGTGGCCGAGGCCTTCAAGCTGGACGGGCCGCCGGAACGGATCGAGGTCTATGACAACAGCCACATCCAGGGCACCAACGCCGTCGGCGGCATGATCGTGGCCGGCCCCGAAGGCTTCATGAAGGGCCAGTACCGCAAGTTCAACATCAAGAGCACCGAGCTGACGCCCGGCGACGACTACGGCATGATGAAGGAGGTGCTGCGCCGCCGCTTCGCGCGCCTCGTGAAAGAAGAGGAAGAAGGCGACGACGCCAACCGTCCCGACCTCGTGCTGGTCGACGGCGGCCAGGGCCAGTTGGACGCGGCGCTCGAGATCATGGCCGATCTGGGCGTCGACGACATCGCCGTCGTGGGCGTCGCCAAGGGCCCCGACCGCGACGCCGGGCTGGAGCGGTTCTTCATCCCCGGCCAGACCCCGTTCATGCTCGAGCCCAAGTCGCCGGTTCTGTATTACCTGCAGCGGCTGCGCGACGAGGCCCACCGCTTTGCGATCGGCGCCCACCGCACCCGCCGCAGCATGGACCTGAAGAAGAACCCCCTCGACGAGATCGAAGGCGTGGGTCCGGGCCGCAAGAAGGCCCTGCTGCACGCCTTCGGCTCGGCCAAGGGCGTGGGCCGAGCCAGCGTCGAGGACCTCGTCAAGGTCGACGGCGTCAGCCAGGCCCTGGCCGAGCGGATCTTCGGGTTTTTCCGGAAGGGGTAGTCGGGCTTACGGCCACCTCCCCATCTCCGTGTCATCCCGGAAACGCCGCAGGCGTTATCCGGGACCCAGGGGCGGCGCGCACGGCGTTTCGTCACCCCCTGGGTCCCGGATCGCCCCTACGGGCCGTCCGGGATGACATGATATTTTAAGCCGCCACCGTCGCCGCCGCCTTCATCCGCCGGAACGCGGCGTTCAGGTCGGCCAGGGCGTAGGCGAACGGCGTGCCGTTGCGCAGCGCGCGCTGAGCCTCGACGGTGGCGCCGCGCTGGGCCAGCTCGGCCACCTCGCCGGCCCGCAGGTGAAACTCGCGGTGCGCTTCCAGGAGGTTCAGGAACGCATGGTTCCCGGCCCAGCGCCGCGCGCCTTCGCCATGCAGCCAGCAGCCGGTCGGACACAGCCGGTCGGACTTGTAGTCAGCGGGCTTGAGGGGCTGTTGCTCGGAAATCGCCGCGCCGAGCGTCTCGCGGATCAGGGTGTGTTGGTGTGCGTGTTCCAGGAAATCCATGGCCAAACCTACCGGCTCAAACATGGGAGATTTTTTGAGATAACTTGGTTTCCGAACGGTTGCCAAACCCGCCACCTATCCACAGCTTGAGGCGGTTTTCCCCGGATTGGGGAGATGGTGCAGGCCACCTCTGCCTCCCCCTCGCCAAACAGCGCCGAAGCAGGGACAGAGCGATCCAGCATCGCGCATCCCGTCTTGGTCGAGGGCGGCCGGAAGCCGCCTTGATCCGGCGGCTTTGCAACGCTTGAACGCCTTCAGTGGGCCCCGTTCAACCTTTGGAACACGGCCTCGTAGTCCCCGATCTCGGCGAAGCGCAGCGGCTTGACCCGCTCGACCAAAATCTCGCCGCGTGGCGTGTCGCCCCTTTCGATCAGGCCGAGGACCTCGGTCGTATAGTCCGCCAGGGGCATGGAGTTGGGGTTCTCAGCATGGCCAGGCATCAGATCGGTGGCCACGGCCGGCGGCGCCAGCTCCAGAACCTCCACGGCCGTGTCGCTAAGCTGATGACGTAACGACTGGGTCCATGAGTGCATGGCCGCCTTGGTGGCGTTGTAGGTCGGAGTCGCGGCGAGCGGGATGAAAGCAAGGCCCGAGGTCACGGTGATCACCGTCGCCTGCGGCTGAGCCAGCAAGTGCGGCAGCAGAGCAGACGTCAATCGAATAGGGCCTAGGAGGTTGGTCGTAATCGTCGCGTCCACCGTCGAGAGGTCGAAGGGAGCGACTGTAAGGTCCTCGACCTTCATGATCCCTGCGTTGAGGATCACGGCGTTCAGGTCAGGATGGCTTTCGACGATCCTTTCGCCGAAGCCGGCGACGGCGGCGGCGTTCTCCATGTCCAGGGTCGCCCAGGCCATGCCGGGATTGGCGGCTGCGGTTTCCTTCAAAACGCTCTCACGCCGCCCCGCGATGATGATCTGATTGCCACGCGCATGCAGCGCCTCGGCCAGGGCGCGGCCGATGCCGCTGCCGCCGCCAGTGATCAATATGGTGTTCCCGGTGATGTTCATTGTCGTCTCCAAAAGCGATGCCTAGGCCGTGGAGATCAGGTATGACGCTAACTCTCCATTGGAAAGTAGACACCAAAACCAGCCATACTTACCGTCTAGAAAGAATTTCAATGACGATCCTGCCGCCTGCCAGAATTTCGTATCCCGAGACCGGTGAGTACGCCGACCCGCGCGTCGAGGCGCTGGTGAACGAGGTGATCGGCAGGGTCGCAGACAAATGGACAATGCTGGTCCTGGAGGTCTTGGCCGAGCACGGCGAGACTCGCTTCACCCGTCTCGGCGAACGGGTCGGCAACATCAGCCAGAAGATGCTGACCCAGACCTTGCGTCAGATGGAGCGGGATGGGCTTGTCGTTCGAACGGTGCATCCGGTCATCCCGCCCAAGGTCGAGTACCGGCTCACGGATCTGGGCCTGACTCTGGCCGAGGCCTTCTGCGGTGTTTGGGTCTGGGCGGAGAAGAACATCGAACGTATCGAGGCCGCACGAGCGGCCTTCGATGCGCGGAAGGCCTGAGCGGCGGCGGCCGCCCTCATCTCACCGACCACCGCCCCCTATGGAACCTTCGCCGCTGCGGGCCGTTGTTAAGGTCAAGCAACTGTCGAGGAGGCCACCCCATGGACCAGCAGACTCAGAAGAGCTTCGAGCGCGACCTGGTGGCCTTGATCCCGCATCTGCGGGCCTTTGCGCGGTCGCTGTGCGGCAACGCGGCGATGGCCGATGATCTGGCGCAGGAGGCCGTGGCCAAGGCCTGGGCCAATCGCAAGAGCTTCACCATGGGCACCAACATGAAGGCCTGGACCTTCATGATCCTGCGCAACCAGTTCTATTCCGACAAGCGCCGCAGCTGGCGCTCGGTGGCGCTGGACCAGGAGATGGCCGAGCGCACCCTGGTGGCCAACACCAATTTCGACAGCGCCATCGCCCTGGACGACCTGCGCCAGGCGATGATGATGCTGCCCGAGAACCAGCGCGAGGCGCTGATCCTGATCGGGGCCGGCGGGTTCTCGTACGAAGAGGCCGCCGAGATGATCGGCGTGGCCGTCGGCACGGTGAAGAGCCGCGTCAGCCGCGCCCGCGCCGAGCTGGTCCAGACCTTCGAGACCGGCCACTACACCCGCGACGGCAAGCCGGCGGGTGAGGCCATGGCCTCGATGCTGCGCGATCTGGAGCGGTTGGCGGCGTGAGGAAAATCCCTCTCTCTTTGAGAGAGGGAGGGGCCCGCCGCAGAGCGGCGGGAGGGTGAGAGGTTTCGCCGTTTCCGGATAAACTACTGACTCGTCTCACGTTTCGACCATGCTCTATTCTGGAAGGGTGTAACCACTCACCCTCCCATGCTGCGCATGGGCCCCTCCCTCTCTCTAAGAGAGAGGGATTTTTTCACACACCCCGCAGAACGCCGCGATATCCCCCTCGTCGTGGTACGCCGACAGCCCCACCCGCAGCACGTCGTCGCGCACGTCGACCACCACGCCCTTGGCCGCCAAGGCGTGCTTCCAGGCGTTGGCCTGCGGATGGCGCAAGGCGACAAAGCGGGCCTGCGGGCCGTTCCCCGGCGGGTTCAGCACCACCGCCTCGCGCAGCGGGCCGGCCTGGCCGGCGGCGATCTTGTCCAGCAGGCTCAGCTGAAGTCCGCGCGCATGGGCCGCGAGGGACGCCGTGGTCAGGCCCTCGGCCTCCATCATCGCGCCCGCCGCCACGAAGCGATAGAGGCCCGAGGGGTCGAAGGTGGCGCCCATGAACCGGCCGGCGTCGGTGACATAGCCGACCCCGCCGGGCGGGCCTTCCAGGTCGCCGAACTCGGCGTACCAGCCGGTCAGCACCGGGCGTGGCCCAAAGCCGGGCGGGGCGTGCAGGAAGGCGCAGCCCTCCCCCGCCATCGCATACTTGTAGCCGCCCGAGACGTAGAATAGCCGATCGGCCACCGCCGACAGGTCGGTGGGGATGGCGCGAAAGCCGTGATAGCCGTCGACCACCACCCAGGGGCCGTCGGGGCGGGCGAGGTCGGCCAGCTCCCAGACGCGGTCGAAGACAAGGCCGGTCTTGAAGAACACGTGGCTGACAAAGATCAGGTCATGGTCGCCCGTCCGCGCGGCGTCGATGAAGCGCTCGGCGAAGTCGGGGCCTTCGGCGTCGATCAGGGTCAGGCTGATCTCGCCGGACTCGACCCAGCGCTGGGCCTGGCGGCGGAACGAGTGGAACTCGCCGTTGGTCGACAGCACCCGCAAGGGCCTTGGCCGCTCGAGCGCCGAGACCAGGGTGGCCAGGAGCAGGTGGGTGTTGGGCGCAAAGACGACCGTGTCGCTGGACGGCAGGTTCAGCTCGCGCGCCACCAGGGCTTGGGCGGCCGGATAGACCTGGCCCAGGGCCTTGTCCCACTTGTGGTCGGCCAGGACGGCGGCGTCCTCCCAGGCCTCAATCTGAGCGGCCAGGGTGGCGTCGGGCCAAAGGTGGTGGCTGTGGGCGGCCATGTGCAGCCGACCCGGCGCCGCGGCCAGAGCGCGCGAGAACAGATCCTTGCGCGCGGCCATCAGAGCTTGGTCCTCAGCGACCACAGCTCGGGGAAGGCGCGGCGGCGAAGCGTGCTGGCCAGATAGCCGACCCCGTCGGTGCCGCCGGTGCCCGGACGCCCGCCGATGATCCGCTCGACGGTCAGCACGTGCTTGTGGCGCCAGGTGACCAGGGCGTCGTCCAGATCAACGAGCTTCTCGGCCAATTGATAGAGCTCCCAATAGCGCTTGGGGTCGCGATAGACCTCCAGCCACGCGGCCTCGACCTCGGGTGAGGGAACATAGGTCTGGCTGAAGTCACGGTGCAAGGCGGCGTCGGGCACGGTCAGGCCATGGCGCGGCAACTGGGCGATGGCCACGTCGTAGAGGCTGGGCGACTCCAGGGCGCTCTTCAGCATGGCCAGGGCCTGCGGCCGCTCGGTGTGGAACTTCAGGAAGCTCTGGTCCTTCAGGCCCAAGAGATATTCCAGCGCCCGGAACTGGTGCGACTGGAAGCCGGAGCTCGTGCCCAGATCATCGCGGAAGCTCAGGTAGTCGGCCGGCGTCATGGTGGCCAGGATGTCCCACGACAGGGTCATCACCGTCTGGATCCGCGAGACCCGCGCCAGGGCCTTGTAGGCCGGCTCGACGTCGCCGCCGGCGATCAGCGTCATGGCCAGAGCGACCTCGTGGAGGATCTCCTTGAGCCACAGCTCCTTGGTCTGGTGGATGACGATGAACAACAGTTCGTCGTGCCGGTCGCTCAGCGGCTTCTGGGCCGAGAGCAGTTCGTCGAGCGCGAGATATCGCGCGTAGGTCATGTCTTGCGCCATGCGGAGACCTTAAACGGCGTCTTTGCGCACATTGTCCTCGTTTGCGCGCCGGCGGTCGAGCGCGCTAGAACAATGTGCTTCTAAATCATCAAAGAACAGAACGATGACCACTCTGAGCCGTATGGATCTTTCCATCCTCCGCATCCTGGAGGCCGACGCCCGCATCTCGTTCGCCGCCCTGGCCGAGCGCGTGGGCCTGTCGAAGTCGCCGTGCTGGTCGCGCGTGCAGGCGCTGGAGAAGCAGGGCGTCATCACCGGCTATCACGCCCGCCTCGACGCCAAGGCGCTGGGCAAGGGGCTGAGCGTCTACGCCCTGGCCACTGTGGAGTTCGCCCGCTACGAGGCCTTCGAGGCCGCCGTGCTGCGCCATCCGGCGATCACCGACTGTCACTCCACGGCCGGGGCCGGCGACTATCTGCTGCGGATCGTGGCGGCCGACGTCGAGGACCTCGACCACCTGCTGCGCAAGGAGCTGAGCCAGATGCCCGGCGTGCAGCGCTACACCACCACCGTCTGCATGAAGGCCATCAAGGAAGGCGGCCTGGTGACAGCGGGGCTGTGACCTTGGCGGCGCCCCTTCCCCCTCAAGGCGTAACGCGGCTAAACCAGCATCATGGTTGAGCCCGTTGCTTCTCGCCCCTCGCCCGCCCCGGCCGTTCGCAGCCGCGCCGGCAAGACGCTGTCGATCGTGGCCCCCTGCTACAACGAGCAGGAGGTGCTGGACCTGTTCTTCGACCGGATCGAGGCCGAGCTGACCCGGCTGGGCGTCGACTACGAGATCGTCTGCGTCAATGACGGCAGTCGCGACCACACCCTGGCGGTGCTGCTGAAGCACCATCAGCGCAACCCGCGCATCAAGGTCATCAACCTGGCGCGCAACTTCGGCAAGGAGACCGCCCTGTCGGCGGGGCTGGACGCGGCGACCGGCGACATGATCGTGCCGATCGACTGCGACCTGCAGGATCCGCCCGAGCTGATCGGCCAGTTCCTCGAGGCCTGGGAGGGCGGCGCCGACGTGGCCTATGGCGTCCGCGTCGACCGCACGTCCGACGGCTTCCTCAAGCGGGCCACGGCCCAGGGTTTCTACCGGGCGTTCAACAAGCTGTCCGACGTCGACCTGCCCTACAACGCCGGCGACTACCGGCTGATGGACCGGCGCGTGGTCGAGGTGCTCAAGCAGCTGCCCGAGCGCAACCGCTTCATGAAGGGCCTGTTCGCCTGGGTCGGCTTCAACCAGGTGGCCGTGCCCTATGTCCGCCCCGAGCGCGCGGCGGGGACCAGCTCGTTCCGCTACTGGAAACTGTGGAACTTCGCCCTGGACGGCATCACCTCGTTCAGCAGCGTGCCGATCCGCATCTGGAGCTATGTGGGCCTGATCGCGGGCGTGCTGGCCTGCGGCGTGGCGGGCATGATCGTGGTGCGCACCCTGCTCTTTGGCCGCGACGTGCCGGGCTATCCCTCGCTGATGGTGGTGATCCTGATGAGCTTTGGCTTGCAGATGCTGGCCATCGGATCGCTGGGCGAATACGTCGCCCGCATCTATCAGGAAGTGAAGAACCGGCCGCTGTATGTGGTGATGGACCGCTACGGGTTCGACGCGTGAGCCTCACCGCGCTGCTGACCCCGGCCCGCCGGGACTTTCTGGTCTCGGCCCTGCGCTATGGGCTGGCCGGCGTCTTCAACACCCTGGTCGGCTTTTCGATCATCCTGATCCTGGACCTGGGCCTGGGCCTGGCTCCGCACCTGGCCAACGCCATCGGCTATGCGGTCGGGGTCTGCGTCAGCTTCGTGCTGAGCAAGGTCTTCGTCTTCAAGGCCCGCAAGCCCACGCGGTCGGCGCCGCTGCGCTATGTCATCGCCGTAGCGGCCGCCTTCGCCCTGAACCAGGGCGTGCTGACCCTGGCCAAGCTGGTCCTGCCCACCGGCGCGCTGTGGAGCGTGGCGGCGCAGGGGTCCGCGGCGGTGAGCTACACCGCCGCCCTGTTCCTGCTCAGCCACTTCTGGGTCTTCGCCCAGGCCCCGAACGCCGGCGAGAACGCCTGAGCCCTCGCCCGGTCGGCGTCAGGGCTGACCCGCGCCGACGATCCGCATCGCCTCCAGGCCCGCGCCCAGCATGCGCGTGTCCTCGCCCAGGCCCAGCGACTTGGGCGTCGCCGCGTCCGGGCTCTCGATCGTGACGCGCAGGGTCGGGCCCTTCAGCGCCTCGGGCGACAGCGGCACGACGAAGCCGTGATTGACCGCCTTCTGGCGATCGAACACGAAGCGCTCCTGGGCGCCGCCCGGCACGGAGACGATCACGGTGCGCTTGGAGTCCGGCATGGGCAGGAAGGCGAAGGCCGCCACCTCCAGCACAGGCGATGTCAGGCTGCGCTGCCAGTCGGCGATCGGGATCTCGACCGTCGAGCGCTTGCCGTCGGCCCAGACGCCGCCGAGCTCGGGCGCGGACCAGCCTTCGCGCAGGTACGGCACGCCCGACGCGCTTTGCTTGAAGCGCAGGGACGGCGGCTCCAGGCAGGGTCCGGCCACCACCACCACCAGGCCGATCGGCGCGCCCGAACGGCAGCCGGGCTTGTCGAAGGCGTCGCCGGCCAGGGTGACGATATAGGGCACGTCGCCGGCGCGATCGGGGCGGCCGTCCTCGATCAGGCTGATCACATTGGCGCCGTGCGCCGACTGCAGCATGGCGATGGTGCCCATATAGGTCACGATCGGCGTCGGGACCTCAGCCGAGAACATCGCCGCGTCGCCGTGCAGGCCGCGCGTGACCCGGACCTGGCGGATATCCTCCATGATCGCGTTGACCCGCGGCACGTCCATGACGCTGGGGCGCTGGAACAGCGCCACCATCACCACCGTCTGGGCGACGACGGTCAGGGCCACGCCCGCCTGCAGCCGGCGATCGGCCAGCATCTCTTCGGCCGAAACGCCCCGCACGCCCAGCACCGTCAGGCCCCACAGCGGCACGACGAAGGCCAGCATCGAGAACACCCCGAAGCTGTGCTTGAGCACCGCATAGATCGAACCGTCGCCGGTCAGCTTGAGCACCGCGTACTGGGCCAGCATGGCCGCACCGCAAGCCGCGCCCAGGGCCGCGAACATCAGGGCCGAGGTGTCGGCCGCCTCATGCTCGGGATCATCGGCCGGACGCAGCAGGTGGACAAGCAGGACCCAGGCCGACAGACCCACCAGCAGCGCCGAGACGCCCGCCAAGGCCTCCAGCGAGAGGTCGACGCCCAGGTTCACGCTGCCGTTGTTGCCGGCGATGAACTTCATCTTGCTGAAGAACGGGTTCAGCACGATCGCGGCCGGAATGGCGATCAGACCGGCCAGGCCGATTGGCTCGAACTTGCGGGTCCGCAGGACCTCACGCAGCCAGGTCACGCCCAGCATGGCCATCAGGGCGCCGGCCAGTTGCAGGGTCGGCACTAGGTGGAAGCAGCCGCAGAAGGCGACGGCCGCCACCGCGAACAGCACGAAGTCCCGCCGGGAGCGCCCCAGCAGCACGACGGCGATGGTCAGGGCGATCAGGTTGACGGCTTCGCCGACGATCTGCGGGAAGAAGAAGTTGTCGATCAGCTCGCCGCCGAACGCGCCGCGCGTGATCTTGATGTTGATCAGGCTGAGCACCAGGCCCAGCGCCAGGAAGGTCAGCGACACCCGCCGCGCCTGCTCGAACAGGCACACCCAAACCACCGCCGCCGACAGCACGCCCGCCATCAACAGCGCGTTCAGATGCTGCCAGCCCAGGGTGGCGAACAGCCCCGCCAAGCGGTGGCTGAGCTTGGGATAATAGGCCATTTCGGCCATCCACTCATGGCCCTGCAGCGGGATGATGAACGCATGGCGCACCACCTCCATGACCTGCAGGTGGTAGGAACTGTCGACCGACAGCGACAGGATGCGGTTGGAGGACAAGGCTGCCGCCAGCAGCAGGCACCACAGCGCCAGGCCTCCGACCCATAGCCAGGTCTTCTTGGTCTCGAACATCCGCGTCCCACCCCGATCGAATCCGCGCGCCCCCGCGCCCGACGCTGGACTTTCTAGCAGCAAAGCCGCCGCCGCAAAGCCGGCGCTTTGCGCTGGCGTGGCGGATCCTCGTGACCCTAAGCTCTCGATCGGAGGCCGCGCCATGAGCAACTTCATCCAGGTGACGCCGTTCCTGCATGTGCGGGATCTGGACGAGGCCCTGTCGTTCTTCGTCGACCTCCTGGGCTTTGGCGTCCCCTACCGCGAGCCCGGCTACGCCTATGTCCACCGCGAGACGGTCGGCTTTCGGCTGCTGGAGGCCGAGGAAGCCGTCATCAAGCCCAGAGGCGTCGGCGGTTTCGCCTACTATATCGACGTGCGGGACGTGGACGCCGTCGCGGCCGAACTGGCCCCGCGCCTGGCCGCCCTGCCGCCGGAGGATGTCTGCGGGCCGGTGGACCAGCCCTATGGCCAGCGCGAGTTCATGATCCGCGCGCCCGACGGCGGGCTGCTGGTGTTCGGCCAGGCGATCGAGAAATAATTACGCTCGTAATTAGTTTAGACTTGTAAAATCCAATAACACCGCCACTCTCGCCTTCGCCGGGAGAGGGACAGTGACAACCATGGCGACCTTGGATTTTGGCGCCCGGCGCCGGCGGACCTCGGCGATCGCCCTGGCGATCTCGACCATCGCCGTGCTCGGCGCGCTGGGCGCGATGGTGCTGACCGGCGTCGACCTGGCCCGCTTCGAGCGCGCCAACGCCGACCTGCCGCCGCCCTCGCCGCAGCAGGCCGCGCGCTATGCGCCGCTGGCGCAAACCAACTGGCGCATCGTCCACGCCAATCTCGAGGCCCGGCTCAAACAGGCCAGCCCCCTGGAGCTGGGCGCGGTGTGGTCCACCCGCACGGGCCGCATCTGCGGACTGGTCAACGGCCGGGGCAGCTTTGGCGGGCTCACGGCCATGGCGCGGTTCTACACGGTCGACCAGCAGCCGGTGTTCCACCGCGACATCGACCACCTGAGCTTCCAGCACGAATGGTTCCAGTGCCGGCGCGACACCTATGTGATGCTGCACCAGGGCACGATGGAGCCGGGCTTCTGCGGCACCGAACTTGGCCGCCGGCGGTGCTATGCGGTGAAGAACGGGGTGCGGGTGGAGTGAGCGAAAGCGCCCCCACCACCGCGGAGCCTGTCCTCGGGCGCGCTTCGCGCGACCCGGGGGCGGTCCCCCTCCCCCGTTTCACGGGGGAGGATGAGCTTCCTCCTGCCCCGCAACGCGGGGGAGGTGGCGCGCGGCGCAGCCGCGTGACGGAGGGGGCGCTCCTTGGGGAGGGTGAGTGCGTGCGCCGTATGAGGACGCGCAACACAGCTTGAGGCCACGTCCCCTTCTCCCCTTGCGGGAGAAGGTGTCGCTGAAGGCGACGGATGAGGGGTCGCACTCTTACCTAAACCGACAAACCGTTTGTGTGTCGGTGTAGGGTCCCCGCTTCACGCCCTTGAGCCGCCGGTGAGCGGGCTTTGGCGCAGCACTTACAGTGCATACCTTCCACCGCCCTGTCCGCCAGAAGGCTGCGGCCAAAGTGCTCAAAGAAACAAACCCTCGGAACCCCCTGGCTTTGCCTTGGCACAAGAGTTCTCCTAGGCGACGATCCTGCCTCCATCAGACGGGCCCGGGGGTCAGCAAATGTCAGCTTGCGTAGCACGCAGCAGCACTGCCTACGGTCCAGCAGACTTCGAGGCCTGTGAAACCCTGGCGCAGATGGTCGACGTTTACCTGCTTGTGTGGGGTGACCGACCGGCCCGCGAGCTAGCATGGTGGGGCGACCAGGCCCTTACTTTCGAACAAGCGATCCGGCGGGCGATGTTCAAACTGGAAGGCGATGGAAGGCGCGATGGACACCAACGCAGCTACAGCGTCGCCGATCTCGCCGCCATGGGGGCGCGGTTGACGACGCATTCTCTGGCGTTAAAGGCCGCGCACGACTTCGATACCCTTCTAACTGCCGTAGAACTAGGACTTGGCCTCGCGCCACGGCGCTCTCCGCTCTTGGTCTACGACGTCGCCCATCGGTTAGGGTGCTACCTGAAGATACCGCCCCAGTATGTCTATTTGCACGCTGGCCCTAGAGTCGGCGCCGAGCGCCTCAAAGCCGGCCTCGGCCGCTATCGGCGGCTAGACCCAGCCGACCCAGCCCAACTGCCCACGTCCTTGCGCATGCGCTTGGCCCCTAACCAGATGGAGAACTTCCTGTGCGTGGCCCGGCGCGCGCTACACTCAAGCCTTTGGGATTAGGAACGCATGGACGGTCAAGATCATCAACACGGTAGGTGGGTGGAGACCGACGAGGCTGAAGACGTCGCCGGCTCTGTCCGCCACGTCCTGCGCTGTTGGCCTCTGACGGTCGACGATCCCCAAGCGTTCAAGTGGACAGCCCTGGCTCTACACGCGGCACTGCAGGGCGCCTGCGTTTGCCATTTGACCACAACCTGCCCGCCAGTCGGAGCGGTGACCGAGCGTAATGCGGGCGAATGGCTGGCATGGTATGAGCGGTCACGGACCGATCCAGACGCCAAGGCACCGAAGACCTATCTTATGGATCTCCCAGCCCTGTTGAAGACGATACGGCAACCCGACACTCAGGGCGGTGGCGAAACCAGTGCCGGGATTTCCCTGACTGACGGCGAACTTAACTGGCTCCTCCGGTTCCATAACGACCTGCGCAATCAGTTCGTCCACTTTAGCCCTCAGGGATGGTCCATCGAGATATCAGGCCTACCTGGCCTTGCCGAATTGACCGCTCGCATCATTACCGCCGTGCTCGACACGGGGTGGGGCTTTCGGCACAAAGATACCGCTTGGTGCGATGCACTACGCGCTGATCTCGAAGGTCTGTCGCGGATGTCGTGATTCTGAAGGGACGTTCGCGCCTCAACTCGCGTTGCTGTTCCAGCCGCCTAATGCTCGCGCCTCAAGGGCGGCAATGCATCAGAACCGACAATTGCTTTCAGTGGCGGTCTAGGTAGGGCCGCTATCCGTCGCTGAAATTTCCCTCAGAGCGGTGATCGACGGAAACGGCCACTTTCCGCAGTCCTCATACGCCTCTCTAAAGCTGAACCGAAACCTGCCAGTTCGTCGACCGCGACCGTCCGAGAATCTCCGGCACCGAGGTCAGCAGCAGCTCGCCCGTCTGGTTGTTGAACAACGCCACGCGGTGACGTGACCCCAAAGCCTCAGCGGCAGCAATCTCGCCTTCTGTCAGCGCAAAGAAGAAGCCAGCGAAGCCGGGCTTAACGCGCGTCTGGTTGGCCGTTTTGATCTCGATGAACACCAGGTCGCTCAGCTGCGCCCTTAGACGTTCCTGATCGTGGAAATCGACAGGCGCTGGTGCCGCTATGGCGTCGAAGCTTGAAGGCCGGATGTGGATCCCGGTCTCAGCCAAAGCCGCCAGCAGCGCCTTGAGTGCGACACCTTTTGGCCGGGGAAGCCAGGTTTGCATGGCGAAAACGGCGCCCTGCTCTCCGAGGGCGCCGTTGGTGTTGGCTAAGCGCTGAAGGTGGGCGCGCTTTTGCGCAATGATCTCGAAAAGGTCCAAACCAACGGCTCCCGGCCCCAAAATCTGCAGCGCCAAACCTAGGCCGTGCAGCCCGGCTCGTATCGTGAGGCAGAGGCCATAACCGAACAACCAGCCCCAGTCCCCCAACGCGTCGCCTTGGAATGGTTGTTTCGCCAAAGAGTGGCGACAAGCGACGAAATGCAGCCTTGGCCGCGTTGCCCGAAGAGTCACGCAGGCTAATCTACGGCAGGCTGGCGACTCGAGTCGCTCCGCCTCTTTTTAGGCCGGACGCTTTCGGCGAGCAGTTTGTAAGGAGCGCACGTGGCGCAAAGCCCAGCCCTCGCTCAACAGTTTTTCCCCTCGCTTTGTCCGCTGGCCGAAGCCGTTGAAGTGCTTGCCAGCAGCGGCATCGAGGAACGCGGCGCTATTTACACCCGCGCCGAGGTCGTCGAGTTCATTCTGGATCTGGTTGGCTACACGCCTGACAAGCCGATTGGGCAACAGCGCCTGCTTGAGCCTTCGTTTGGTGGCGGTGAGTTTCTTTACGCCGCCGTCTCGCGCCTCATTGCAGCCTATCGCGCTTCCAAAGCGCCGAACTTCGACCAGCTGCTAAATGCTTTGCGCGCTGTCGAAGTGCACCGCGAGACCTACAACCAAACGTACGCCAAACTGCTAGCGCAGCTGGAGGGCCTCAAGTTTAGCCTGCGGGAAGCGCGCGCCTTGGCCGACACCTGGCTGGTGCGCAACGACTTCCTTCTCGCCGAGCATGATGGCGAGTTCGACTACATCGTCGGCAATCCGCCGTATGTCCGTCAGGAGCTTATTCCGCAGGTTCTGATCGACGAGTATCGGCGGCGTTTTTCGACCATCTACGATCGAGCTGACATCTATGTGCCGTTCATCGAGCAGTCTCTAGCGATGCTCGCCAGGGGCGGGGTGCTGAGCTTCATCTGCGCCGATCGGTGGATGAAGAACCGTTACGGCGGACCGCTGCGGAAGCTGGTCTCCGAGCGCTATCATCTGCGCGCCTACGTCGACATGGTCGACACGCCCGCCTTCCTCTCAGAGGTGGTGGCCTATCCAGCCATTTTCGTCATCGCCAATGAACCCGGCAACACCACACGCTTGGCCCACCGGCCTAAGCTCGATGCGTCGACCCTCAAGGCTTTGGCGACCGACATCAACGCCACCGTGTCGCAAAGCGCTGCGGTGAAGGAGATTCCCGTCGCCGCCCGGGGTAGCGAACCTTGGATCCTCGAAGCGCTCGACACGCTCGGATTGGTTCGCCGACTTGAGGCGCAATATCCGACCATCGAAGAGGCCGGCTGCCGGGTCGGCATCGGCGTGGCCACCGGCGCGGACAAGGCGTTCATTGGCAAGTTCGATGAGCTCGACGTCGAGCCTGACCGCAAGGTCCCAATCGCAATGTCCAAGGACCTGGCGACCGGGACACTGCGCTGGGGCGGCCTTGGCGTGATCAACCCCTTCGCACCCGAAGGTGGGCTGGTGCGCCTGGAGCAATATCCCAAGCTCAAGCTTTACTTGGAAGCTCGCAAAGAGCAGATCGCTCGTCGCCACGTGGCGCAAAAGACCCCGGCCAACTGGTACCGGACGATCGACCGCATCTATCCCGAGCTCGTAGGTCAGCCCAAGCTGCTCATCCCAGACATTCGCGGTGAGGCCAGCATCGTCTATGACGAAGGCGCCTGTTATCCGCACCACAACCTCTACTTCGTGACCTCAGCAAACTGGGATCTGCGCGCGCTCCAGGCCGTGCTGCTTTCGGGGATCGCGCGCCTGTTCATCTCCACCTACTCGACGAAGATGCGCGGCGGCTATTTGCGCTTCCAGGCGCAGTACCTCCGGCGCATCCGCATTCCGAACTGGAGCGACCTGTCGATGGAGCAACGCGCCGCCGTGATCGCGGCCGGCGCTTCCAAAGACCCCAAGCTTTGCAATAAGGCGGTCGCAGACATATACAACCTCAGCGAGGCTGAGAGCGCGCTGCTGTTTGACGTTGGGGTCTGACGTGGGACTTGATCTGGCCGACTACGAGCGTAAGGCGCAAGAGTCTGTGATGGCGTTCTGGGGCAACCGCGATAAGGCGGCCCAGAAGCAGCGCGAAACCGGCAAGATCGATCAAGGCACCCGTGGCAGCGTCACCGCGGGCAAAAACATGGATGGGTTTGTCTCGCTCATCGTCGACTTGGTGAAGGCCAATGGCTTGGCGCACGCAGAGGTCCATATCAAAAAGGCGGTCGTCACCCTGCCGGGCTATTTCCGGCCGACGAAGCTTTGGGATCTGCTTGTCCTGCAGGAGGGACGCCTGGTGGCGGCTGTCGAGTTGAAGAGCCAGGTCGGCTCGTTCGGCAACAACTTCAACAACCGAACCGAAGAAGCCTTGGGCATGGCCCACGACTTCTGGACCGCCTATCGCGAAGGCGCGTTTGGTCCGCATCCGCGGCCGTTTGCTGGATGGCTCATGCTGGTCGAAGACGCGCCCGAGGCGCGCAAGCCCGTGCGCGACAAATCTCCCCACTTCCCGGTGGACGCCGCCTTCCAGGGCGCCTCTTACCTGAAGCGCTATGACATCCTCTGCCAGCGACTCGCCCAGGAGCAGCTCTACACCACCGCTGCTGTCGTCACCTCGCCGCGCAGCGCCGCCACGACAGGCGAATATGGCGGCATGTCGGATATGACGAGCCTGAAGACCTTCGTGACGGCCTTCGCCGGCCACATCGCCACGGAAGCGGCTCGGGCTTAGCCGAAAGCCCTAGGTCGCGCGGACGCCACGCTCTGGCCTCGGCCGTGTGGGGCGTTCGTGTCGCCTGTTCAAATCCCTGCGCTGAAACAGTTGCCCGCCACTTGCTAAAAGAAGAGACTCGGCGCGATCGTTGACCGCCCGTCAGCGCGTTGGCAACAACGCCGCGCCAGTGGCGCGTAGCAAGCAACTGTTTTTCCTCATCTTCTTAAGACGCTCTGTTGCTTTTAGTTTAGCAACAATTGCGATCTGTTGCCTTGAGCATTTTTCTCTCGAGGCAGAGTTGTGAAAATATGCTATTGAATTTAATGTCATTTTTGAGTGTTGCAACATACACGGACGCGCGCGCGACACCGCAACAGCCCGTAGAATGCGAACAACTGCTGCGGAACCTATTCGCGAAATTGCGATTTTGGATTATATAGCTTGGCAACACCCCGGAGGTCGCCATGTCCGCGCTCGACGATTTCATGCTGGAAGCCAAGGCGTACGGAAAAGCTACGCTCGACGATCATCTCACGCAACAAGGGTATCTGGACCCTGCCAAGCGCAAGTCGATGCGGGCGCAGGCCACCCGTGCGCTCAAGAAAGGCGGGACTTATCGCGCCCTCGCCGAACAAGGCGTCATCGTTCCAGCCACTAACTCTCGAGGCCGTAAGGGCGGTTGGGAAGAGGGTCTCAAGGCGCAGGACAGCAAGCTGCCAACGGTGTTGGCGAGCGAAGCCTTCCGGCCCATTCGCGACCTTGACCTTGAACGAACCCCCATCGCGATGCGCCAACAGGTCGGCGCGTTGATGGAGATGAACCTGACGGGCCGTGTCGGCGCTCAGGTGGCCCAGACCGTCACCACCCTGGCCTACGAATACCAGATGGAGCGCGACAGCCACGAGCACGCCCAGCAGCTCTACGAGATGGAACAGAAGCACCACACCGAGACCAAGCAGACCCTGGACCGGATTTTGGCGCTCCTCGAAGGCGGCGAAGCCAGGCTCGTCCCGACGAGCGAACGGAAGGGCTGATCGTGGACGATAAAATCCAAAAGACGTTCCAGATGCTGGCCAGCACGGAGCCAGCCGAACGGACGGCTGCGGCTGACGCTCTGGTCCACTTGCTTGATAAGGCGGGCCTGAAGCTGACGGATATCACCCTCGTCGCTTCGCGCGAGCTCCATGGTCAGCTCTACGAACAACGCCGCCGCCTACAGGGCGAGATCGAAAAACACGGCGAAAACGCCGCGTTTTTGAAGGCTCGCGCCGGCGATGCGATCAAGCTCGGCGACGCGCTGAAGTGGATGGAAGCGCGGACCGTTAAGACTGACCGCTGGCCCGAACTGCGCGACTTGGCGTTGCAGCGGCTGTTTCACGGCAAATGGCCTGACGATCGCGCCGTCTTCAAAATGATCGCGTCGTCGCTTGGCGTCACCCCGGACGATGTCCGGGCTTGGCGCGAAGGCACGCAGGAGGTCCCCCCCGAATGCGTGGCGACGCTTAAAGCCCTGCAACTGGGCGTGAAGCGCAAGCCGGCCGTGAAGAAGACGGTCGCTCGTCAGCAATTTGTCTTCGACGGCGCCCCCCTGCCCGAGACGGACTACAAGGTGCTGCAAGCCGTCCTGACCGGCGGCGAGAGTGGCTTGCACACGACCAAGATCACCGAAAACAGCCAGGTGAATAGCAAGACGGTGACAGGGCGGCTGTCGAACCTGAAGGTTCTGGGGCTCGTCGAGAAGACTGGAAAGCCAGGCTTCTGGCGCGCGACCGCCCGCGCCGTCAGCGCTGCGGCGCAAGAAACACGCGAGGTTGCATGATGCGCGAGCCTGATCGCTCAGATCGCCCTGCTGTCATGCCTCAATGGCCAGTGCAGGGTCGGGCTGCACAACGACAACGGAGACTGATGGATGGCCAAGCCGCCCAAGGGTCCTCACCGTTCTGCCACCACCGGCCGGTACGTCACCACGCGTACGGCCGTGCGGAACCCGCGCGGAACGGTGTCGGAACCGCCCAAGAAGAAGTGAGGGAATGGTTGAGATCGACTAGCGCGATGCGGTCGATCTGAAAGCCGGGAGAGGAGAGGTCAGTCCACGGTCGGCAAACTTAGGTTGACCCCTCCCTCCAACACCACAGGCGCGAAGCCGGTGATCGCCAAAAGCTATTTGACCTGCCCCTCGTGCGCAAGGTCAGAGGCCGGCGACATTCGGCGTGCGTCCAGGCTCTGCGGAAGCTGAGCCCATTTTCATGACTCCAAAGGACTAAGCCGAATGACGAGCTACCTTGTAACTTACGACCTCAAAGAGACCACGCCCAAACCCCATCGGGCATTCATCCAAGCTGCGGAGAAGGAAGGCTTCCTCTACGTCTTCCAGGGAACCCGTGATCTCTTTCGCCTGCCCAACACCACGCTGTGGGGCGAGTTCGCGTCCTGTGACCTCGCCACGAAGGCCTTCGATCGCGCGAAGGCAGCGGCTGCACGGTCGCTGGGCGTGACCGTCTATGTGGAGAAGAACTTCTTCACCAGCCTGGACGATTGGTCGGTCACGTCGGACCGCAGCAAGGCGCCTGAAGCGCGCTGGACCGGCTACAGCAAGCTGGAGACCTGCCGCCAACACCAGCTGAACGACCCGTATTTTGCCTACTAGGCCATAGAGGACGTCGTCTACTGGACCACGGTAGGCGGCGTCATTCTACGCATATTGCGCGGAGATAATGCCTCCTAATCTCCGCGCCACGGCCGCTGGGCCTCCTTGTAGGACCGGAAGCTGGATGTGAGATGCCGGAGACGCGCCACCTCCACGAAGGCAAGATTGAAGCGTCCGGGCCCGACGGCCCCTCACGCGATTGTCTGCACACTGTAATTTCCAAGACCACCAGCGGCGGCGCTGGTCTCGCCAAGCGGCCAGAGTCCTTCTTTTTCTGCGCCATAGGCGCCCCTACTCCCGGCCACGCTTGCCGCCAGAGGCCATGAGCGCAAGCTGGCGCCATGGACGACCACCTCTTGGATTTCGAGATCCGGCCGGGCCGCATCCGCAGCGACGGACGGCAAGCGGTGGGGCGTGGACAACGGCTCTCGCGCCTCGTCGCCAAGCCCGCACGGACGGTCTCGCGATCGGGCGGCCGAGGCCCGGCCAAACGCTCAGGCTCGCCCGGCAAATGTTCTCGGATCGGCAGAGGTCAGGACGCCGCCAACGCGATGAAGTTTCGCGGCGGCGGCGCCGGCTATCGCCGGGTCGTCGTCAAGACTCGAATGGCGGCGCTGAAACTCGGAAGCCAGGCCGCCGGGGCGCATCTGCGTTACCTCGTGCGCGATGGCGTCACCCGCGATGGCGAGCCCGCCAAGCTTTACGATCGTGATGGCGCATACGTTGACGGCGCGGCGTTCACCGCGCGCGGCGCCGGCGACCGTCGGCAGTTCCGGTTCATTGTCGCGCCCGAGGATGGCGCGGACCTTTCCGACATGCGCGCCTTTACCCGCGACCTCATGGGGCAGATGGAGCGAGACCTTGGGACTAAGCTCGATTGGGTGGCGGTGGATCACTTCAACACCGGTCACCCGCACAGCCATGTCGTGGTTCGGGGCAAGGACGAGTTCGGCAAGGACCTGATCATCGCCCAGGACTACCTGACCCAAGGCCTTCGTCACCGCGCCCAGGAACTGGCGACCTTGGAGCTTGGGCTCCAGACCAAGCAGGAGATCGCCCGCAAGCGCGAGGCGCAGATCATCGCCGAGCGCTTCACGGACATCGACCGCGGCCTCGTCGCCGACATGACCGCGGCGCGCACCGTCGACATGCGCCTGGCCGCCGGTGAGATCCGCGTCGATCACGACGCAACCTTGCGCCAAGGTCGGTTGAGAACCTTGGAACGCATGGACCTTGCCGAGCAGGTCTCTCCCGGCGTCTGGCGGCTCTCCGAGGATCTGGAGTCGACCTTGCGCGGCCTTGGCGAGCGCGGCGACATCATCCGCGCTATGAGCCGAGCGGTCAGCCGGCGCGGGCGCGAGGCCAACCCCGAGGCCTTCGTCATCGACGCTGCCGGCGAGCCCTCGACGCCCAAGGCCGGGCGGGTGATCGACAAGCGCCTGACCGACGAGTTGGGCGATCGGGTCGGCTTGGTGGTCGATGGGATCGATGGCCGGGTCCGACATGTCGAGGTCGATGGCGATACCGCCGCAGACATCAGGATCGGCGCTATCGTCGAGACCGGTGTCAGACCCGCCAGTCGGCAGGCGGACAGAACGATCGCCGCCCTCGCCGAGGATGGGGTCTATCGTCCTAGCGATCACCGTGAACGGCTGATCAGCGGTGAGATGAAGCTCGCGCCCGGCGCCAATGCCGACGATCTCGTCGAGGCCCATGTCCGCCGGTTGGAGGCGCTACGCCGAGCCGGCGTGGTCGAGCGCTGGAGCGAGGACGCCTGGAGCATCCCCAGGGACTTCGCGACCCGCGCCGAGGCCTTCGAACAGGGGCGGCGCTCGCAGGTGCGGCTGTTGTCGGCCTTCGACCTGGAGAGCCAGATCCGCAGCGATGGCGCCACCTGGTTGGATCGCCGGCTTGTCGGCGGGCAAGCGCCTGAGGCCGCGCCGCAGGGCTTTGGCGGCGAGGTCGAGCGCGCCTTGGATCGACGGCGCGAGATGCTTGTCCGGCAGGGTCACGCCACGCGCGGCGCCAATGGCGATTGGCGCGCTAGACCGGATTTACTCGCCAAGCTGGAGCGCCAGGAGATCAGCCGTCGCGGCGAAGCCATGTCCAAGGACAAAGGACTGCCGTTCCGAATGCCCGAGCCGGGCGAGGCCGTGCGCGGGAAGCTGGTCGATAGCGTGCAGATGACGTCAGGCAAGTTCGCGGTGATCGAAGGCCACATGGATTTCGCGCTCGTGCCGTGGCGGCCGGTCATGGAGCGATATCGGGGCCAGGAGATCATCGGCACGGTCGAGATAGGCGGGAACATCTCTTGGCAACTCGGGCGCGGCCGAGGCCTTGGCATCTAGCGGCTGGCGGGCTCGTCGCCATTAAGGCCAAGGCCGCCCGGCTCGAACGCTTGGTCTGAGAGCGAGGCGCCGCTGCTGAGGCGGCGGTTCAAGGCTTGGAGGAAGTTGCCATAGCGCTTTTGGCCCAGCGCCCGCGTCGCCGGTTCATCGGCGGCCGACACAACGGGTGTCGCGCCAAGCCAAGTGCGGATGAAGATCGCCAAGGCCTCGTTGCCGACCTGGGCCTCGCGCTCCAGCCGCTCCATGTGCTTGTTCATCCGGTCCAGGCGGCGCAGCAACGCCGCCTCCGTGCGCTCGGCGCCGTCTGGCGACATGAACGAGGCCAGGGCCGCGCGCACTATCTCCGACTTTGGCCGGCGGGTGCGAATCGAGAGTTGATCAAGCGCCTTGGCGAGGTCGGCCGGCAGATAGACCTTGGTCTCAACCTTCATGCGGCGTCCTCGTCGATCAAGCCGAGACGCTTGCGTGACAGCCAGGCGCGATGACGAGCTTGGGTATAGGGCGATGGCGGCTCGGCGACAGCGATCCGGCCGCCGACATGGCGCCAATGATCGGGGCAGACGCGCTCGGGGTTGATGCCAAGCGCCTCGATGGCGTCGATGGCTTCCAGGCCGGCGCGGACCTTCACCCAGGTCTTCAGGTCGAGAAGCACATCGGCGCCGGGACTGACGAACGGAACGCGGTAGAAGGGCTCGCCCGGTTCGACGGCGCGAAGGACCCAAAGGCGTGAGAGCGTCGTGCCGTAGTCGCCGGCTTCCCAATGGACTAGGGCGAATACGGTGCCGGGAGCGAAAGTGACGGCGCGACGACGGCGATCGTGGACGATCTCGTCAGCAGGTCGGCCGAAGCGGGCCCAGCGCTGGAGACGGTTTTTGAGCCAGATCAGCTCAACGGTGGTCGTGGTCGAAGCGGGATCAGGCATGGCGACGCCTCCTGGCCGCCACTCCGCCGGCTAGGCTGCTAGTCCGCAATCCCTCAGACAGGCTCGTCGACTAAAGACAGGCTGTGGCGAAGAAAAGGAAAGAAGGGGGCCAATGCGGCCTTCACGACGGCCCCGCATCGTCTGCACCAGCGACGCCACGAACATGGACGGCATCGGCGATTGGTGGTTTCTCACCAAGTCTAACCCAACTTCATATCGTGGTCGGATAGCTTCAGCTCATCCCCGAACACATCGCTAAGCTTCAAATACCGCTCGCTAATCCAAATCGCGCAATCATAGCTCTGTTGGGGTAGATCCGGCCCATAGTGGCGCTCGCGATCATAGAGGGCCTTCATCTCTGTATGAATGCGCGTTCCTTCGTTAACCTTCTCCCAAATCTCTTGGAGAGCAGCACTGACAGACGGACGGAAGAGGAATTTGGCCTTATCCATAGCTGCGGCGAAGGTAGCCCGAACCTCATCATTGTATGACACCCATTCGCCATTCTGGACCGCTTTGAAGAGCAGATTGTTCGCCGCTGCGTAGACGGCGTACCGCTTCTCAAACAGCTCGTGGCGAAGGGTCAGTTCCGCAAGCGCGGTTTGCCGATCGAGTATCTCGGTTTGACGGGCAGCGACGGCCACTTGTTCGCGCTGAATTGCGACCTGGCGCAGGCCAACAATCACCGCTGCAATAACCGCCAACAGTCCGCTCGCAAGCGTCGCGAAGGCCTCCCAGCTAAGTCCTGTCCAGTCGATCATAGGAGGGGCTTGGCCTCTCGGCGTTCGCATTTCTAGACGTGGACCATGTTACCGTCAGGGACGAAGATGCCATCAAGCGCAAACGGCGGCTTCCCCATCTCCCTCACCATCTGTCCGTCGTAGCGGTTCACCACCGCTTCGCCGCCTCGCACACGCTTGGTCTCAGGAAAGATGAAGTGGTATTCGAAGTCCGTCGTCGTGAACGTGCCGCTGGGCGCGCCGGGCAAGTTGGCAAGCGTCGCCGACTTGGTGAGCGTGTCCATGAGGACCACCAGCTGCTGATCACCATCCCGGCAAACCAGCTTTAAGCGTGTGCTCGGTGTGACTGGCGCCTTCGTGCAGCCAGCTAGGGCCAAAAGCCCGATTATCAACGCCGCCTTCATCATCGGTGTCTCATTGCAACGTCCTGATGTTGTCCGCGAATGGGACGTCAGGGCTTTTTAAAGTCGCTGACCGCGCTCGGAGCGCCCGAGCGAGCACGGCAATTCGTGCTCTACAAAGCGGCAGCTTAGCTCGACATCGCGAATCCGTACGCGGTCGAATGTGTGCTCTCGGCCCTGTGCGGAAATTGGCAATGTCCACTAGAGACCGCAGCCAACTGCACGGCATCACCTGCTGTTGGCGAGGTCGTTCTGATGCGTAATGGTCAAGGTTACCCCTCGCTCGCTTCGGCACGCCGTTTCAACGCCCTTAGTCCAGGCTTGTTGAACCTCACCTTGGTTCCACCAGGACCGAGTTCAGCCTCGGCCGCGAAGTTGAAAATCGAGCCGAGGGCCGCAAGTGACGACTCTTCGGGGTCGCGGCTCTCCGTCCGCTGGAAAAGCCCTCTGGTGACGCCATGCACCCACTCGTGGGGGATTTCGATCGCGTCATCTTCGCCTTCTCTTCGCTGAGCCTCCAGAACAGTCTCAATAGCCCAGCTAGCGCGATCGACGTCATACAAGTACCGCTCAAGATCGCGCTCTGCACGGAGATCCTCATCATGGATCTTACGAAGAAAGCTCAGCGCATACCATGCAGCTCCGACCGCGCCCAAGGTTAGGAGTGCGCCACGAATGATCACGGCGAAGAAGGGCGATGCCAGCGGTTTGTTGGCTTGGATCATAATGAGCACTTCGTTGCCGCTCACGGCAGCGAAGCCTCCGAGGGTGGCGAAGATTGCCATGCAGACCACCATGATGAAGACACGCAGCATGGCTGTGTTTTTCGAAACGGCCGGCAATTTCTGACGCGACTTCAGCTCCGTCGTGATCGCATCGCGCATCTGCCGACGGGCGTGCATGTGTGATCTATCGTCAATCTCCTGCTTTCTTTTAGCGAGCGCTGCCTCCTCGTTGGCGATTACGCGTCGGGCATCCTGCATCTCGGCAACAATCAATGCACGCTCGGCGGCAGACTGCTCTTCGTGTTGTCTACGCCGCTCTTCAAGTTCTCGCTCGTTGCGTAGCCGCGCCTCCTCTGCATCGCGCACGATTTTCGTGTGTAAGTCAGTCAGGTCAGCCAACTGGCGCGCGTAGATGTCGCTGAAGTCCTTTGGTGCAGCGGCCGGCTTGATCTTGGAGGTGAACTCGCGTCGGTACTCATCAACAATCGCCGCAATTCGCACGGTCTTTTGCGCAAGGTTCGGCGCGTCATGGTTCTGCCGATAAGAATAGAACTCGGCTTCCCAGTTCGACGGTTCGCTCAAGTTCGGACTGCCAAACTTTGTAACCATACGGTGGAACACGACGGCGAAGCGATCGGACGTCAAACCGGCAGAAGTGACGAGCCTTGCTCCAACCACATCATGCAAGAGCGCGGACTTTGCTTCAGACGCGTTGCTGAATGAGCCCACACTGTAACCGCCAACGTTCAGGTTGAAGTCGGTCTCCAGCGCGTCGGCCATCCGCTCGAGAATCTCTAGAAGCTTCGCATCGTCTGGAGACGGGATGCGAAATGTGTTGTTGGCGTTCTGAGACATTCAGCCTCCCCCCGGAAGGAGGCTACACCGTTAAATGGAACTGGGGCGCCGATGCAAGCTTGCCGGCAAGATGGCAAGTGTTCGATTGTGCCGCGTTGGCTCGCCCGGTGGCGAGCGTCACCACGCTACCCGCAATCGCCAGGGTCTGGTTCTCGGCATAGCCGACTTCGTCGGGCGGCCAGACGGTGATCGCCCCCTCAAGGGCGGCTTTGCCGCCGCCTGCGGCGGTGCGCTCCGCGCCCCCTTGACCGCCCGCTCGCCGCCCGGCTTGGGCTCGGCAAGCGATTTAAGCCTAGCTAGGCGCGTCGCGCCTGCGGCTTAACCGCTAGCTTTTAGACGAACGCCCGGCCCGCCGGGCTTCGTCTCCCCAGCCTCCATAAAGACTACACCGGCATTCTCCAGCGCTCGGCGCACCGCCTCGACGTTAGCCGCAGTGCTCCTGCCAGGGCCGAGAGGCCCCTCCATGCGCCGAATAGTCGGCATAGAGAGCCCGGCAGCCTCGGCGAGGCGCGGCTGGCTCCAATCAACTAGCGCCCGGCCAGCCTTGATCTGCTCGGCCGTCAGCATGCGATCATCATTTTATGATGAAATTGCAGCATTTAATGTTGACCAAAGTGATGATTCATTGTACGAAAATGATAACCACTGAATCAGGATCTACGCTATGGGCCAACGTCGAAAGACGGGCGACGGCGCTCGCCTGCCTGCCATCTCACGTCGCGCTGTTATCGGCGCGACCGCCGTTCCGTTCGCGGGGTCTGTGCGGGGACTTCCGGCGCCCGGCGCCGTCGACATCCCCGCACAGTGCGCCGCCTGGGTCGCGGTGGACATGGAGATCAGCCGGCTCTGCAACCGCTGGGCCGAGTTGGAAGCCCTCGCCGCCAAGCAGTTCGACTATTTCAAGCTGACCGACGCCGAGATCAGCGCCTTGCCGATGGGGGCTGAGATGGACGCGGTGGACGCCGAGTGCCGACGCCTTGGCGATGTCTGTGAAGAGGCCTTGGGGCCTTTGGCCAAGTTGACGCCGCGCACGGTGCAGGACGCCACGGCCATGCTCGCCATCGCCTATCGCCTGCTGCGTTTGCAGGAAGACGAGCCCTGGCCCTTCGTGAAAAAGGCCTGGACCTTCCTCTCCAAGGCGCATTGCCCCGGCTGTGGCGAGCTCTACGCCCCCAAATCGTTGCCGGTTTTTACGCAATGATTTGGGACCAGACTCCCAGATCGTTGCGCGTGACCCACGGGTTCATTGCCGGTTTGGCACGGCTGGCCGTTCTGACCCGACAAAATTTCGCTCTCCGCTTTTCCTTCCCATTGACGTCCGGGGTATCCGGCGAGGTTTCCGGGGTTCGCCAAAGTTCTACGGCCGGGACCCCATCGCGCCCCGGCCCTCCTTTGACCTCTATCGGCGCGCCCCAAACCCTGTTGGCTCCAGTTGTGGAGCCAAGCATGGATGCGCCCTCTCCCCCGCCTACGCAGACCCTCACGCCAGCCAACGACGGCCCGCCGATCAGCGAGAAAGGCCAAGCCGCGCTGCTGACGCTCGCGCGTCTGATCGGCCGCCAGATCGCGCGCGAGGAGTTCGCCCGCCGTATGGCGGCGGCCAATGCCGAGACCGGCGACACCCCAGCTTGAAGGGAGCTTCCCGATGACCCGCGTTGCGCTTTACGCCCGCTATTCCGACGACAAGCAGTCGGCGGCTTCGATCGAGGATCAGTTTCGGGTCTGCCAGATTTACGCCGACCGTCAGGGATGGACACCGGCCGGGCGCTATTCGGACGCGGCGATCTCCGGTTCGACGATGATCCTTCGTCCGGGGGTTCGCTCCCTGTTGCATGAGGCGATGGCCGGCAAGTTCGATGTGGTCTTGGCCGAGGCCTTGGACCGGCTCAGTCGCGATCAGGAAGACATCGCCGCGCTCTTCAAGCGGCTGCGGTTCGCGGGCGTGCCGATCGTCACCCTATCCGAGGGCGAGATCAGCGAGTTGCACGTCGGGCTGAAGGGCACGATGAACGCCCTCTTCCTCAAGGAGCTTTCGGCCAAGACCCATCGGGGGCTTCGCGGTCGGGTGGAGGCCGGCAAGGCCAGCGGCAACAAGTGCTACGGCTACGGCGTCGTTCGCGCCTTCGACGCCGCCGGCAAGGTGACCACCGGCGAGCGCGAGATCATCCCCGAGCAGGCCGAGGTGGTCCGGGGTATTTTCCGCGACTATGCGGCCGGCAAGAGTCCACGTCAGATCGCCTTAGCGCTCAATGCGGCCGGCGTTCCGGCGCCGCGAGGGCGCGCTTGGGCGTCACAGACCATTCGCGGCAAATCGAATGGCGTCCATGGCATCCTCAACAACCCCCTCTATGTCGGTCGGATGGTCTGGAACCGGGCCAGGGATCTTCGCGACCCAGACACGGGCGGCGTCAGGCGCCGGGCCAATCCAGAGAGCGAATGGGTTCACGCCGAAGTGCCGCACCTGCGGATCGTCGATGACGCCCTATGGGAAGCCGCCAAGGCCCGTCAGGAGGAGTTCTCCCGCGTCTACGAGCAGGCGCTCACCGAGGGCAAGCGCCTGCTGGGCGCGGCGTCGGCGGCGCGGCGTCCATTGAACCTGCTGTCGGGCCTTGTGGCCTGTGGCGTCTGTGGAGCGGCGATCAGTCGTCGGGGCAATGGCCGCATGGCCTGCCTCGGCCACGCCACCGGCAAGGGCTGCACGAACAACACCACGGTCGTCGCCGACCGGCTGGAGGCGCGTGTTCTCTTGGGTCTCCGAGAACGGTTGCTGACGCCGCAGATCGCGGCCGAGGCGATGCGGTCATTTATCGAGGAGACCAACCGGCTCAACCATCAGCGCCGGGCGAACGAGGCGGTTGACCGTCAGCGATTGGACAAGGCTCGTAAGGCGTACAAGGGCCTCATGACCATGATCGAGCAAGGCGAGTACACGCCGGGGATGGTCTGTCGTCTTCGCGAGTTGGAGAACGAGGTCGCCGCCATTGAGGCGACCTTGGCCGAGGCCCCTCGCGATGTTCCCGACATACACCCCAACATCGCCGAGCTATACCGGCGCAAGGTCGAGCGGTTGACTGAAGCGCTCGCCGACCCCGACAATCGCACCGAGGCGGCGATAGCCCTACGGGGCTTGATCGAGAAGGTCGTGGTTACGCCAACCGGCCGGCGCGGCGAGCATGATGTTCGGTTGCTCGGGGATCTCGAAACGATCCTGGCTTGGGCCGAGGACCGTAAGGCCCTCATGCAAGCCCCGCTGAGGTTATCCTTTCGCCACGGAGGCGCAGGCGTAGCGGTGAAGGACTGTGAGGGGTCGCGCAAACGCAAACCGCCGCGACAGCGGTGAAGCTGTCGCGGCGGCCCTGATCTTCAACCCCTCATCCGGCCCTGACGGGCCACCTTCTCCCACAAGGGGAGAAGGAACCTACTCCGCCGCGTAGCTTTGCAGCGGACGAACGTCCAGGGCTTCGGCGGGGGCGCCGGCGATGGCTTGGGCGGCGGCCAGGGCGCCGGCCGAGGTCGTGTAGTACGGCACCTTCATCATCAGGGCCGTGCGGCGGATCTCGAAGCTGTCTTCCAGGGCCTGCTTGCCTTCGGTGGTGTTGAACACCAGCTGCACGCCGCCGTTCTTCATCACGTCGACGATGTGCGGACGGCCTTCCAGCACCTTCTTCACATGCTCGACCTGGACGCCCTGAGCGGCCAGATAGGCCTGGGTGCCCTCGGTCGATAGCACCTTGAAGCCGGCCGCCTGCAACAGCTTCACCGGCTCCACGATCCAGGGCTTGTCGCTTTCCTTGACCGAGACGAAGGCCGCGCCCTTGGTCGGCAGCTTGACGCCGCCGCCCAGCTGGCTCTTGGCGAAGGCGCGGGCGAAGGCGGGGGCCATGTCGGCCTCGCCCTCACGCTTCCAGTCCAGGCCCATGACCTCGCCGGTCGAGCGCATTTCCGGGCCCAGCACCGTGTCGACGCCGGCGAAGCGGGCGAACGGGAACACCGCTTCCTTGACCGCGATGTGGTCGTAGGGAACGTCCTTCAGGCCAAAGCTGGCCAGGCTCTCGCCGGCCATGATCTTGGCCGCGATGGCGGCCACCGGCTGCCCGATCGTCTTGGCCACGAACGGCACGGTGCGCGAGGCGCGCGGGTTCACTTCCAGCACATAGATACGCGGGTTGTCGCTGTGCGGCTCCTCGATGGCGAACTGCACGTTCATCAGGCCGCGGACGTTCAAAGCCAGAGCCATCTGCACCGTCTGGCGCTTCAGCTCCTCGACGGTTTCGGCCTTCAGCGAGAAGGGCGGCATCGAGCAGGCGCTGTCACCCGAGTGGACGCCGGCTTCCTCGATGTGCTCCAGCACGCCGGCCACGAACACGTCCTTGCCGTCGCACAGGGCGTCGACATCCACTTCCGTGGCGCGGCTCAGATAGTGATCCAAGAGGATCGGGTGCTCGAGCGAGATCTCGCCGGCCCCGGCGATGTAGCGCTCCATGGCTTCGTGATCACGGATGATCTCCATGCCCCGGCCGCCCAGCACGTAGGACGGACGCATCACGAACGGGAAGCCGATCTTGTCGCCCTCGGCGCGCGCCTCGTCCCAGCTGCGGGCGATGGCGTTTTCCGGCTGGGCGATGTTGAGACCGTTCAGCAGTTGCTGGAAGCGCTCGCGGTCCTCGGCCAGGTCGATGGCGTCGGGGCTGGTGCCCAGGATCGGCACGCCGGCCTCTTCCAGAGCGTGGGCCAACTTCAGCGGGGTCTGGCCGCCGAACTGGACGATGACGCCGGCCAACGTGCCCTTGCTCATTTCAACGTGCAGCAGCTCCAGCACGTCCTCGGCCGTCAGCGGCTCGAAGTACAGGCGGTCGGAGGTGTCGTAGTCGGTCGAGACGGTCTCGGGGTTGCAGTTGACCATGATCGACTCCACGCCGATCTGGTCCAGCGCGAACGCCGCGTGGCAGCAGCAGTAGTCGAACTCGATGCCCTGGCCGATCCGGTTGGGACCACCGCCCAGGATCACCGCCTTCTTGGCGGCCGACGGGTCGCTCTCGCACTCGGGGATCTGGCCCAGAGCCCCGAACTCGTAGGTCGAGTACATATAGGGCGTGGAGGCCAGGAACTCGCCGGCGCAGCTGTCGATGCGCTTGAACACCGGGCGCACATTCAGGGCCTGACGCGCGGCGCGCACGGCCTTTTCGGTGGAACCGGTCAGCTTGGCCAGGCGGGCGTCCGAGAAGCCTTGCGCCTTCAGCTCGCGGAAGCCTTGGGCGGTCTGCGGCAGGCCACCGGCCTTCACCCAGCCTTCCTGGCGGACGATCTCGGCGATCTGGCGCAGGAACCAGGGCTCATACGAACAGGCGGCGTTGACCTCGTCCACGGTCAGGCCGTGGCGGAAGGCCTGGGCGATGACGCGCAGGCGGTCGGGCGTGGGCGTGCCAAGAGCCCGGATCACCGCGGCCTTGCCGTTGTCGGGATCATCGGCGCCGGCGATCTCGACCTCGTCGAAGCCCGACAGGCCGGTCTCCAGACCGCGCAGGGCCTTCTGGACGCTTTCCTTGAAGGTGCGGCCGATGGCCATGACCTCGCCGACCGACTTCATGGCCGTGGTCAGCAGGGGCTCCGAGCCCGGATACTTCTCGAAGGCGAAGCGCGGGATCTTGGTGACGACGTAGTCGATGCTGGGCTCGAACGAGGCCGGGGTCGCGCCGCCGGTGATGTCGTTCTTCAGCTCGTCCAGGGTGTAGCCGACGGCCAGGCGCGCGGCGACCTTGGCGATCGGGAAGCCGGTGGCCTTGGACGCCAGGGCCGACGAACGCGAGACGCGCGGGTTCATCTCGATGACGACCATGCGGCCGTCGGCCGGATTGACGGCGAACTGCACGTTCGAGCCGCCGGTCTCCACGCCGATTTCGCGCAGCACGGCGATCGAGGCCGCGCGCATCCACTGGTATTCCTTGTCCGTCAGGGTCAGGGCCGGGGCGACGGTGATCGAGTCGCCGGTGTGGACGCCCATCGGGTCGATGTTCTCGATCGAGCAGACGATGATGCAGTTGTCCGCCTTGTCGCGGACGACCTCCATCTCGTACTCCTTCCAGCCGAGAACGCTCTCCTCGACCAGCACCTCGGTGGTCGGCGACAGGTCGAGGCCGCGCTCGACGATCTCCTTGAACTCCTCGACATTGTAGGCGATGCCGCCGCCGGTGCCGGCCAGGGTGAAGGACGGGCGGATGATCGCCGGCAGGCCGACGAACTCCAGGCCTTCCATGGCCTCGTCCAGGGTGTGGCAGGCGCGCGAGCGCGGGCTCTCGAGGCCCAGCTTGTCCATCGCGTCGCGGAACTTCTGGCGGTCCTCGGCCTTGTCGATCACCTCGGCCTTGGCGCCGATCATCTCGACGCCGAACTTGGCCAGCACGCCCTGCTCTTCCAGGGCCAGGGCCGTGTTCAGAGCCGTCTGGCCGCCCATGGTCGGCAGCAGCGCGTCGGGGCGCTCCTTCTCGATGATCTTGGCGACCATCTCCGGCGTGATCGGCTCGATATAGGTCGCGTCCGCCACGTCCGGATCGGTCATGATCGTGGCGGGGTTGGAGTTGACCAGGATGATCCGGTAGCCCTCGGCGCGCAGCGCCTTACAGGCCTGGACGCCCGAATAGTCGAACTCGCAGGCCTGACCGATGACGATCGGCCCCGCGCCGATGATCAGGATCGAGGAGATGTCTGTTCTCTTGGGCATGGCTAACTCGCGCAAAGACACGGTCGCGCACAACCGCGCGCCCGCTGTCGACCATCTTGCAGGTTAAGGCGCCCGTGTAGAGACGGAGTCGGTTTGGTGCAACCCCGCATGTTGGCGCAGGGTTAAGCGGGCGTTTTGGCGAACGCGGTTCAGGGTTGGCGAAGGCCGTGGAGCGGGACCTTAGCTTCGTCGGAGAAGGGTGGATGTTGGACAGGCCGCAGGCCCCCACCGGACCATGCTCCGCATGGTCGTCCGCCCCCGGAGGGGGCAGAAGGGTGCGTTCCCTTCTTCCCCCTCCGGGGGAGGAGCGCCGAAGGCGCGGAGGGGGCAAGTGTGGGTCGCTAGCAGTCTCCAGTATCCCTCCAGAAACCCGACCTTCCCGGCGAATGCCGGGATCCAGATCGAGCCCACTGACACTCATCCGTTCTGCGCGGAGCGATGGCGCGTCATCCCCAGCCGTTCCGGATGAATCTGGGCCCCGGCATTCGCCGGGGAAGTCGGGATAAAAGGGACGTGAAGCGGGCGATTTGACCTTCAGCCCTGGCTCGAGCCCGGAAATCCCGCCCCTCGCCGGAAGCCGGACATTTCGTAGGCGCCTCCCCCCTCCCCATCCGTCTAAAGCGGACCGGTTTCCGAAAAGGCGACGGGCGGCGGCGTCCGGTCTATGGTCGGCGGGTCGCCCATCTGGAGACCGTGCCATGACCCCCGTCATTTCCGCCTACAACTGGGTTCCGCCGCCCGCCCGCGGTCTGGTGCGCGACCTGCGGATTCGCTGGGCGCTGGAGGAGCTGGACCGGCCCTATACGGTCGAGACCGTGCTGCACCAGGACAAGTCCGCCTATCGCGCCAAGCAGCCGTTCGGCCAGGTGCCGGCCTTTGACGACGGCGAGGTCCAGTTGTTCGAGAGCGGCGCGATCGTGCTGCACATAGCCGAGCAGGATGAGCGACTGCTGCCCAGGGATCCGGCCGCCCGGGCCCGGGCGATCGGCTGGATGTTCTGCGCGCTGAACACGCTGGAGGTTCCGCTGCTGCAGCTGGCCGAGCTGAACATCTTCAGCGCCGGCCAGACCTGGACCGAGGGCGCGCGCCCCCGGGTGGAGCGTTGGGTGCGCCAGCGTCTGGGCGAACTGGCCGCACGACTGGGCGACAAGACCTATCTGGACGGCGAGACCTTCACCGCCGGCGACCTGCTGGTGGCTGACGTGCTGCGCCAGGTTCCGCAAGCCATGCTGGCCGAGACTCCGATCCTGGCGGCCTATCTGGCGCGCTGCACCGCCCGGCCGGCGTTCCAGAAAGCCCTGGCCGCCCAGCTGGCCGACCTTACCGGCCCGCCGCCGCCCGGCTGGGGCTGAGGCTGCCGGACGGCGCGGCGCCGGGCGCGGCGAACAGCCACGCTTCGGCCAGCAGCAGGTTGGGAACCCAGCACAGGAAGGCGATGGCGCGGTAGGCCTCGACGAACGGCAGCGGCCCCATCGCGGCCAGCGGCAGGTAGAGGCGCAGGGTGACCGCCGCCAGGGTCAGGGCGAAGGAGCGGATCATCCAGGCACGGTGCTCGGCGATGCGCCCCTGCACGGCCCGGCGCCAGGCCAGGGTCGTGGTGAGGATCCAGGCCACGCCCAGCAGGCCAAAGCCGGCGGTGGCGACCGGTCCCGCCGTGGCGCCCAGCGCCAGGGCAAGGCCGCCGATGCCGCCGGACAGGCAGCCCAGCACGTACACACGGCCTAGCAGCCGATGAGCGCGGGGCCAGCGCGCGCGGACGCCCGCCAGCATCTGGAACGGTCCGATCAGCAGGGCGGTCGCCGCCCCGGCCACGTGCAGGAAGAGGAACGGATCGACGAACCGGTTGGCCATCACATTGGTCGCCAGGGGTCCGATCCTGGGCAGGTAGCGATAGGCGGTCAGGGCGACCAGGAGGCTGAGGATCATCATCAGCATCCAGGCGGGACGGGTCAGGATTTTCGGCATGGTGGGGCTCCGGTTCGAGCCGAGATTGCAAGGGCCGCGACGCCGCGCTACGCCAACCGCGTGAGCGGCGCCTATTCTGCGCGAACGGCGCCAGGGGCGGATGATTGATGACTTCGACGGATCGCCGGGGCGCGCTGCAGCGCCTGGCTATCGACATCCTGCTGCTGACCGCGCTGGGTCTGGTGCTGGGCGTGCTGTCGCCTTTCGGCACCGCGCAGCTGTCTCCCGCAGAGCGCTTCATCTACTGGCTGCTGTCGATCGTCGGCGGCGGCCTGATCGGCGTGGCGGTCGACGAGGGGCTGGGACGCCGGATCGACGGCTTCGCGCGCCGCCTCGTCTTGGTGACCACGGTCATGACCCCGGTGGTCGTCGTCTGGGTGGCGCTGATCGAAATGATCTTCGGCCATGAGGCGTTCCGGCTGCCGCCGATGCTGTGGTTTCGCGTCTGGGTGATCAGCGGCCTGGTCATGACCGTGCGGATCCTGGCCTGGCGAAAGCCGGCCGCGCCCGCCCCGACGGTCGAGACCCGGGTCGTCGTGGCCCCGCCCCTGCCCGAGGCCGAGGCCGCGTTCCGCCAGCGCCTGTCGGCCAAGCGACGCGCGGCCCGGCTGATCGCCGTCGAGGCCCATGACCACTATCTGCGGGTCCATACCGATGCGGGCGTCGAGCTTCTGACCCTGCGGTTCTCGGACGCGCTCGCCGAGCTGTCCGGCGCCCACGGCTTCCAGACCCATCGCTCCTGGTGGGTGGCCGGCGAGGCGATCGAGGCGGCGCAGTGGCGGCGCGGCGCGGGCGAGCTGACGCTCACCGGCGGGCTGGTCGCTCCCGTCAGCCGACGACACGCCCCTATCCTGCGGGCGGCCGGCTGGCTTTAGTGTCGCCCGACGGCTGAGTGTCGTGCGCCGGATCGGCCGGCGCCGCCCACGCGCCGCCGGACTTGCCCAGGTCATAGCCCAGGGTGAACAGCGCCCGCCGCCCCTCCGACGCGAAGTCCAGCCCCGAGAAGTCGCCCTTGGCGTCGTCGGGAATGGCCGTGTAGCGGAACACCCCGCCGTTGCGCCGGGTGAAGGCGGCGTTGGCCGTCAGGTGGGTGCGCATCTGGGCCTTGTTCATGGCGATCCACGAGCGGCCCAGGATCGACAGGGTGTCGCCCTTGGTGAAGCCAAAGCCGCCGTCGATCTGGCCGTTGACGATCACCGACACCTCGCCGGGCCCGGTCTGGTCGCGTCCCGGCAGGATCGACAGCAGCAGGGTCTCGGGCGCGACGAAGAACGGGGTGGTGACGCTGCCGTCGACATGCATCTCCGAGAGCCGGCGATTGGAGCCCTCGACCTCGATCAGGCTGGGCGGGAAGACGCCGGGGATGCTGGCCGAGGCGACCAGCACGTCGCGAAACAGCTGCAGGGCCGCCGCGTCGCCGCGCGAGGCGATGGCCCCCATGTCCCAGATCATCGCCTCTTCGGTGTCGAGATTGGTGGTGGCGATCATCAGCCGCCGGCCCTTGGCGTGCTCGATGGCCACCGCATAGAGCAGCGGCGGGTCGACATATTTGGCCACCAGGTCGCGCAGGGCGTTGTTGCGGAAGATGCTGGGCGTGAAGAACAGGTCCAGGCCCCGCCGCTCCAGGATGCGATCGGCGGCCTGGCTGGTGTAGGCCTCGGTCAGGCGGCGATCCCAGTCCTTGCCCAGATAGGCGAAGGGCGCGGTCAGGGCGCCGGTCGAGACGCCGGTGACGATGTCGAAGTCGGGGCGGTTCCCCGCCGCCGTCCAGCCGACCAGCACGCCCGCGCCATAGGCTCCGTTCGAGCCGCCGCCCGAGATGGCCAGCACATTGACCTTGCGCCCGGCGGTGTGGCTGTGGACGTCCTTCGCGAAGCTGAGGCCGGCGGCGGCGTCGGCGGCGCTGAAGCGAACGTCGGAGAGCCCGCTCGGCGCGACGGCGCCGAGGTCCTGGGCCGTAAAGGCCTCGCGCGACACCGTCCCGCAGGCCGACAGCAGCAGGCCCGCCATCACGACGGCCAGGACGCGAAAGCCCCGCATGGAAAGCGTCTCCGAAAAGGCTGGCTGAGCATTAGCCGCACTGCGCCTTCAAGGGAATTGTCGGGCGGCGGAAAACGTCAGGGGCGTCCTCGCCCTTCGACAAGCTCAGGGTGAGGACGACTGTCGGCCCCGGCTCGCACAAAATCCTCATCCTGAGCTTGTCCCCCGGGACCGACCGGAGGTCGGCCCGAGGATAAACTCCGGACGAGGATTTCCATCCGGACCAGCGCCCGCACGCAACGCGAACACCCCCAAACGAAAACAGGCCGGCGCAAGCGCCGGCCTGTCGTCTTTAGAACCCGTGGGCTCGCTGCGGGCTTTACGCCGCTTGCAGCTGGCCGGCCGAGGTCTTGCCGCTGCGGCGGTCGACTTCCGGCTCGTACGAGATCTTCTGGCCTTCGTTCAGCGAACCCAGGCCCGAGCGTTCAACGGCCGAGATGTGGACGAAGATGTCCGAACCGCCGTTGTCGGGTTGGATGAAGCCGAAGCCCTTGGTGGAGTTGAACCACTTCACGGTTCCAGTCGCCATGGGGATGTTCCTTGTAGGCATAGGTGTTCGTCGTCCGGAACGCCCGGTCGACGATCAAATTTCGTTGGAAGTCGGTAGGCGCGTCCGGCGCTCCCGGTCCGGGAGCAAGGAAAAGCAGGCCGAGCGGCAGCGAATTCGATACGACCATAAACACGATATTTCTGGGGATATCAAGAAAAATACCGCCTGACGACTTTTCAGCTATTTCTCCAGATCGCGAATTCTATCGAGAATATCTTGCAGGCGCGCGCCCGCATCCCGCCCGCGCTGAAACCTTAAGGGCCTTGCCAGACTCCTTTTTGCAATTCATTCTCAACTGCATCATCGCGAAGGAGACGACGATGGTTCTGAGAATGACGGGCGCCAGCTGGCTGGCCGCGATGATGCGGGTCGAGCGCGAGGAGAGCGGCGAACTGAACGACGACGCCTGGCTGCTGTTCGGCCCCAGCGACCCGGCGGTGGTCGAGCCCCGGGAGCCGTCTTCGGACGACTAGGGCTTTCTCCGATCAGCATGAGGCGGTGATCGGATCGAAGAACGCCCTAAACTACTGAAAGAGAGCCCTACCCCGTGAACGGCCAGAACCAGGCGATCAGCCACGGCGCGACCAACAGGATCAGGATCGTCAGCGGCGCGCCCAGCCGCGCATAGTCGCCGAAGCGATAGCCGCCGGGCCCCAGCACCAGCGTGTTGCACTGGTGGCCGACCGGGGTGAGGAAATCACAGCCCGCGCCGACCGCCACGGCCATCAGGAACGGATCGGGCGACAGGCCCAGCCGCTGGGCCACGCCCATGCCGATCGGCGCGGCGATCAGCACGGTGGCGGCGTTGTTCAGGAACGGCGTCGCGGCCATGGCCACCGCCATCATCGCCGTCAGGGTGGCGATCGGGGGCAAGCCGTGGAAGGCGCCCGACAGCCAGCTGGCGATCAGGTCGGCGCCGCCGGTCTTCTGCACCGTGTCGCTGACCGGAATCAGCGCGGCCACCAGCACCAGCACCGGCGCCTCGAGCGCCGCGTAGGCCTCGCGCATGCGCAGGGCGCCGCAAGCCACGACCAGCACCGCCGCGCCGAAGAAGCCGCCGGCCACCGGCACGACGCCGGTCGCGACCAGAGCCATGGCCACGGCCAGGATGATCACCGGCAGCAGGGCGTGACGCACCCCGCCCAGCCGCACCTCGCGCTCGGCCAGGGGCAACAGGCCCAGGGCCTGCAGCGCCGCCGGCAGCGACTGCTCGCTCCCCTGCAGGACGAGAATGTCGCCCGCCCGCAGACGGATGGTCGCCAGGCGTCCGGTCATCCGATGGCCGCTGCGCGAAACGCCCAGCAGGTTGACGCCATGGACGTGGCTGAGGGTCAGGCTGCGGGCGGACTCGCCGATCAGGTCGCTTTCGCCGCCGATCACCGCCTCGACCACCCGCACCTCGTCGGTCGGCTCGCTCATCGCCACCGGCCGATCGGCGTCGCTGAGCCGCAGCTTGGCCGCGACGATCAGCTGGTTGAGTTCCTGCTGCTCGCCCTCCAGCAGGAGGATGTCGCCCGGATGGATCTTCAGGTTGGAGTGCGGCGACTCCAGCCGCTTACGGCCACGCAGGATGGCGATCACCGACACCGCGCCGTCGGCGGCCTTCTTCAGCGCGCCGACGGTGTTGGCGTGAAAGCTCCAGTCGTCGGGGACGGCGACCTCGGTGACATAGGCCTTGGCGGCCAGGGCCGCGTCGACATCGATCGCCGCCTGGCGCGAGCGGGGCAGCAGGCGGTAGCCCACCGTCAGATAGGCGATGGCGATCAGAGTCAGGATCCCGCCGACCGGCAGGAAGTCGAACATCTTGAACGGCTCGCCCAACGCTTCCTGGCGCACCTCCGAGACGATGATGTTGGGCGAGGTGCCGACCAGCACCGCCAAGCCGCCGACCAGGGAGGCGAACGCCATCGGCATCAGCAGGCGGCCGGGCGACACGCCGGTGCGCTTGGCGATCTGCAGGGCGCTGGGCATCATCAGGGCCAGGGCCCCGACATTCTTGGTGGCCATCGACAGCACCGCCGTCGCGCCGGCCAGCACGGGAACCTGGCTGCGCTCGTCCTTCAGCTTGGGCAGCAGCGGGGCCATGACCATGTCGACGAAGCCGCTGCGGGCCACGGCGGCGGACAGCACCAGGGCGCTGGCGATGATGATGACGATGTCGTTGGCGAAGCCGTCGAACGCGGCCTTCACCGGGATCAGGCCCAGCGCCATGCCGGCGGCCAGCGCGGCCAGGGCGATCAGGTCATAACGCCACCGCCCCCAGATGAAGGCGATCACGGTCGCGCCGATCAGCGCGAAGGCCAGGCTCTGCTGCAATGTCACGAAACGGGTTCCCCGAAGCTACGCCTCCGGGAAACGAGCGAGGCCGAAACGGGTTCAGCGGGATTTGGCGGGGGGGCGAAGGTCGGGTTTCTGGATCGGTCCTTAGGGCCGCTTTCGACCCTGAGGGGACAGTTCGAAAATCCTCCCCCCAAGGGGGAGGAGGCCGAAGGCCGGAGGGGGAAGTTCTGCCGAGCCGGCTTCTTCCCCCTCCGTCGGCTTCGCCGACACCTCCCCCGCTAGGGGGAGGATTGGTCCGCTCACCACTCGTAGCGGCCTACGGCGAGGTCCGCTTCTGACCCTTACCCCTAGACCAGCGCTTTGCGGGCTGCTTCCCAGTATTGCGCGCCGGTGACCAGGGTCACGGCGGTGGCCAGCCACAGCAGGCCGTGGGCGACCAGCGTGAAGCCGCCCACCAGGCTAGGCTCGGGCGGAAGGTCGAAGGCGCTCCACGAGGCCAGGATCATCTCGGCGCCGATCGCCACCAGCTGCAGGGTGGTCTTCCACTTGGCCAGCAGCGTGACCGGCAGCTTGACGCCCTTGCCGGCCCCGACCTCGCGCAGGGCGCTGACGGTGAATTCGCGGAACAGGATCAGGCCGGCCGGCAGCACGACCATGGCGTTGGGACCCAGGGCCATCAGGCCCAGGAGCGCGCCGCAGACCAGGATCTTGTCGCCGATCGGGTCGAGGATCGCGCCCCAGACGCTGACCGCGTCCAGCTTGCGCGCCAGCCAGCCGTCGACGAAGTCGGTCACCGCGGCCACCACGAAGGCGTAGAAGGCCCAGCGCTCGAGGCGAAACTGGGTCTCGGCCGTCAGCTGTTCGCTCACATACGGCACGGCCCCGGCCGCCGCCGCCAGGGCGATGAACATGAACAACGCCATCACGAGGCGCGAGCTGGTCAGGATGTTGGGCAACGCTTTCATGCGGGTTTCATAACGCACAAAACGGGCAAAGGGATACCGGGCGCGCACCGGCTTCGCCGCAGTTAGCCGAGATGACGGATTTTTCGGACGCCGGACGCGACGCCCTCGGATATACAAAGCTGGAGAGCGATGCGGCGCTCTTGTCGACGCGGGCGCACCCCGGCATGCCAGGGCTCGGAACGGCGGAACACGGTCTGCGCCAGGGCGTCAGCTCGGTGCGCGGCCGCCTTGTGCTTCTGACCGTAAGCCTGCTGATTCCGGCCCTGCTGGCGATGGGGTTCCTGCTGGCCAGCGCCGACCGCGAGTCGCGCGGGCGTCTTTATCAGCAGTTGGTGACCACCGGCCGGGCCCTGAACGGCGCCGTTGACCGCCAGGCCGCCACCGGCGTCTCGGTGGCCGAAACCCTGGCCACCGACCAGGCCCTGATCGACGGCGACTGGGCCGCCTTCCACGCCCGGGCGCGCCGCGCCATGGAGCGCCGCTCCGGCTGGATCGTGGTGGCCGACGCCAACGGCCAGCAGGTCATCAACACGCTGGTGCCTTACGGAAACCCTCTGCCCCGCATCCAGCGCACGCGTGAGGAGACCGAAGCCTTCTCGGCGGGCCGCAACAAGGTCTCGGACCTTCTGAACGGCCCGGTCGCCGGCAAGCCGGTGATCACCGTCGGCACGCCGATCACGGTGAAGGGGCAGTTCTATGTACTGTCCTATGTCGTGGAATCGGCCTCGTTCGCCTCGGTGTTCCGCCAGCAGCGCGTGCCGGACAGCTGGGTGGCGACCCTGCTCGACAACAAGCAGCGCGTCATCGTCCGCTCGCGGCTGAACGAGAAATTCACCGGCGCCCAGGCCTCGGCCGACATGACCGAGAACCTGCGCCACTCCACCGAGGGGGTGAACAAGAGCGTCTCGCTGGAAGGCGTGCCGACCATGGTCGCCTATACCCGCTCGCCCCAGACCGGCTGGACCCTGGTGGTGGCCATTCCGCGCAAGGAGCTGGCCAGCACGGTGAACCGCTCGGTGGCGGTGGGAACCGGGGTCTTCCTGCTGCTGCTGGTGCTGGGGGTCTGGCTGTCGCTGGTCTATTCGCGACGCATCAACCGCGACATGCGGCGGCTGGTGCAGGACGCCTCGGCGATCGGACGGGGCGAGACGTTGCGGCCCGCCCCGCGCGACAGCCTGGAAGAGATCGCCGCCGTCCACGCCGCCCTGCTGACCGCCTCCGACGAGCTGAAGGCCCGGGAAGAGCGGCAGGGCGTGATGATCAACGAGCTGAACCACCGGGTGAAGAACACCCTGGCCACGGTGCAGGCCCTGGCCCGGCAGACCTTCGCCAAGGTCGACGGCGCGCCGCTGAGCGTCTTCACCGACCGCCTGATCGCCCTGTCCGGCGCCCACGACCTCTTGACCCGCACCGGCTGGCGCGAGGCCGACATGGCGGCCCTGGTGGCGGCCAGCCTCGGCGCGCACACCGACCGGGTGGACCGCGCGGGCCCGACCGTGGCGCTGGCGCCGCACACGGCGGTGGGCCTGTCGATGGTGTTCCACGAACTGGCCACCAACAGCGCCAAGTATGGCGCGCTGTCGGTCCCGAACGGCCGGGCGGCCCTGACCTGGCGGCTCGATCCGGTGACCGATGTGCTGTCGTTTGTCTGGCGCGACATCGGCGGGCCGCCGGTGACGCCGCCCACCGCCCCGGGCTTTGGCACGCGCCTGATCGAAAGCTCCATCCGGCGCGAGCAGAAGGGCCAGGCGCGGTTTGACTTCCAGCCCGAGGGCCTGGTGTTCGAGGCCTCGCTGCCGCTGCCCGAGGCGGTGCGCTGGAGCAATCCGGTCTGATGGTTCTGGCCTCGGTCGACACGACCGCCCTGCTGGCCGCGTTTATTCAGGACGAGCGCCTGCCGCCCACGTTCGCCGCCCTGGCGGAGCATCTGCATCTTCCCCTTGCGGCGCGTATCGCCAACTGGGCGCAAGCCCCCCGAGACCGGCCTCTGGTGGTCGGCGTGTGCGGTCCGCAAGGCTCGGGCAAGTCGACCCTGGCCCTGCTCCTGACGCGGCTGCTCAAGGCGCGGGGACGACGAACCGCCAACCTTTCGCTCGACGATCTCTACCTGCCGCGCGCCGCCCGAGAGCGCCTGGCCCGCGACGTCCACCCGCTGGTGAGAACGCGCGGGGTCCCCGGCACGCATGACCCGACGCTGGGCCTGGCGGTGCTGGACGCCTTGGCGAGGCCGGGTCGCACGCCGCTGCCCCGCTTCGACAAGGCCGCCGACGACCGTGCGCCCGAAGCGGACTGGCCCGTGTTCGAGGGACCGGCGGATGTCATCCTTCTGGAAGGCTGGTGCGTGGGCGCGCGGCCGCAGCCGCAAGAGCCCCTCGCCGCCCCGGTCAACGCCCTGGAAGCCGGCGAAGACCCCGATGGCGTCTGGCGCGGATACGCCAACAACGCGCTCGCCGGCCCCTATCGCCCCCTCTTCAACCGCCTCGACCGCCTTGTGCTGCTGACCGCGCCGGACTTCGCCACCGTCCGCGCCTGGCGCGGCGAGCAAGAGGCCAAGCTGCGGGAGCGCCTGGCCGCCGAGGGCCGCGACGCGGCGCAGACGATGGACGACACCGCCCTCGACCGCTTCCTGGCGCACTATCAGCGCCTGACCGAATGGATCGCTCAGGATCTGCCCAAACACGCCGATGTGACGGTCCGACTGGACGCCCACCGCTGGCCCATGGAAACGCACGGCCTATAGTGGCCCGGTCATGACCGCCTCTTCCAACGCCGAGATCGACGCGCTCGCTCAGCGCTTGCTGGACCACAGCCTGCCCAAGGCCGAGTGGACCCACGCCGCGCACCTCACCGCCACCCTGCGGCTGGTCCGCACCCGCGATGCGGGCCTGGAGCGCGACCTGCCGAACATCATCCAGACCTACAATGTCGCGGTCGGCGGAGTGAACGACGACCAGAGCGGCTATCACGAAACCATCACCCAGGCCTATCTGGCCGCTATCCGCGCGTTCGAGACCGCCCTGCCGCCCGGCCTGGACGACGCCGAGGCCGCCCGCCGGCTGCTGGCGACGCCGCTGGGCGACAAGAACTGGCCCCTGACCCACTGGTCGCGCGAGCGCCTGTTCACGCCGGAAGCTCGCCTCGGCTGGGTCGATCCCGACCTCAAGCCGCTCGACCATCCCCCGGCCCGCTGAACGCCGGTTTCCCGGGGATTTGCAATCGCGGCCACGGACCGCTATATGTTTCACATCAGTTATGCTCAATTTCAGCATAACCCCGACGCCGGACCCGGAGCGCAAAGCCCGTGACGGTCCCGGCGTTTTTTGAGGCCCTGGTAATGCTCACTTTGAGCATAACGGAGGATCAGATGGCTGACGGCTTCGCCGCCCCCCACGCGTTCAAGGGGGAATTCACGCCCGAGATCGAGGCGCAGACCGCTTCGATCTGGGACAAGGTCAAGCATCACGTCACGCCGATGGAGTGGCGCACGCAGGCGCCGCTGATCGTCGAGATCAACCGCCTCAAGCGCGAGAAGAACGCCGCCATCCTGGCCCACAACTACATGACGCCGGACATCTTCCATGGCGTCGGCGACTTCGTGGGCGACAGCCTGGCCCTGGCCAAGGAAGCCGCCAAGAGCGACGCCCAGATCATCGTCCAGGCCGGCGTGCACTTCATGGCCGAGACCAGCAAGGTCCTCAGCCCTGAAAAGAAGATCCTGATCCCCGACCTGAAGGCCGGCTGCAGTCTGGCCTCCTCGATCACCGGCGCCGATGTGCGGCTGATCAAGCAGCGCTATCCGGGCGTGCCGGTGGTCACCTATGTCAACACCACCGCCGACGTGAAGGCCGAGACCGACATCTGCTGCACCAGCGCCAACGCCGTGCAGGTGGTCGAGTGGGCGGCCAGGGAATGGGGGACCGACAAGGTCATCCTGATCCCCGACGAGTTCCTGGCCCGCAACGTGGCGCGCCAGACGGACGTCAAGATCATCGCCTGGGCCGGTCACTGCGAGGTGCACAAGCGCTTCACCGTCCAGGACATCGCCGACATGCGCGCGGCCTGGCCGGGCGCGGAAGTCCTGGCCCACCCCGAGTGCCCGGCCGAGATCCTGGAGGCCGCCGACTTCGCGGGCTCCACGGCGGCGATGAACGACTATGTGGCCGCCAAGAAACCGGCCCAGGTGGTGCTGATCACCGAGTGCTCGATGGCCAGCAACGTCCAGGCCGAAAGCCCGGCGACCCAGTTCATCGGCCCCTGCAACATGTGCCCGCACATGAAGCGGATCACCCTGCAGAACATCTACGACGCCCTCGTGCACGAGCAGTACGAGGTGACGGTCGACGCCGAGGTTCTCGACCGCGCCCGCCTGGCCGTCCAGCGCATGATCGACCTGCCGCCGCCGGCCGTTCCGGCGCGGTATGACCTGGTGAAGGCGAAGCATCACGTGGATGTGGAGCTGATTTAGCCTTTGAAACTGTCATCCCGGCCAAGCGCGAAGCGCGCCGAGCCGGGACCGCGGCAAGCGCCCGCGTTCCGACGATCCCGGGTCTTCGCCCGGGATGACAATCGGAGAGCGGAGTGGAGCGTAGAATGATCGAACGCATCACCTTCAACGGTCCCGTCATCCTGGGCGCAGGCCTGGCCGGTCTCACCGCCGCCCTCGCCGCCAAGACGGCGCTGGTCCTGTCGCCGACGCCGCTGGCGAGCGGCTGCTCCAGCGCCTGGGCGCAAGGCGGCATGGCCGCGGCGCTGTCGGGCGACGACTCCCCGGCGCTGCACGCCGCCGACACCATCGCCGCCGGCGCCGGCCTATGCGATCCGCAGGCCGTCGACCTCCTGACCCGCGAGGGGCCGCAGGCCGTCCGTGACCTCGCCGCGCTGGGCGCGCCGTTTGACCGCAAGGCTGACGACAGCTTCGTGCTGAGCCTCGAGGCCGCCCACTCGGCCGCCCGCGTGGCCCGGGTCGGGGGCGACGGGGCCGGCGCGGCGATCATGGCCGCCGTCGTGGCGGCGGTCCGCGCCACGCCGACCATCGAGGTCCGCGAGAACGCCCGCGCCCGCCGTCTGCTGCAGGACGCCACCGGCCGCATCGTCGGGGTGCTGGCGCAGATCAACGGCGCCCTCGTGGAGATCCGCAGCCCCAGCGTGATCCTGGCCACCGGCGGCGTCGGCGGCCTCTACGCCGTGACCACGACGCCCGCGCAAGTGCGCGGCGAAGGCCTGGGCCTGGCCGCCCTGGCCGGCGCGATGATCGCTGATCCGGAGTTCGTGCAGTTCCACCCCACCGCCATCGACATCGGCCGCGACCCCGCACCGCTGGCCACCGAGGCCCTGCGCGGCGAGGGGGCTATCCTGCGCAACACCGATGGCAGGGCCTTCATGGTCGACTACCACCCGGCCAAGGAGCTGGCGCCGCGCGACGTCGTCGCCCGCGCCCTTCACGCCGAGCGCGCGGCCGGTCGCGGCGCGTTCCTGGACGCCACCCAGGCCGTCGGCGCCCACTTCCCGCACGAGTTCCCGGCCGTGTTCGAGGCCTGCATGAGCGCGGGGATCGATCCGCGTCGTGAGATGATCCCGGTCACCCCCGCCGTGCACTACCACATGGGCGGGGTCGCCACCGACCAGGACGGCCGCGCCAGCCTGCCGGGCCTCTACGCCGCCGGCGAATGCGCCGCCACTGGCGTGCAGGGCGCCAACCGCCTGGCCTCCAACAGCCTCTTGGAAGCGGCGGTGTTCGGCGCCCGCGCCGGCCGCGCGGCGGCGGCGGAAGCGGCCAACGGCGGCCCGCCGGTCAGCCTCGAGCCCCTGCCCGACCTGCCCGACGCCGCCCTTCAAGGCCTGCGCCAGGCCATGAGCCGCGACGCCGGCGTAATCCGCGACGCCGACGGTCTGGCCCGACTGCTGGGCGTGATCGAGACGCTGGAAGCCGGCCATGGCCAGGCCCCGATCCTGGCCGCCGCCCGACTTATCGTCACCGCCGCCCTGGCGCGCGAGGAAAGCCGGGGTGGTCACTGCCGCACCGATTTCCCCGCCACGGATCCCGTCGGCGTCCGGACTTTCGTCACCCTCGACGGACGCGAGCCCGGCTTGCGATACGCGGCGGAGTAGGGGTACGTTTCGGGAACGGAGATGCGATCATGACGACATCCGAGCCCGGCCTCGAAGACGGCTCCGTCAGCGAATTCCTGTTCGATTTCGACGCCTTCGAGCAGATGGACCGAGCGGGCCTGTTCCAGCGCGCCATGGGCCGCGTCCAACTCATCGAGGGAAGACTGCTGGAAATGGCGCCCACCTCTTCAGATCACGGCGACACGTCGGGTGAAGCTCTGTTTGCGCTTAAATCCGCCGCCGTCCGGGCTGGCGTTACGGCGGACTTTCGCTTCCTGGTCCACGCCACGCTGAAGATCGGCGAGCACAGCGCCCCCGAACCCGACCTGACGGTCGTGCGGGCTTTCACCGGCCGGACCTATGCCGAGGCGGCCGACGCGGTCCTGGTCGTCGAGGTGTCGATCTCGACGCGCGACGGCGACCTGAAACTGAAGGCGCCGCTCTACGCCAGGGCCGGCATTCCCGAATTCTGGCTGATCGAGCCGGAACAGCGACGCGTGACCGTGTTCCGCGCGCCTCAACCGAACGGGACCTGGGCTTCGACCACGGTCCACGATGACGACGACGCCGTCTCGCCGCTGTTCGCCCCCCAGATCAGCCTCTCGCTGTCGGAGTTGTTTTGACGCTTTCCCCCCTCGACGACCTGCTCGTCCGCCCGATCGTCGACCTGGCTCTGGCTGAAGACCTGGGCCGGGCCGGCGACATCACCGGTCAGGCCTGTATCGATCCCGACGCCCGGCTGTCGGTGGTGTTCGCCAGCCGTCAGGACGGCCGGGTCTCGGGCCTCTCCTGCGCACGCCTCGCCCTGGCGGCGATGGACCCGACCGCGCGCTTCGAGGTCGTGACCCCCGACGGCGCCGACGTGACGCCGGGCGCGGTGCTGGCCCGCGCTGAAGGCAACGCGCGCGCGGTGCTGATCGCCGAGCGCACGGGCCTCAACCTCTTGGGCCGGATGTCGGGCATCGCCACCCTGACGCGGGCCTATGTCCGGATGGTCGAGGGCACGAGCGCCACCATCGTCGACACCCGCAAGACCACGCCCGGCCTGCGGGCCCTGGAGAAGTACGCGGTGCGCTGCGGCGGCGGGGTCAACCACCGCTTTGGCCTGGATGACGCCATCCTGATCAAGGACAACCACGTCGCCGCCTGCGGCGGGGTCGGCGAAGCCGTGCGCCGGGCGCGCGCCCATGCCGGACATCTGGTGAAGGTCGAGGTCGAGGTCGACGGCCTGGACCAGCTGGAGGAAGCCCTCAAGCATGGTCCGGACGTGGTGATGCTGGACAATTTCAGCCTGGCCGACCTGCGCGCCGCTGTGTCCCTGGCCAAGGGCCGGGCGGTGCTGGAGGCCTCGGGCGGGGTGAACCTGACCACCGTGCGGGCCATCGCCGAGACCGGCGTGGACGTGATCAGCGTCGGGGCCCTGACGCACTCGGCGCCGGTGCTGGATATTGGGCTGGACGCGGTTTAGCCCGAGTAGACTAGACCCAAAAAAGACGTGTCATCCCGGACGACCCGCAGGGGCGATCCGGGACCCAGGGGTTGCAAGAGCGCGGTGCGCGCCGCCCCTGGGTCCCGGCTCTCCGCGCTGCGCGCTCCGGCCGGGATGACACGGTTTTCTTATTTAAAACAACCGCATCAGCTCGCGGATGACCATCGCCGCCAGCACGCCGGTGGACAGCACGAACAGCAGGAAGCGCAGGGCCACCAGGTTCACCGAGACCTGCACCAGGCTGTGCAGCACGCGCAGGCCGACATAGACCCAGGCGAAGTGCACGGCCATGCCGTCGGCGTGGCCCGCGACCTGGATGGCCAGGGCGGCCGCGTAGAAGATGGTCGGCTGTTCCATCAGGTGGTTGTAGTTGTCGGCCGCCTGGCGGGCGCCGTCGGGCAGCTTGTCCAGCGAGCCCGGAAACCGGGCGTCCTGCGGCTTGATGCCGGCCTTCTGCATCGCCGGAATCCGCTGGACATACATCCAGAGCCAGATCACCAGCGACCACGCCACCAGCGCCATCACCGGCGCCACCATTGAAGTTTGCAAGACGCCCTCCCAGGCTTTGTTCGTTCCTGGGAGGGATCAGACCAGACAACGGCGTTCGCTAAAAGCCTGACGCTAAGGGAACGCCGCTCCCTAACGACCGACGGGCGGCGGCGCGGGGTACTCGACCTCGCCGGCGTAGCCCAGGGCGCGGGCCCGTTCGGTCATGGTCTTGAGCAGCTCCGGCGAGGCCGGCGCGCGCGTATAGAGGAACACCTTGCGGCGGTCGGGGCTGGCCGAGATGAACCAGGCGCCGGCCGGATCCTGGTCCAGCACCTCGTAGCGCCAGGTGACGAACGGCAGGTACGAGACCTTCAGGCGGCGGTTGACGCCCGGATCCTCGATGACGCCGTCGCCCTTGATGGCGCGGCGCTTGCCGTCGACGCCGCCCTGGCGGCAGTCGTCCTCGACCGCGACGCGGCGTTCATCGATGCGGTTGTAGACCGTGGTGGCGGCCACGCAGCCCTTGGTGATGCGCATCGGCGTGCGGCCCACCTCCATCCAGACGCCCGAATAGTGGCGGGCCGGATCGATCAGCGGCGTTTGAGGTTGCACTGCAGCAGCCTGGGCCAGGGCGAAAAGAGCAATAGCGGTGTTCAGCATGGGGTCACCTCCTGAAAGCCGGTACGCGCGAGGCCTTACGCTGGACGGATCTTGACCGCGATCAAGCCCGCTTTTCTCATAGATGAAACCTATCCCATCTAGAAGTTTTATCAATTGGATCGATTGTGCGGCGCACTATAGACAGCCGCCATTCCTTCCAACCGGAGCGCCTCATGTCGCTGATCAACACCGAGATCAAACCCTTTACCGCCCAGGCCTACAAGGACGGCAAGTTCGTCACGGTCAGCGATGCGGACACCAAGGGCAAGTGGTCGGTCTTCTTCTTCTATCCCGCTGACTTCACCTTCGTCTGCCCGACCGAACTGGAAGATCTCGCTGACCACTACGACGTGTTCACGCGCCTGGGCGTCGAGATCTACGCGGTGTCGACCGACACCCACTTCTCGCACAAGGCCTGGCACGACAGCTCGCCGGCGATCGGCAAGATCAAGTACACGATGATCGGAGACCCGTCGGGCCAAGTGACCAACAACTTCGAGATCATGCGTCCGGGCGTCGGCCTGGCCGACCGCGGCACCTTCCTGGTCGACCCGCAAGGCGTGATCCAATTCATGGAAGTCACCGCCGAAGGCATCGGCCGCAACGCCATCGAACTGCTGCGCAAGATCAAGGCCGCCCAGTACGTGGCCGCCCACCCGGGCGAAGTCTGCCCGGCCAAGTGGGAAGAGGGTGAAAAGACCCTCGCCCCGTCGCTGGACCTGGTCGGCAAGATCTAAGTCTGACGACACTGGCCGCCGCTCCGCCTCCAGCCCGAGGCGGGGCGGCGCGCCCTCTACACGATCTACCCGGTCTACCCGATCGTTCGCCGCGTTCGATCCGCCTCCCCGACAATCGAACATCCCCTTCCACTCCCCTCGCCTTTTTGGGAGCCCGCCATGCTGGACGCCGGTCTGAAAACCCAACTGACCACCTATCTGCAGAACCTGCGCCAGCCGATCACGCTGGTCGCCTCGCTGGACGACTCCAAGGGCTCGGTCGAGATGCGCGCCCTGCTGGACGACGTCGCCTCGACCTCCGACAAGGTCAGCGTCCGCTTCGACGGCGACGACGCCCGCAAGCCCTCGTTCGCGATCGAACGCGCGGCCAATGACGCCGAGGTGCGCTTCGCCGGCCTGCCGCTGGGCCACGAGTTCACCTCGCTGGTGCTGGCCCTGCTGCACGTGGGCGGCCACCCGCCGCGCCTCGACGCCGAGGTGATCGAGCGCATCAAGGCCCTGGACGGCGACTATCGCTTCGAAACCTATTTCTCGCAGTCGTGCCAGAACTGCCCCGACGTGGTGCAGGCGCTGAACACGATGAGCGCGCTGAACCCGCGCATCCGCCACGTCGCCATCGACGGCGCCCTGTTCAAGGCCGAGGTCGAAGAGCGCCAGGTGATGGCCGTCCCGACCATCCTGCTGAACGGCCAGGCCTTCGGCCAGGGCCGCATGGAGGTCGAGCAGATCCTGGCCAAGCTGGACACCGGCGCGGCCGACCGCATGGCCGAAAAGATCAAGGCCAAGGACGCCTTCGAGGTTCTGGTCGTCGGCGGCGGCCCGGCCGGCGCGGCGGCGGCCATCTACGCCGCTCGCAAGGGCATCCGCACCGGTGTGGCGGCCGAACGCTTCGGCGGTCAGGTGCTGGACACCATGGACATCGAGAACTTCATCTCGGTGCCGCACACTGAAGGCCCGAAGCTCGCCAGCGCCCTGGAGCAGCACGTCAAGGACTATGAGGTCGACGTGATGAACCTGCAGAAGGCCGTGGGCCTGGTCCCGGCCAAGACGCTCGGCGGCCTGCACGAGATTAAGCTCGAGAACGGCGCCAGCCTGAAGGCGCGCACGCTGATCCTGTCGACCGGCGCCCGCTGGCGGAACGTCAATGTGCCCGGCGAGGCCGAGTACAAGAACAAGGGCGTCGCCTACTGCCCGCACTGCGACGGCCCGCTGTTCAAGGGCAAGCGCGTGGCGGTGATCGGCGGCGGCAACAGCGGCGTCGAGGCGGCCATCGATCTGGCCGGCATCGTCGCCCACGTGACCCTGATCGAGTTCGACAGCCAACTGCGCGCCGACGCCGTGCTGCAACGCAAGCTGGCCAGCCTGCCCAACGTCAAGATCGTCACCTCGGCCATGACCACCGAGATCCACGGCGACGGCTCCAAGGTGAACGGCCTGACCTACAAGGACCGCACCAGCGACACGGCCCACCGCGTCGACCTGGAAGGCGTGTTCGTGCAGATCGGCCTGGTGCCCAACACCGAGTGGCTGAAGGACTCGGGCGTGGTGCTGACCAATCGCGGCGAGATCGAGGTCGACTATCGCGGCGAAACCTCGATCCCCGGCGTCTTCGCCGCCGGCGACGCGACGGTGACGCCCTACAAGCAGATCATCATCGCCATGGGCGAAGGCGCGAAAGCCTCGCTCAGCGCCTTCGACTTCCTGATCCGCCTGCCGGCGGCGACGGAGGCGCAGGCGGCTTAAGGGTCGCCTGTTGGGCGTGTAAGCGCCCCCTCCGTCACGTCGCGTATCCGCGTCGCGCCACCTCCCCCGTTTTACGGGTGAGGAGGAAGCCGCAACCCTCCTGCCCCGCTTGCGGGGGAGGTGGCGCGCGGCGCAGCCGCGTGACGGAGGGGGCGTTCTTGCGTCCTTCGTAGCCGAACGCCGGCGCCGTAGACCCAGATCCTCCCCCCAGGGGGGAGGAGGCCGAAGGCCGGAGGGGGAAGCGCCGCCGAGCTGACCTCTTCCCCCTCCGTCGGCTTCGCCGACACCTCCCCCGCTAGGGGGAGGATTGGGGCGCCCCCAACAGAAAACGCCGCCCGGGATCGCTCCCGGGCGGCGTCTTTGTGTCTAGGCTCAGCCCAGTTCTTAGAACTGGATGTTGGCGCCCACGAACACCGTGCGACCGCTGGTGGTGAAGTTCCAGAGGCGCTTGGCGCCGGTTTCGCCGAAGCCGTTGTTGAAGCTGTTGACCTGCTCTTCGCGCTCGTCCGTCAGGTTGATGGCGTCCAGCGACAGGCGGATGCGCGGGGTCAGCTGGTAGAAGGCCGCCGCGTCGACATAGGTGGTGGCGTTGAAGGCGCCGCTGTCGATCAGGTAGTCCGAGCGATAGTTGGCCGAGATGCGGCCGCCGTACTTGGCGGTCTCATAGTAGATCGTGGCGTTGGCGTTGACGTCCGAGAGGCCGAAGATGTCGGTCTCCTGGTTCTTGCCGTTGACCAGGTTGATCGTCTTGCTGTCGATCAGGGTCAGGTTGGCCACCGCGCCCATGTTCTTGAGCACGCCCGGCAGGAAGAAGAAGTCGCTCTGGGCCGACAGCTCCAGGCCGGTCAGCTTGGCGTTCCGCAGGTTCACCTGGCGGGTGTAGGAGGCGACATTGGTCGTGGCCGTGACGCCCGGATACAGGCCTTCGGCCAGGCCGGTGCTGGCGTAGCTGACATTGGTCGTCGTCTGGCTGGCGATCAGGCCATCGATGTTCTTGTGGAACACGCCCGCCGTCAGCATGCCGACGCCGCCGAAGTACCATTCGGCCGCCAGGTCGAACTCGTCCGAGGTGTAGGGCTCGAGGTTCGGGTTGCCGGTCGAGACGGTGACGGTCGTGCCGTCGACGCTGACCGAGCCGTTCATCGCATAGGCGCCCAGGGCCGGACGGTTGATGTTCTGGGCCGCGGCCAGACGGATCTGGAAGCGGTCGGAGACCTCCATCACCGCGTTCAGCGACGGCAGCACGCCCGAATAGGTCGTCTTGGCGACCGTCGGGGTGTTGACGCCGCGAACCGCCACGACGCCCGACGAGGTCAGCTCGGTTTCATAGCCGCGCAGACCGGTGTTGCCGCGCACCGGGCGACCCAGGAACTCGCCCTTCCAGTCCAGCTGCAGATAGCCGGCCGTGGTGTCTTCCTCGACCGCGTAGATCGAGCGCGGGGCGCCGAGCGTGCGGGTGACGCCGTACTTGGCCAGCGCCTTGTCCCAGTCGACGATGATCCACGACTGGTCGTCGTGCTGGGTGAAGACCTTGGTCACGCCGTCCAGACGGTTATCCAGCGTGCCCTTTTCCCAGGCCGTGCGGTTCACGTCGTCGGTGGCTTGCGAATAGCCTTCGTTCTTGAAGGCGCGATACGACAGGCCGCCCTTCAGGGTCACGGCGTCGTTGAAGTCATAGGCGCCGTTGAACTCGGCGTTCTTCAGCTCGGTGGTCTGATAGGTGGCCGAGAAGTCGATCTCGTGGGCGCGGTAGTTGTTCGCGTCGGCGGTGTTCCACTTGTAGGTGTTCTTGCCGCTGTCGCCGCGATAGTCGGTGATCAGGCCGCCGAACGCCTCGGTGTAGAACTTGTCCGACACCGGGATGTCGTAGTCCGAGGTCTCCTGGCCGATGTGGCCGTCGAAGCGCAGCTTGTCGGTCACCTTCCACTCGCCGGTCAGCACCAGCTGGTCGAAGGTGTTCTTGGCCGACTGACGACGGGTCTCGGTGGCGAAGACCGTGTTCTCGACATCGGCGTAGATGATCGTGTTGTGCTTGTCGTACTGGATCGAGTTCAGCACCGGCGGGGCGCTGACCAGCGTACCCGAGTGCGGCGTCGCCGCGCCCAGAACCGTCGAGCCGACCGTGGCGCGGGTGGCCAGGTGGATCTCGGTGCGGTCGTTGGTGAACTTGCCGTGCAGGGCGTCGAGCGTCAGGGTGACGTTCTCGACCGGGCGCCATTGGGCGGCGGCCGTGATGCCCAGGCGCTCCTGGTCCGAACCCCACACCGACAGGCGGTTACCGCGCTGGAAGATCAGTTCGCCGTTGATCGCCTTGGCGGCGTCGACCGGGTTCAGGTTGACGACGTTGGCGGCCAGGGCGCGCTGGGTGCCGGCGCCGTAGGTGTTGTAGCCCTGCTCTTCGGTCTTGCGCTTGGAGTAGGCGACCGAGGCCAGGAGGCCGAACTTGTCATCCCAGTTCTTGGCGATCATCGCCGCGCCGCGCGGCTGGGTGTCCTTGGTGGCGCTGTTGGTGCCGGCCTGCAGCGACAGGGCGCCCTTGGTCCCGGCGTAGTCGAACGGCTTGGCGGTGTAGAGACCCACCGTGCCGGCCATGCCGCCCTCGTCCTGCTCGGCCGAGAACGACTTGCGCACGTCGACCTTCGAGAACAGGTCCGAGGCGAAGATGTTGAAATCGAAGGCGCGGTCACGCGAGGTCTGGCCGCGGCTGTCCATCGGCGAGTCGACGTTGCCCAGCACTTCCATGCCGTTCAGTTGGACGCGGGTGAAGTCGGGGCCCAGGCCGCGCAGCGAGACGCGACGGCCTTCGCCGCCTTCGCGGTTGATGGCCACGCCCGGCAGGCGCTGCAGCGACTCGGCCAGGTTCAGATCGGGGAACTTGGCCATGTCCTCGGCGACGATCACGTCCGAGACGATCGCGCTGGTCCGCTTGGCCTCGCGGGCCAGGCCCAGCGACTTACGGAAACCGGTGACAACAACAGCGTCGACTTCGGCTGCGGCGTTGTCGGTGGCGGCGCCCTGAGCTTGGTCAGCGGCGTGCGCTTGGGCGACGGGCGCCAAGGCGGCCATGACCAGATGGGCCGCGCCCACGAGGAGCGCGATCTTGCTGCGAGACATTGGAGTACCCCCTTGTACTGACTCGTACTGGTGTCGGCTGGCGGCGATTGGAAGCGCTGCCGACGGTTGGGCCGGCCAATAGGGATCGTCGATGACTGTGCCGTCTCAACTCGATCAAGGATTGATGACAGCTTTGACAGTCATCCACAGCGCGACGTGAAACCGTCATGCGCCTTGGCTAGGCCTAGGCGCTGTTCTGGAGTCCGCCCATGCTGAACCTGCTCGCCGCCCTCGCCGTCGCCGCCGCGCCCTGCCCCGCCTCGGACGAGAGCCCGGCCTGCGTGCGCCAGCGGATCGACGCCCTGCCGATGACCGACCTGATGGTCGTGGGCACGCACAACTCCTACAAGCTGGCCGTGCCGCCCGAGGAGATGGCGGCCATGGTCGCCGCGCGCGGCCCGGCGGCGCTGGGGATCGACTACAGCCACCGCCCCCTGGCCGAACAACTGGACGCGGGCGCGCGGCAACTGGAGATCGACGTCGTGGCCGATCCGCAAGGCGGTCTCTTCGCCAAGCCGCTGACAGCGCTGGGCAAGGGCGCGGCCCTGACGCCCGAGTTCGCCGCCGTCATGGCGAAGCCGGGCTTCAAGACCCTGCACATGCCTGATGTGGATTTCCGCTCATCGTGCCTGACCTTCGTGGCGTGCCTGCGCGAGGTGCGCGCCTGGTCGGACGCCCACCGCGATCACGCGCCGATCCTGATCATGCTCAACGCCAAGGAAGGCGCGGCGACCATGCCCGGCGGGGTCACGCCCCTGCCCTTCACCGAAGCCCTATTCGACGCCCTGGACACCGAGATCCGCTTGGTGTTCGGCGAGGACCGCCTGATCACGCCCGACCAGGTGCAGGGCAAGGCCAAGACCCTGCGGGAAGGCGTGCTGGCCGGTGGATGGCCCAAGCTCGCGGCGGCGCGCGGCAAGGTGTTCTTCGCCCTGGATGAGAACCCCGCCAAGGTGGCGATCTATCGCGGCCAGCGCGCCTCGCTGGAAGGCCGGGCCATGTTCATCAACACCGACGAGGCCTCGCCCGCCGCCGCCTATCTGACCCTCAATGACCCGATCGCCCAGAAGGAGCGCATCGCCGCGGCGGTGAAGGCCGGCTTCATCGTCCGCACCCGCGCCGACGCCGACACGCGCGCGGCCCGGGTCAATGACACCCGACAGCGCGACGCGGCCCTGACCAGCGGCGCGCAGTACGTCTCGACCGACTACATGTGGGCCGACCCGCGCTTTGCCGGCGGCTACACGGTGCGCCTGCCGGGGAACAAGGTCGCGGTCTGCAATCCGGTGCGCCAGCCGACCGGTTGCGGCGGGCGGGACCTGGAGGGGCGGTAGGGGTCCGCTCTCAATCCACCGACATCACCTTCTCTTGTCATCCCGGCCGGAAGACCGCGTAGCGGGCTGCAGCGCCGGGACCCAGGGGCGACCGCACTGCGCCGGCCCCTGGGTCCCGGATAGCCTCTGCGAGGCTTCCGGGATGACGAGGGATTTTTCTTCGCGGTATGGGGTAAGGCGTCCTAACGCCGCCGCGCGGCCAGGGCCCAGATGGTCGCGAGCACGGAAACGCCCAGCGTCAGCGCCCCGACCAAGTCCCATAGACCATCGCCCAGGAGGGCGGCGATCAGGCCAAACAGGCTGAAGGCGGCGATGACCGTCGGCGCGCGGAACACCTGCCAGAGGGAGAGATGATGCCCCCTCATCGCGCCGCCTTCCGCTTGGCCAGCCACAGATAGAGCCCCGAGGCCAGGATCACGATCGTGGCGATGTCGAGAAGCGCCCACAGGATCTTCAGGCCCATGCCGCCGTAGTCGCCAAAGTGCAGCGGCTGCGACAGGGTCAGGGTCTTCACATACCAGGGCGTCGGCGCGATCGCGGCCAGCTCGCCGGTGCGCGCATCGATCAGGGCGGGCGTGGTCAGGTGCGTGGTCAGCGGCGTCTTGCCGTGGAAGAACACCGCATAGTGGTGGTCGGTCGAATAGTCCGAGCCTGGGAAGGCGACGAACTGCAGGTCCTTGTCCGGCAGCGCCTGCTTCGCCTTATCGACGGCCGCCTGCAGCGAGCTGCGCTGACCCGGCGCGACGGGGCTGTCATAGGCCTGCGTCAGCTCCTTGAGGGCCGTGTTCTTCCAGTAGCCGACGATCGGCGTGGCCAGGGTGTTGACGACGCCGGTGGCGCCGACCACCAGCACCCAGGCCGCCGTCACCGCGCCAAGAAGATTGTGATAGTCCAGCCAGCGGGTGCGCGCCCGCTTGCTGGCCCGCACCGTGCCGAACGGCAACCGGCGCATGAAGGGCGCATAGAGCACCACGCCCGAAACGAGGGCCACGATCAGCAGCAGCCCCATGGCGCCCAGGAACAGCATCCCCGCCAGGCCCAGGAACATGTCGGTGTGCAGCTGGAGCAGGAACTCCATCACCGGATGCCCCGCCACCGGCGGCGCGGGATCGCCGCTGGTCTGGTCGATGGGCTGGAAGCTGTAGACCCCCGCCTTGCCGCCCGGCTGGACGCTGGTGACGTTCACCACCGGCCGGTCTTCATCGAAGCTCATATAGGCCGGAACCTCGCCCGGCTTGCGGGCGAGGGCGGTGTCCAGCACCTGGTCGAGGGTCAGCTTGGGGCCGTTCGGACGCGCGGGCGTCCAGGCCTCCTCCAACAGGACATGCTCGATCTCGTGGCTGAACACGAGCGGCAGCCCCGTGACGCACAGCATCAGCAGGAAAGCGGTCGAGACCAGGCTCGACCACTTGTGAACCCACGACCAGGTGCGGAGCGTCCGGGCCTTCATCGGCGCTAGAAGTCCGTGCTGATCGACAGGCGCAGGGTGCGCGGCGCGCCCAGCGTCAGGTAGTTGGCGCCCGGATAGCCGCCAACCGCCACCCACTGGTTCCGATCGGCCAGGTTCTCGACGCGGGCCCGCAGGGTGACCGCCTTGCCGCCGGCCTCGAAGGCGTAGCGCGCGCCGAGGTCAAAGCGCGTCCAGGCGTCCAGCGACACGGTGTTGGCGGTGTTGGCCTGCTGCGAACCGGTGTGGACCATGCGGCCCTCCAGGGTCAGGCCCTCGAGCGTGGCGATGTCCCACTCCAGGTTCAGATTGGCCTGGAACTCCGGCACGCCGATCGGGGTCTTGCCCTGCAGCGTGGCCGACAGGGCGCGGTTGATCTGGGCGTCCAGCCAGGTGGCGCCGCCCAGCAGGCGCAGGCCGGGAGCCGGCTGGCCGAAGACGGTCAGTTCGACGCCCTGGTTCTCCTGCTGGCCGCCGGCGGTGTAGCGACGGCTGGCGGCTTCGAAGTACTCGGCCGGCTGGGTGGTGCGGAACAGGCTGATCGCGCCGCCGAACGTGCCGGCGTCGTACTTGGCGCCGATCTCGGTCTGCTCGCCGCGGAACGGCGACAGGATCTCGCCGACATTGGCCACGGCCACGCCATTGACCTGGGCCGGGGCGATCTTCCCGGGGACCAGGGCCTCGGCGTAGTTGGCGTACAGCGAGATCTTGTCGCTGGGTTTGAACACCGCCGCCAGGGCCGGGGTGGTGGCGTCGCCGTCATAGACGCCGTTCTGGGCGCCGGTGTTGTAGTCGTACGAGCGGGTCTGGATGTCCTGATAGCGGACGCCCACCGTGACCAGCAGGCGCTCATTCAGGAACGACAGGGTGTCAGCCACCGCGACGCTGCGGTTCTTGACGCGCTCGGTGACATTGGGGTCGCTCTTGGAGCCGCCCACGAAGAAGTTCGGGTTCGGCGCGGCGACGGCCACCGGGTTGTAGAGGTTGCTGGCGAAACCGGCGAAGTTCGAGAAGGCGTAGGCGTTCTTGGACTTCAGGTTCACCTGGGCGACCGAGGCGACCAGCGCGTGGCCGACAGCGCCCGTGGTGAACTTGGCGCGCAGGCCCGCGTCCGTAGACAGGATCGAGTCCTTGCGGACGTTGTCGAAGCGGTAGGCGCTCAGCGTCCCGTCAGCCAGGGCCGTCGGGTTGGCCAGAACGTTGTCTTCCTTGCCCTGGCGACCGCCCAGGGCGGCCCAGGCGCTGACCGTGTCGGTCAGGTCGAACTCGCCGCGCGCCGCGCCGAACAGCTGGCGCTCGTCGGTGTGGGTCCAGGGCTGGGCGAAGTTCTTGTCGGCCGACGGGGCCTTGGGGATGGCGCCGGCCGGGGTGACGGTCGGACGCGCGCCCTCGATGCGGTGATCCTGCCAGCCGAGATCCGCCGAGAAGCGGGCGCGGTCGCCGCGACGATCGAGGCCCAGGCCCAGCACCGTCAGGTCGCGCTTTTCGCCGTCGACGGCCGTCTCGCCGCCGCGCAGGCCAAGGTTCACCCGCGCGCCATAGGCGTCGTTCTGGCCAAAGCGACGGGCGATGTCGGCCGAGCCATAGACTTGCTCGCCGCCGTCCCAACCGGCGGTGAAACGGGTCAGGGGCGCGGTCGGGGCGCGCTTAGGCATGAGGTTGAACGCGCCGCCGACGCCGCTGCCGCCGGGGGCTGCGCCGTTCAGGAAGGCGTTGGCGCCGCGGAACACGTCGACCCGCTCGATCAGCTCGGCCGCCACGAACTGGCGCGGCAGCACGCCGTAGAGACCGTTATAGGTCATGTCGTCGGAATAGACCGGGAAGCCGCGAACGACGTACAGCTCCTGGAAGTTGCCAAAGCCCTTGGTCACGCGGACGGTCGGGTCGTTCTGCAGCACGTCGGCCACGCTGCGGGCCTGCTGGTTGCGGATCAGGGCTTCGGTGTAGCTGGTGACGGCGAACGGCGTGTCCATCGTGTCCAGCGCGCCCAGGAGGCCAACGCGCGCGCCCTTGGCGACCTGGTCGCCGGCATAGGCGGGCGGCAGACGCACCTGCGAGCCGGTGATGACCACCTCGTCGACGCGGGTCGTATCAGCCTGCTGGGCCAGGGCGGGACTGGCCAGAGCGCCGCTGATCAGTGCAGACGACAGCAGAAGGGCGAGACGAGACGACATGGAACGATCCTGATAATGCGAGTGCGTCGCAATATCTGGCCTTCCGTTGCGTTTCAACTTTTTCCTCCCCGGGATGAGGGAGGCTCGCACCTTTCCCTCTCCCCTTGCGGGAGAGGGTGGCCGCCGAAGGCGGTCGGGTGAGGGGTCGCACGGCCATGCCGAGAAACCCCTCATCCGGCCCTTCGGGCCACCTTCTCCCGCAGGGGGAGAAGGATGAACTCAGGCCGTCGCCATCGCCTCGCCGCGCACCAGGGCGGCGTAGGTGTCCATCAGATCGAGCGACAGCTTGGCGGGCGTGAACTTGAACTCGCCCACTTCCGAGACCGGGGTGACCTCGGCGGCGGTGCCGACGATGAAGCACTCGGTGAAGGTGGCCAGCTCTTCCTTCTCGATGTGGCGCTCGACCACCTCGATCCCCTTGCCCTTGGCGATGTCGATCACCGTGCGACGGGTGATGCCGTCCAGGAAGCAGTCGGGCTTGGGGGTGTGCAGCACGCCGTCCTTGACGAAGAACACGTTGGCGCCGGTCGCCTCGGCGACATAGCCGCGATAGTCCAGCATCATCGCGTCGGCGTAGCCGTCCTTCTCGGCGGCGTGCTTGGAGATGGTGCAGATCATGTAAAGGCCGGCGGCCTTGGCGGCGATCGGGGCGGTCTTGGGGTCGGGACGCTGGTACTTGGCCCAGGTCAGGCGGATGCCCTTGGCCTTGGTGGCCGGATCGAAGTAGCTGGGCCACTCCCAGACGGCGATCGCCACGTGGATCTTGGAGTGTTGCGCCGAAACACCGATCATTTCGCTGCCGCGCCAGGCGATCGGACGCACATAGCAGTCCTTCAGGCCGTTCTTCGCCGCCGTCGCCTTGCAGGCCTCGTCGATCTCGGCCACCGTGTAGGGGATCTCAAAATCGAGGATCTCGGCCGACTTGAACAGGCGCTCGGTATGCTCGGTCAGTTTGAAGATTTCGCCGCCATACATGCGCTCGCCTTCGAACACCGACGACGCGTAGTGGAGGCCATGGGTCAAAACATGCACCTTCGCCTCGCGCCAGGGCACAAATTGCCCGTCAAGCCAGATCCAACCGTCACGATCGTCGAAGGGAACCAGAGACATCGGCCCAAGACCTCCTTATTGGGAACGCGGTTCTTAGACGCCCCGTGGGGGGATGCGTCAAATAAAATGGACTCCGCACGATGATAGCGCCGCTGCAGCCCGGTTCGGACGATCCCCGTCTGATCCTCCGCGAGGAGGAGCTGGACGGCGGGCTGGAACTGATCCTGCTGGCCGAGGCCTCGCTGTGGGCCGCCGTGGACGCGGTGCTGGAGACCGAGGCCCTGGGCCTGGGGCGCTCGCACTGGCGCGCGGCCTTCCTGCTGCGCCGCCGGCCGGGGATCGGGGTGCAGGACCTCTCCAAGCTGACCAGCCTGTCGAAACAGGCCGCCAGCCGCACCCTGTCCGACCTTGAAAAGGCGGGCCTGGTCGAGCGCGTCTCCGGTGATCTGGACGGGCGTCGCCGCCCCGCCGCCCTCACCGCCGAGGGCGTGGCCTTCGAACAGCGCACGGCCGAGCGGCTGCGGGCGCTGCTGGCCCGGGCCTACCGCACCGGGGGCCTCGACGGGGTGGCCGGCACGCGACGCATCCTGGCGGCGTTGGCCGGATCGCGGCAAGGTGTCGGCCCAGGACGACGGATGCCCACATGAACCCTGACGAGCGCCGCGAACGCCACCTCCTGGTGGTCGACGACGACGACCGGCTGCGCAAGCTGATCAAGGAATTCCTGAGCCGCGCGGGCTTTCGCGTCACCGCCGCCGCCAGCGCCGCGGCGGCCGACAAGCTGTTCGAGGCCCTGGACTTCGACCTGATGGTGCTGGACGTGATGATGCCCGGCGAGGACGGCATGGCCTTCACCAAGCGCCTGCGCGCCAAGGGCGGCGAGGCCGGCCGCACGCCGATCCTGATGCTGACCGCCCGCGACCAGACCGCCGACCGCATCGAGGGCCTGTCCAGCGGCGTCGACGACTATCTGGGCAAGCCGTTCGAGCCGCAGGAGCTGCTGCTGCGCATCGAGGCCATCCTGCGCCGCTCGGCCGCGCGGCCCGTCGGCCCCAAGGCCCTGAGTCTGGGCCGCTGCTCCTTCGACGCCGACCGGGGCGAGCTGACCTGCGACGGCGAGGCCGTGCGGATCACCGAGGCCGAGGTCACCCTGCTACGGCGCCTGGCCCGCTCGCTGCACGAACCAGTCGACCGCCTGGAACTGGCCCGCGACACCGCCGACGCCACCGGCCGCGCCGTCGACGTCCAGGTCACCCGCCTGCGCCGCAAGATCGAGCCGGACCCGAAGAACCCGCGCTACCTGCAGACAGTGCGGGGGGTTGGGTATCGGTTGGCGCCGGATTGATGGGGCGCGCCGTCCAAATCCTCCCCCCAGCGGGGGAGGTGTCCGCGCAGCGGACGGAGGGGGAAGTCGGCCGGCGACGGGGGTGTGATCTTCCCCCTCCGGCGCTTCGCGCCACCTCCCCCGCTGGGGGGAGGATTTAGGTGCCCCTCACCCGCCTCGACATCCCGCCGGCGCTGAAGCGTCTGCTGCCGACCACGCTGTTCGGGCGTAGCCTGCTGATCATCATCCTGCCGGTGGCGATCATGCAGATCGCCGTCACCTGGGCGTTCTTCGACGCCCACTGGCAGAGCGTAACCAGCAAGCTCTCCGAGGGCCTGGCCGGCGACATCGCCTGGGCGGTGCAGTCCTATGAGGACGATCCCAGCCCCGCCGCCGTCGAGAAGCTGGCCGAGCGGGCCGAAGGGGCGCTATCGCTGTCGATCGCCTTCCAGAAGGGCCGCAAGCTGCCGACCAGCCATCGCCCCTCGCTGTTCGCGGCCCTGGACCGGTCGCTGGACAAGGCGCTGGAGGACCGGCTGGACAACCCGTTCTGGTTCGATACGACCCGCTACCGCGCCTATATCGACATCCGCGTGCAGGTCGACGGCGGGGTGCTGCAAATCTACGCCCTGCGCGACCGCGCCTACGCCACCCAGGGCCACATCTTCATCCTGTGGATGGTGGTGGCGACCCTGCTGCTGACGGCGGTGGCCATCCTGTTCATCCGCAACCAGGTGCGGGCCATCGAGCGCCTGGCCGAGGCCGCCGACGCCTTTGGCCGGGGCGAGGATCCGGAGTTCAAGCCGCACGGCGCGCGTGAGGTGCGCCAGGCGGCCCTGGCGTTCATCGCCATGAAGCTGCGCATCCAGCGCCATATCGAGCAGCGCACGGCCCTTCTGGCCAGCGTCAGTCACGACCTGCGCACGCCGCTGACCCGGCTGAAGCTGGAAATGGCCCTGGCCGAGCCCTGCGAGCAGATGGAGGCCATGAAGGGCGACCTGGCCGAAATGGAGCACATGATCGACGAGTACCTGGCCTTCGCCCGCGGCGAGGGCGGCGAAGCGATCCAGGTCGTGGACCTGTCGGAACTGGTCGAGGGCGTGGTGGCCGACGCCGAGCGCGGCGGGGCGGCGATCGAGACCGAGATCACCCAAGGCCTGGAGACCCGCCTGCGTCCCCTCGCCTTCCGGCGCGCCCTGGCCAATCTGATCGACAACGGCGTGGCCCACGCCGACCAGGTGCGCGTCACGGTCAGCCCGCGTCAGACCGGCGGGGTCGATGTGGCCGTCGACGACGATGGTCCCGGCATCCCGGAAGACCGTTACGAAGAGGCCTTCAAGCCCTTCTCGCGGCTCGACGAGAGCCGGAACCAGAACGAGAAGGGCGTGGGCTTAGGGTTGGCCATCGCCCGCGACATGGCCCGCGGCCTGGGCGGGGATCTGGTGCTGTCCCGCTCGGCGCTGGGCGGCCTGCGGGCGCTGATCCGGCTGCCGGGGTAGCAGCAAAATAAGGTGTCATCCCGGAAACGCCGCAGGCGTTATCCGGGACCCAGGGGGTGACGAAACGCCGTGCGCGCCGCCCCTGGGTCCCGGCTCTCCGCTTCGCTACGGCCGGGATGACACAGCTTTTTTGCGCGTGAGGGACTAAGCCCCCCGATCCCGGAACGGGTCGGCCGGGTACACGCCCAGGATCTCGAAGCGCTCGGAGAAGAACTTCAGCTCGTCCAGCGCCAGGGCCAGGTTGCGGTCTTCGGGACGGCCGTCGACCTCGGCGTAGAAGAAGGTGGCGGTGAAGTTGCCGCCTTCCATGTAGCTTTCCAGCTTGGTCATGTTGACGCCGTTGGTCGCAAAGCCGCCCAGCGCCTTGTAGAGCGCGGCGGGCAGGTTGCGGACGCGGAACACGAAGCTGGTCACGCAGCGATGGGTGAAGTCCGGCGCCGCCGGGGCCTTGTCGGCGGTCATCACCAAAAAGCGCGTGGTGTTGTGACGCTCGTCCTCGATGTCGCGGGCCAGGATGTCCAGGCCATAGATCTCGGCGGCCAGGGCGGGCGCGACGGCGGCGTGGGTCGGGTTGGGCTTCAGGGCCAGGGCCTTGGCCGCGCCGGCGGTGTCGCCGGCGGCTTCGGTCTCGACGCCCAGGCGCTTGAGGCTATTGCGGCACTGGCTGAGCGCGATCGGCATCGAGCTGACGACCTTGATGTCCTCCAGCTTGACGCCCTTGTTGGCCATCAGCTGGAAGCGGATCGGCTTGAAACGCTCGCCGATGATCTTCAGGCCTGAGGCGGGCAGAAGATGATGGACGTCGGCGACGCGGCCGGCGATCGAGTTCTCGATCGGGATCATGCCCAGCTGGGCGACGCCCGTCTTGATCGCCTCGAAGGCCTCTTCAAAGGTCTTGCAGGGATAGGCCTCGTAGTCGGGAAAATAGGTGCGGCACGCCTCGTGGCTGTTGGCGCCGGGCTCGCCCTGGAAGGCGATCTTCTTGAGGAGGCTCATCGGGTTTCCTCGGCCTGCTTGCGGGCCGCTTCGAGATCAGAGGGATTGTCGACGGAGATCGGCGCGGTCTTGGCGACGGCGGCGCGGATGGTCAGGCCCAGCTCCATGGCGCGCAGCTGCTCCAGCTTCTCGCGCTTTTCCAGCGGCGAGGGCGCAGCGGCGTTGAAGGCCTCCAGCGCTTCGCGGCGATAGCCATAGATGCCGATATGACGCCAGACGGGCCCATCGCCATAGAGGGTGGAGCGGGTGAAATAGAGGGCGCGGCCGCTCTGGCCGTCCTCCTCCATGGCCAGCACGGCCTTGACCACGTCGGGATTGCTCCGGTCGGCGGGCGAGGCTTCGGGGGCCACGACGGTGGCGATGTCGGCGTCGCCGAACTCCTTAAGTATTCGCGCGCAGTCGGACAGCACCGCAGGGTCAACGAACGGCATGTCGCCCTGCAGGTTGATCACCACGTCGTGCTCGAACCCCGGATCCAGCTGCGCCAGCGCCGCGAGAATCCGATCCGAACCGGACGGCAGATCGGGGTCGGTCAGCACGGCGGTTCCGCCAGCCTTTTGAACCGCTTCGACGATTTCCGGGTCGCCGGCGGCTACGGCCACGCGACCAATACCCGCTTCGAGGCCCTGGCGCAGAACGCGCACGATCATCGAAACCCCGCCGATATCGGCCAGGGGCTTGCCCGGCAGGCGGGTCGCGGCCATCCGAGCCGGTATCAGAATGAGGGGGTTCATCGGTTCAAATCTCCGCCGCCCTGTTGCGCGAGGGGCGGTAGCGTGTAAGAGACGCGAGCGCAACATGACGCGCGCTGGAGACTCGTCCTTGTGATTCCGGCGCGCGGGTTTCAAGCCCGCCGTTCGACGGGCCGATAAGAGGCTGACAAGGCTGAAATGAGCGACCTGACGTTCAACAAGATCGCTGGCGGCGTGCTGCTGACCGGCCTCGTTATTTTCGGTCTGCGGGAAGCGTCCTCGATCGTCTTCGCCAAGCACGAAGTCGAGAAGGCCGGTTACGAGATCGCCGTCCAGGAAGAGGGCGCCGAGGGTGGCGCGGCCGCCGTCGAGGTCCTGCCGGACTGGAACGCCGTGCTGACCCCGGCCAACGTGGCCGCCGGCCAGGCCGTCGCGGCCAAGTGCGCCGCTTGCCACAAGTTCGACGCGGGCAACGCCAACGGCACGGGCCCTGGCCTGTGGGACGTGGTGGGCCGCAAGCCGGCCGGTCACGCCGGCTTCAACTACTCGACCGGCATGAAGGACTTCGCGGCCAAGACCCCGGTCTGGGACTACGACCACCTGTATGAATTCCTCAAGGCTCCGGGCAAGTACGTCTCGGGCACGAACATGACGTTCGTGGGTCTGAAGAAGTCGGAAGATCGCGTGGCGATGATCGCCTACATGCACAGCCTGGGTTCGACGCTGCCGGTTCCGCCGCCGCGTCCGGCCGCCGCCCCGGCCCCGGCCGAAGGCGCTGCTCCGGCGGCTGAAGGCGCGGCTCCGGCCGCCGAGGGCGCCGCCCCGGCTGCTGCTGGCGCTGCTCCGGCCGCCCCGGCCGCCGCCGCCCCGGCCGCGCCGAAGGCCTAAGCGCTCTTCGACATCCGCTACAACGAGGCCGCGACGCGAAAGCGCCGCGGCCTTTTTGTTTGCGTGAAGCGCCCCCTCCGTCACGTCGCCGATCGGCGCCGTGACACCTCCCCCGTTGCACGGGTGAGGAGGACGATGGCTTCCTTCCTGCCCCGCTTGCGGGGGAGGTGGTGCGCGGCGCAGCCGCGTGACGGAGGGGGCGCTTTGCCCTCTCCCTAAACCCGCCGGTACCCCAGCACCCCGCCCGTCGGCGTGGCCGCGATCCGCGCGATCGCCTCGGCCAGGGGCTCGATGGCGGTGGCCATGTGGTGGGCGTTGGCGTGCAGGATGGTGTCGGGATCCAGCAGGATGGCCACGTGGCCCTTCCAGAAAACGAGGTCGCCGCGCCGACGCTCGGCCTCGGCGATCTCAGGAAAGAAATCCCGCTGCAGATCGGTGTCACGCGGACAGGCCCGGCCGCAGGCGTAGAGCGCCTGCTGCACCAGGGCCGAGCAGTCCAGGCCCAGGCTCTCGCGGCCGCCCCACTGATAGGGCGCGTGCAGGAACCGCTCGGCGACGGCGACATAGTCGGTCTCGAAGCCGCCGCCGATCGGCGCCAGGTGGTGGTCGACGAACCAGCCCGCCCGCGCGCCCTTCACGAACCGGCCCTCGCGGGCCTCGATGCCGACCAGGGCGTTGAGACTGTAGAGCCCCACAATGGCCGACTTGATGTCCGGCTCGGCGAAGGCGTAGGTGCGCGGAACGGCGATGCGATGATCCGGCGTCAGCACCGGCGCCGACAGGGCCTCGCTCAGCACATAGCCGACATAGCGGTCGCGCCGCGCCTGGCCGAAGGCGAAATCGCCGGCCTCGAACAGCACGTCGAACAGTTCGCCGAAAACGAGCTGGTCTTCCTGCTCGGCGTCCGGCTCGGGGGCCTTGCGCAGGCTGGCGATCGGCGCGCTGACCTGCATCGGCGTGACGTCGGCGAAGCGCTCGGCGGGAACCAGCCCTTCCAGGCGGCGGTCCGCGACGCCGTCGCGAACCAGGGTGAGGCGGCGGTCGGGCGCGCTCATCGGGCGAACCGCGCCTGCAGCATGGCGAAGGCCGCGCGGATGGCCTGGACCTCGGCGCCCACCGGATAGCCGGGCCGCCCCTTGGGGTTCCAGGCGAAGACGTCGAAGTGGGCCCAACCGCCCTCGCTCGGCGCGAACCGCTGCAGGAACAGCGCCGCCGTCGTGGCGCCCGCCTGGGCCCAGCCGTCGGGGTCGTTCTTCAGGTCGGCGATGTCGCTGTCCAGCGCGTCGCGATAGGTCTCGGTCAGGGGCAGGCGCCACAGCGGGTCGGACACCTTGCGCGAGGAGGTCTCGATCTGGCCGGCCAGGGTGTCGTCAGCGGTCCAGAACGGGATCACGAAGGGTCCCATGGCCACCCGCGCCGCGCCGGTCAGGGTGGCGAAGTCCAGGGTCAGGGCGGGCTTGAGCTCAGCGGCGCGGGTCAGGGCGTCGGCCAGGATCAGCCGGCCTTCGGCGTCGGTGTTGCCGACCTCGACGGTCAAGCCGGCGCGAGTCTGCAGCACGTCGCCCGGACGCATGGCGTCGCCGGCGATGGCGTTCTCGACCACGGGGGTCAGGATCACCAGACGCACCGGCAGTTTGGCCTCCATGACCATCCGCCCCAGCGCCAGGGCGTGGGCGGCGCCGCCCATGTCCTTCTTCATCAGGCGCATGCCGGCCGAGGGCTTGATGTCGAGACCGCCGGTGTCGAACACCACGCCCTTGCCCACCAGGGCCAGCACGGGATGGGCGGGATCGCCCCAGGCGATCTCGATCATGCGCGGCGCGCGCGCATCGACCGCCGCGCGGCCCACGGCGTGGACGGCCGGGTAGTTCTCTTTCAAGAGGTCATCGCCACGCACGACCGACAGGGTGGCGCCGTACTGCTCGGCGATCTCGCCGGCGATCGCCTCGATCTGCAGCGGGCCCATGTCGTTGGCCGGGGTGTTGACCATGTCGCGGCACAGGGCGCAGGCGTGGGCCAAGGCGGTGACGAAGGCCACATCGACGCCCTTGGGGGCCACTAGGCGCGGGATCGGCTCGCCGCGTTTCTTGTAGCGGTCATAGCGATAGGTCCCGAGCGCAAAGGCCAGGGCCGCCTGCTCGCCGTCCAGGCCCTTGGGCAGGCGCGAGAGCGCGTAGTCGCCGGCCGGCAGCTTGCCCGCCAGGCCCCGCAGCAGCGACAGATCGGCGCGGCCCGAGCCTGCGCCCATCAGCACCTGCTCAACCGCCCCGCTGGCGCCGGGGACGGCCAGCACCTGCCCGGCCTTGCCCGTGAACTTGTTGGCGGCGGCGTAAGTCCTGACCGGCGCGCGCTTTCGCGCCAGGAACGCCTCGACCTCGGACTCCGCGACGGGATGCACCGGGATCGCCTGGCCGTCGGCCTTGGCGAGGATCGGATGCGCGGCGTCGGTCATCGGCGAAACCCTTAAAAACTATGCTTAACGATTCCTTGAGGCCCGCGCGGGATGATGCGCGCACCTTCTGGAGACTTGTCTTCATGTGTCGCAAGCGCGCGCTCATCGCAACCGTTCTCGCCCCCATCGCCCTGGCCCTGGCGACTCCGGTCTTCGCCGCCGATCCGCCCAAGGCCGACGCCGGCAAGACCGCCAAGCCCGCGCCGGCGCCGGAGCCGATCAAGGCATCCCCGCAGCAGCGGGCCGAGGCGCGCCGCCTGGATCCGCTGGCCCAGGCCGCCTTCTGGGGGGCCGAGTTCGAGGTTGATCCGGCCGACGCCGAAGCCGGCGCGGGCCTTGCCTGGTCGCTGCGGGCTCTCGGCCGCGCCGACGAGGCCGCCATCGCCGCGACCAAGGGCCTGATCGCCCATCCCGACCACACCGGCCTGTTGCTGGAACTGGCGCGCGCCCACATCGCCCGGGGCCAGGGCTTCTATGCGATCGAGCCGGCCCGCAAGGTCGCCGCGCTTTCGCCCAAGGACTGGCGTCCGCTGACCCTGCTGGGCGTCGCCTACGAACAGGCCGAGCGGGACGAGGAGGCCGAAGCCGCGCACCGCCAGGCCATTGCGCTGGCGCCCAACGAGGCCACGCCGATCGCCAACTACGCGATGCATCTGGCCGCCAAGGGCGACCTGGCCGGCGCCGAAGCCCAGCTTCGCCGCGCGGTGACCCTGCCCTCGGCGGGAATCCAGGTGCGTCAGAACCTGGCCCTGGTGGTCGGCCTGCAGGGCCGTCTTCCGGAAGCCGAAAAGCTGGTCCGCGCCGACCTGCCGCCCGAGCAGGTCGCCAACAACCTGGCCTATCTGCGCGCCGCCGTAGGCCAGGCGGGTCAGGCCCGGAGCTGGGACGCCATGCGGGCCGGCGGCGGCCGCTAAACGCCCTGAGCGCCCCCTCCGTCACGGCGCGGTTCCGCGCCGCGACACCTCCCCCGTTGCACGGGGGAGGAAGAGAAACAGTCATCCTCCCCCGCGCGCGGGGGCGGTGGATCGACGCAAAGCGGCGAGACGGAGGGGGCGCTTAAGGCCCCCTACCCCGCCAGGGCCTGGCTCACCACCTGGGTCGCCTTGGTGAAGGTGCTCAGCAGCGGCGTGGCCAGCACCTGCTTCAGCGTGAAGGCGAAGAACGCCGCCAGTCCCAGCAGCAGCGCCATCTCAAGCGCCGCGCCGCCCTTTTCCTCCTCCGCGAACACGCGAACCGGAGGCCCCTTGCCATGATAGTCCATCGCACCTGTCCCAAACCGACACTGAACGGTTGAGACAGCGCAAGACCTGCGCCAGGAACTCTACTTGAAGGCGTCCTGCACCTTCATGATCGCCGGGCCCAGGATCATGACGAACAGCACGGGCAGGAAGAACAGGATCATCGGCACGGTCAGCTGGGCCGGCAAGGCGGCGGCCTTCTTTTCAGCGGCCGAGAGCCTCAGCTCGCGGTTCTCCTTGGCCATGACGCGCAGCGCGGTGCCCAGCGGCGTGCCGTAGCGCTCGGCCTGGATCATCGCGGTGGCCACCGACTTGATGCCGGGATGGTTGGTGCGGCGGGCGAGGTTCTCATAGGCCAGGCGCCGGTCGGGCAGGTACGACAGCTCGGCGGTCAGCAGGCTGAGCTCCTCGGCCAGCTCCATGGACGAAGCGCCCACTTCGGCCCCGACCTTCTGGATGGCCGCTTCGATCGACATGCCGCTCTCGACGCAGATCAGCAGCAGGTCCAGCGCGTCGGGGAACGCCGCCACGATCGACTCGCGGCGCTTCTGGGCGACGTTGGTGATGTAGACGTTGGGCGCGTAGTAGCCGAAGGCCAGGAACGCCACGCAGGCGCACATCTTCTGGATCGGCAGCAGGCCAAAGTCGTTGATCAGATAAAGATAGAAGGCCGCGCCCGCCGCGAAGGCGAACGGCATGGCGAACCGGAAGAAGTAGAAGGTGCTGACAGGCTTGGGCCCGCGAAAGCCGGCCTGGGCCAGCTTTTCCACCACCTTGGGATCCTCCAGCAGCCGCGACAGCTGCAGACGGTCGACGACGTTCTTGTAGAGGCCTTCGTCCTGGTGCCGCAGGCTGCCGCCGGCCGTGCCGGTGGTGCGCGTGGAGATGGACTGGCGCGAGCGGCGGCGCAGCTCCTCGCGACGGTTGGCCACCGACTTAAGGCGGCCTTCCAGGTTGTTGTCGCGCATCACCGGCGAGGCCAGGGTGATGATGGTGGCGAACACGACCACGGCGATGAACGCCGTCAGCACGTTCGAGGGATTGGTCAGGGTCTCGACTAACGACATTCGGCCCTCCCCCTCAGAACTTGAAGTTGATCATGTTGCGCATCACGAAGATGCCGATGCTCATCCAGACGGCGCTGGCCAGCAGCATCAGGTGGCCGCGCGGGTCGGCGAACATCGGGGCCATGTAGGCCGGCGAGGTGACGCTGATCAGAGTGACGACGCCCGGCGGCAGGCAGCCGATGATGAAGGCCGAGGCGACCGCTTCGGCCGACAGGGCCTTGATCTTCTCCTTCATCAGCTTGCGCGCGCGCAGCACGGTGGAGAGATTGCCCAGGGCCTCGGCCAGGTTGCCGCCGGTCTTCTGCTGGATGGCCAGCACGATCGAGAAGAAGCGCAGCTCGTTGGTCGGCATGCGCTCGTACATCTTCTCCAGGGCTGCATCCATCGGCACGCCCATGGCGATGTTCTCGGTCAGGGTGCGGAACTCGCCGGCCAGGGGCTCGGGACACTCCTTGCCGATGATCTTCAGACAGTCGTGGACCGGCAGGCCCGACTTGATACCGCGCACGATGATGTCGACGGCGTCGGCGAAGGCCTCGGTGAACTTGTGGGTCCGGCCCTTGGCCAGGAAGCCCAGCACCCAGCGCGGCAGGCCTGCGCCGGCCGCGAAGCCCGCGCCCAGAGCCACCAGCGGCGACTGTCCCAGCAGCAGGATGATCATGGCCACGAACAGGCCCAGCACCCCGCTGACGATCCAGAACATCTTGACGTTCTCGCCCAGGCCCGCGGCCTGCAGGCGGGCGGCGATGCTGAGCGAGGCCTTCTTCTGCTTGCGCTCCTGGTCCTTCAGCGCCTTGAGGATGGCCTGGCGGCGGGCGTCGGGCGTGTTGGCGGCGGCCTTGGCGCGGACGCTGGCCTGGCGCTCGCCGCCCTTGGCGATGATCTGAGCGCGCTTGGCGGCCTTGGTCGTATCGCTGTCGCCGCCCGCGAACGCGAAGCCGAGACCGGCGATGGTGATGAAGCCCAGGATCCCGGCCAGGACGAACAGCATCGCCTACTCCGCCGCGTCCAGAGCTTCGGCCAGTTCGCGCTCGAGGCCGTAATAGCGGGCGCGATCCCAGAAGCGCGGACGGGCGATGCCGGTCGAGCGATGCTTGCCCACGACCTTGCCGTTCTCGTCCTCGCCGGTGATCTCGTAGACGAACAGGTCCTGGGTGACGATCACGTCGCCTTCCAGACCCACGACCTCGGTGATGTGGGTGATGCGGCGCGTGCCGTCGCGCAGACGGGCGGCCTGGATGATGACGTCGACCGAGCCGACGATCATCTCTTTGATGGTCTTGGACGGCAGGCCATAGCCGCCCATGGTGATCATGCTCTCGATCCGGCTGATCGCCTCGCGCGGGCTGTTGGCGTGCAGCGTGCCCATCGAGCCGTCGTGGCCGGTGTTCATGGCCTGCAGCAGGTCGAACGCCTCGGGCCCGCGGACTTCGCCGACGATGATCCGTTCGGGACGCATCCGCAGACAGTTCTTGACCAGATCGCGCATGGTCACCGCGCCGCTGCCTTCCAGGTTCGGCGGACGGGTTTCCAGGCGCACCACGTGCGGCTGCTGCAGCTGCAGTTCGGCGGCGTCTTCGCAGGTCACGACCCGCTCGGTGGGGTCGATGAACGCGGTCATGGTGTTGAGCAGCGTCGTCTTGCCCGAGCCGGTGCCGCCCGAGATGACGATGTTGCAGCGGCAGGCGCCGATGACCCCCAGAACCCGCGCCCCTTCCGGACTGATGGAGGCGAACTCCACCAGGTTCTTCATGGTCAGCTTGTCCTTCTTGAACTTCCGGATGGTCAGGGTCGGACCGTCCAGCGCCAAGGGGGGCGCGATCACGTTGACGCGGCTGCCGTCGGGCAGGCGGGCGTCGCAGATCGGCGAGCTTTCGTCGACGCGCCGGCCGACCTGGCTGACGATCCGCTGGCAGATGTTCATCAGCTGGAGATTGTCGCGGAAGCGGACATTGGTCAGCTGGACCTTGCCGCCCACTTCGATGAAGACCCGGTGCGCGCCGTTGACCATGATGTCGGCGATGTCGTCGCGGCTGAGCAGCGGCTCCAGCGGGCCATAGCCGAGGACGTCGTTGATGATGTCCTGGACCAGGTGCTCCTGCTCGGCCACCGACATCGAGACGTTCTTGATCGCCACCAGTTCGGCGACGATGTCGCGGATCTCCTCGCCCGCCTGCTTCACGTCAAGCTGGGCCAGCTGGCTCAGATCGATGGTGTTCAGCAGGGCGTTGAAGATCGTGGTCTTGGTGGCGTGGTAGTAGTCGCTCTGCTCACGAACGATGTTGGCCGTCTGCGGCTGGCCCTGGGCGGCGCGCAGTTGCTCCAGGCCCGCCGTCGCCTTGGGCGCGGGGCCATTGACCTTGGGCGCGGGGGCCTTGGGCTCAGGCGCCGCCGGGGCCGGCTCGACGCGTTGCGGCCGCGTGGCGATGGTCGCGCCGCCCGCGGGAGCGGGGGGCGGGGCCTTGGGATCGCCGGAGGCTGACGTGTCGCGCTTGCCGAACATCTACTTCTTCTTGAACAGGCCCGAGAACATCGAGGTCTTTTGCGCCGGCGGCGGCTCGCGCCGGCTGATCAGCCGCGCCAGGTGCTCCAGCCCCTCGGCGGCCTTGGACTTGGGCGCCACCTCGGCCAGCATCTGACCGTTGTTGGCGGCTTGGCCGTAGGGCTTGGGATCGAAGGGCAGCACCAGCGAGGGCTGCACGCCCAGCGCCTCGCCGAAGTCCTTGACCGGGATCTCCGGGCGACCGGGCACGCCCACCTGGTTCAAGACGAGGCGCGGCGGCGCATCGTTGGGACGCGAGCCCCGGACCAGGTCGATGATGTTCTTGGCGTTGCGCAAGCTGGCCAGATCGGGCGTGGCCACCACCACCAGCTCATCCGAACCGATCAGCACCCGGCGGCTCCAGGCGTTCCAGACGTGCGGCAGGTCCAGCACCACGAACGGGGCCGCGCCGCGGATCTTCTGGGTGACTTCCTCGAAGGCGTCGGCGCCGAACTCGTAGTCGTCGTCAAGCGAGGCCGGGGCGGCGAACAGCGACAGGCGGTCGGCGCAGCGCACCATCATCCGGTCCATCAGCACCGGGTCCAGACGGTCGGGCTGGCTCAGGGCGTCCAGCACGCCTTGCAGCGGGTCCTGGTTGAAGTCGAGGCCGGCGGTGCCGAAGGCCAGATCCAGGTCGACCAGCACGGTCGCCGTCTGCATCTTCTCGGCCATGGCCCAGGCGAAGTTGTGCGCCAGGGTCGAGGCCCCCACCCCGCCCTTGGCGCCGACAAAGGCGATCTGGCGACCGGTGAACGGCGCGGCGGGGTCGGCGTACAGCGCGCCGACCGCGCGGATCACCTGCAGCGGCCCCAGCGGCTGGGTCAGGTATTCGCTGACGCCCCGACGCATCAGTTCGCGATAAAGGGCGATGTCGTTGGTCTGGCCCACGACGACCACCTTGGTGCCCGGGTCACAGACCTGGGCCAGGCTGTCGAGCAGGTGCAGCAGGCGCTGGGCGCCGTCCAGGGTCTCGACCATCACCAGCGAGGGCGTGGGCTGGTTCTGGTAGTAGTCGACTGCGGCTTCCAGCCCGCCGTCGCGCACGATGGTAGCGGCGCGCGACATCCGACGGTCGGCGGCGGCCTTCTCGATCAGGGCGGCGGTCTCGGGCCGGGCGCAGAAGGCGTGGATGGTGATGCGCGGGATCACCGCATCGCCCAGGCCGCTGTCGGCGATCGGCTCGTCATAGGCGGGCGCGGGCGCGCTGGACGCCCCGGCGGGAATGTCCAGCGACCGGTCATCATAGTCGTTGACCGAAGGGGCCGGCGCGGGGGGCTGAGCCGGTCGCGCCTGAGGCGTAGGCCGCGTAGTCGGCGGGGCGACCTGCGACGAGCGGGCCGGCGGGGCCGTGTCCTCGCGGGGCCGCGCGGGCGGGAAGTCGGCGAACGGGTCCTCGAACCCGCCCGCCGGCGTCAGCGACGGGGCGGACGAGCGCCAGGGATCGCCCGCGCCGGTGGTGAACTCGTCGGCGGCGTCGAAGCCCAGATCGAAGGGGTCGTTGTCGGTCGGCCGCATTACTGGATCGCCTTCGAGACGGCGCCGCTGGCCTGCGCATCCTTGGCCGAGCTGGTGATCTCGCCCTTGCGGTACTTGCCCAGCACGGTGTCGCGGCGCCCCGTATCGGCCGGGGTCATGTCGCGCGGCCGGATCAGGTCCTCGGGATTGGCGACCTGGGCGGCGATATTGGCCGCCATGGCGCAGCCGAAGTTCTCGTGCACGGTGTTGTCGCGGGTCGCCGCCAGGTTCTCCCAGCGTTGGCCGCACTTGATCGGCTGGGCCTCGTAACGGACGAAGCCGACGCGGATCGCGCCCTCCTCGGCGCTGGCTGGATCAACGCCGACGACCCGCACGCGCGAGCCGGCGCCCAGGGCGGCCAGGCGGTCGCGGATCTGGATGGCCATGCCGCCGGCGGTATGCGGCGCGGTGACCACCATCTCGCGGCCCTCAGCCTCCAGCCAGCGCGAGACCAGGGCTTCCAGGGCCGCCGACTGGTTGGCCGACAGGCCCGCGGCGTGCGGCTTCAGCAGGATCTCGTCCGGCGCGGCGTCGACCTTGATGCGGTCCATCCACTGCTGGGTCTCGGTGGCGGCCAGCTTGCTGGGCCCCTGGTCGGGCGGCGTCGAGGCGCAGGCGGCCAGGCCCAGCAGGGCGGCGCCGAAGAGGACGGTCTTGACGGGAAGGCGAAGCGTCATGGCGGCGTCCTACTCGATCACATAACCCACGGGGCCCTGATAGGCGCGCCCCGCATTGGCGCCGGCCGGCGCCTTGACCACCTTGTTCAACCGGCCCAGCAGCACCGTGCTCATGTCGCCCGCAAAGCGCAGGCCATCGGCCGGCGTCTGCAGGTTCTGCGGCTTGGTCGGGTCGATGATGTAAGGCGTGATGATGATCACCAGCTCGGTCTGATTGTTCAGGAAGTCACGCGACCGGAACAGCGAGCCCAGGATCGGCATGCTGGTCATGCCCGGCAGCGAGTCGATCGTTTCCTTGGTGGTCTGCTGCAGCAGGCCCGCCAGCATCAGAGAGCCGCCGGAGGGCAGCTCGACCGTGCTTTCGACGCGACGCACCGACAGGCCCGGAACGGTCAGGGCGGTGTTCGTCCCCGCGCTCAGGGTGAAGGCGCCCAGGCTGGTCAGCTCCGACACCTCGGTCGACAGCTTCAGCGAGATGCGGCCGCCCGACAGCACCACCGGCGTATAGCCAAGGCCGACGCCGTAGGGCTTGAACTCGATGGTCACCTTGCCGCTCTGGTCGCTGCCGGTCGGGACGGGGAACTCGCCGCCGACCAGGAACTGGCCCGACTCGCCCGAGACCGCCGCCAGGTTCGGCTCGGCCAGGGTGCGCACCAGACCCACGCGCTCGAACGCCTGGATCATGCCCTTGGCCGAGTTCAGGCCCGCGCTGCCGGCGGTGTTCTGGACCGTGGCGATGTCGCTCTCGCGGTCCACCGCCGGCAGGTCGTAGGCGTCGGTGATGGGGTTATAACGCATCACCTGCGGCTGCTTGGTGGTGTCGGCCTTGTAGCCGCCCGTGATGCCGCCCAGCAGGCTGCCATTGACGCCATAGCTGGGCGCCATGCCGAAGGTGTACTGCGTCTCGCCCAGCTGGCCGATCACCGCGTTGAGGTCGACGCCCAGCTGCTTGATGACATTGCGCTGCACCTCGACGATGCGGACCTGCAGCATCACCTGGTCCTTGCCGGCGACGCTGATCATGTTCAGCACCTTGTCCGCCGAGCCCACGAACTGGGCGGCGATCCGGGCGGCGCCCTCGGCCTCCGCGGCGCTGCGGACCACGCCGCTCAGCACCACGCTGTCGCGGATGGGCGAGACGGTGATCTTGGCGTCGGGCATGATCTTGCCCAGGGTGGCGGCCAGTTGGTCGACGGGCTGGCTGACCCGGATGCTCAGCGACAGGATCCGGCGGCCGGCGGCGTCGAAGAAGGCCGCGTCGGTCGTGCCTTCGGCCAGGCCCACAATGTAGATGCGGCGCTTGTCGCGCAGCACCGCGTCGGCGATCTGCGGATTGGTCACCAGAAGGTCGCGGACCTCGCTGGGCAGCTCGACGATGGCCGACTTGCCCTTGGCCAGCTCCAGCGTCGCGGCGGTCTGGTCGGCGGTCATGACGATGCGGGCGACCTGATCCTCGGCGCGCATCATCACCGGCGCGGGCGGCGCGGCGGGCGCACGGGTCACGCGGGCGGGCGGGCGGTAGGTGTGCGACCCACCGAGGGGGCCATCGGCCAAGACCGGCGCGGCCGGGGCCAGCGCCAGCAGGGCGGCGGCGGAAACCGTCAGGAAGCGACGCGAAGCGGACATGGAGGCTTTCACGGAGGAGGCTGGCGCCGGGCGGCTCATGGGCGCACCGCCACGCTGGTGGTCTGGCCGCCGCGGTTGATGCGGACGGAGGAGTCGTCGCCGGCGACCGGGCGGGTCACGCCCGACGGGCCGCCCATGTCGGTGTAGGCGCGCAGGGCCAGGGTGATGGGGCCGCCAGCCTTGGCGCGGGCCAGGGTCTCGGCCTCGACGGGGCCGACCTCGAGGGTGGCGGTGGCCGCGACGATCGACTTGGCGTCCTTCTCGGCGGCCGTGGCCTGGTCGAGCGCCAGCACGCGGATGTTCTGCAGCACGGTCTCGGCGATCATGACCTTGCCGCCGGCGTCGCCAGCGGCCGGGGCGTCGCGGGTCGACAGCACGTCGACGCGATCGCCCGGCAGGATGAAGCCGCCGACGGCGGTGTCGGAGGTGACCGAGACCGACATGGCGCGCTTGCCGGGCGTCAGGACCACCGAGAGATAACCGCCCTCGCCGCCCCGCACGATCTTGCGGGGGGTGATGGGCTCGCCGACCAGGATCGGGTCGCGAACGATCGCGCCCTCGACCACCTTGGCCGGATCGCCGCCGATCATCTGGTCGGCGGTGGCGGCGACGGCCGCCTTGGCCGCATCGACCTTGCCGTCGGGCGTGGCGGGAGCGGCGCCGTTGGTGATGAAGGCCGCATTGATCGAATCACTGGGCCAGGCCTGCCAGCCCACATCGGCGGCGACCAGGCGCGTGCCGACGGGCAGGTCACGCTTGGCGACCAGGACCTGGGTCATCGGCTTGCCTTGCGCGGTCGGCGCGCCGGCGCCCTCGACCAGGCCGGTGGGCTTGGCCGGCTGGCCGCCCAGGGCGCGCTGCAGCACCACGGCCAGGCCGATGGCCGACACCGCGGCGATCAGGACGATCAATAGGCGAACGGGGCTCATGAGCAGGCTGGAACTCTAGGGTGAGCCGCACGGCCGCCGGTCCGGCGAGCGCGCACGATTCGTCAGTCAGCCTTTCTGGCCACGCCCCATGGTGGCCGCCGCATGGTTAACGCCTGCTAAAAGTTTTGCTCGGGACGTGGATCGATCGCGCGACAGGCTGTCGCGCCAGGAGTCAGCTTTGAGCGTGGCTCAACCCAGGATTCCCCGGGCCAGGGCGCCTTGCGGGAAGGCCGCCAGGGCGCCGATGGCGATGGCCACGCCATAGGGCAGGTCACCGCCCGTCGTCCCCAGTTTGCGCAGCCAGGCCGGACCACCCGCCACGGCCGGGGCGATCCACCCCGAGCGCAGGGCCAGGATGGCGAAGGTCAGGGCGCCGCCCGCCAGGCCCGTGTAGAGCATGAACGGCAAGACCGCCGGCCAGCCCAGCCACAGGGCGCAGACGGCGAACAGCTTGCCGTCGCCCCCGCCGATCCAGCCGGCGGCGAACATCCCCATGCCCAGCACCAGGGCGCCGAGGCCGACGGCCAGGCACAGGCCGATCTGCGACAGCGGCGCGCCGCTGACCAGGGCGGCGGGAACAAAGGCGGCGATCAGGGCCAGCGAGATCCAGTTGGGGATCGTGTAGCTGGTCAGGTCCTTCAACGCCCCGACGATGGCCAGGGCCGGAAAGACCAGCAGCAGCGGGATCTGGAGAGCCTGCATGGGGGCAAGACGGGCCTTGTTGCGTTCACCCCATTCTGGGGCCGCACCCGTGAAGCAATGGTTTCTTCGCGCCAGTACTCACTGTGAATTCAGAACAAAGAAAAGGGCCGAGGCGGTTAGCCTCGACCCTCTTGTTTTCGAGCGTATCGTCGAGCGTAGCGCGGGCGGCTTAGGTGCCCGCCGCCGTCGACACCGCCGTGCCGGCCTTCGTGAAGGCAAGGTCCAGCTTGGTCCCGAGGGTCGTGACGGCGGTCACGATGACCACGGCGATCAGGGCGACGATCAGGCCGTATTCGATGGCGGTGGCGCCGGATTCGTCTTGGGCGAAGGCTTTGAGCAGGCGCGTCATAGGAACGCTCTCCAAGGTTGAAGTCACAACCTGAAATGTACTTTCGGGCCATGAAGTCTTGGTGAGACTTTGTGGTTAAACCACAGTAACGCCTGAGCGTCGGCCGCGTCTTCGCAGGGTTCGGAACAAAGAAAAGGGCCGAGGCGGTTAGCCTCGACCCTCTTCTTTTCGAGCGTGGCGCGGGTGGCTTAGGTGCCAGCCGCCGTCGACACCGCCGTACCGGCCTTCGTGAAGGCGAGGTTCAGCTTGGTGCCGAGGGTCGTGACAGCGGTCACGATGACCACGGCGATCAGGGCGACGATCAGGCCATATTCGATGGCCGTGGCGCCGGATTCATCCTTCAGGAAGCGAGTGACGAACTTGGTCATGACTTGGTCTCCTAAACCAGAGCTAGTTGATTTGAGGCTCTCAAGCCGTTCGACTTGCTCACCCCCGAAAACACGATCAATTTCGCCGACTGCACTTAATGGCCAGTAAACAGCGAATAGTTTCCGGCGATTTTATTTTGGTTTATTTGTATTTACCGTTATTTGTTCTTAACCATGCACGCCGCGAGCACGCTCAAGCCCTTTTGATTCAACAACTTTCTCAAGCGACGCTTGGCCGCACGTCTGTGGATTTTAGTCTTTTGTTGACCAAACAAAGTGATCTTGGGGGCTGTTCGGATCCGGGATCGGAAACCCTCATGCGTCGTCTCTCCCTCGTCATCGCCGCCTTCGCGACCCTTTCGGGCGCCGCCGCGGGGGCTCAGACCCTGGCGGTCGCGCCGGTTTCGGCGACGAGCGCGACCGGCGCCGTGTCGGTGGACCTACCCGTCTCCGCCGGCCAGGCCTCGTATGTGAGCCTCACGGGCCCGGTGCGAGACATCGTGGTGGGCGACCCCAGCATCGCCGATGTCAGCGTCGTCAACGACCGCACCCTCGTGGTGCTGGGCAAGCGGCCCGGCGTGACCAGCCTGCTGGCCTTCGGCCCCGGCGGCCGCCCGCTGGCCGACCGTCAGGTGGTGGTCTCCGAGAACGGCGGCGGCGGCGTCACCGTCTATCGCGGCGCCACGGCCAGCAACTACGCCTGCGCCGCCCAGTGCACGCGCCTGGGCGCCGGCGCGCCGTAGGCAAGAGCCCGGCCTGTCCGCGCCCCTCACGTACACGCGCGTCCTAACCTGTAGTTAGGATCGTTCGACTAGCGTGCTGGTGAAAGCAGGATGGCTCGCCGCATGGCTTCACGCTCCCTCATCGCCCGCGCACGTCTACGGCTGGCTCGTTCGGCCGGCCGTTTCGCGCGCGCCGACGAAGGCGCGACCGCCGTCGAGTTCGCCCTGGTGGCCATCCCGTTCCTGATGCTGCTGTTCGCCATCATCGAGCTGGGCCTGGTGTTCCTGGTCTCCATCACGCTCGAAAGCGCGGTGATCGACGCCGGCCGCACCATCCGCACCGGCCAGGTCCAGACCGCCGGCAGCGACGCGAACGCCTTCAAGACCGCCGTCTGCAACCGCATGAACTGGCTGGGCTCCAAGTGCTTGACCGCGCTGCGCATCGATGTGCGCACCTTCACCGACTACGCGACCGGCACCACCTCGGCGACCAACACCACGGTGCCGACCACGATGAACTGGAACCCCGGCGTGGCCGGCTCCATCGTTCTGGTGCGCGCCTACTACACCTGGCCGCTGATCACCCCGATGCTGAACACCGGCCTGCAAAACTCGAACGGCAACCGGATCATCTACGCGGCCACCTCGTTCACCAACGAGCCCTACGACCAATGAGCCGCCGTCGCCCCCTCTCCGGCTTCTGGCGCGACAAGCGCGGCGTCTCGGCCGTCGAGTTCGCCCTGATCGCGCCCGTGATGATCATCATGTACTGCGGCCTCGCCGAGGTGACCCAGGCGATGATGGCCCAGCGGCGGCTGTCGAACATCGCCTCGCAGATCGGCGACCTGGTGGCCCAGAGCAGCCAGACGGGTCCCAACAAGATGACCGACGTCTTCACGATCGGCTCGATCATCATGGCGCCCTTCCCCACCGCGCCGCTGAAGATGTGCGTCGCCAGCGTGACCTCGGACTCGACCGGCCGCGACACCGTGGCCTGGTCGCGGGCGTCGGCCAGCGGGATGACCAACTGCCCGGCCCAGGGCGCGGTGCTGACCAATGTGCCCGTCGGCGTGCTCCCGGCCAGCCAGAGCGTCATCCTGGCCCGCGCCAGCTACGCCTACGCCTCGCCGATCAAGCTGGTGCTGCCGACCACCATCACCTTCCAGCGCACCTTCTACCTGCGCCCGCGCAAGGTGGACGCGGTCATCTGGTCGACGTTGAACTAGAGCTCAAAATCTTACGATTGAATCGCGCAGGTCGCACCTGGCGGTCGCAAACTCGAACGTCCGCTTCATGCCCCGAAGCCAACGGGGAGAAGCGACCCTGAGCGGAACGTAACGACGTCCGCTAGTCGGACGCTCGTCTGGAAGACGGAGCGGTGCGTTGCTGGCGTCATAACCTCGTCAGATTTGTGCGAATCCAGGTGGCCTTCTCACGAACATGCTCGTTCGGGTGCGACGCGGCGACGGTCACGATTGCTGCACAGTCTTCGAAATTTACGAGGCTTGAGGTCAAGAGCTGATCGACAATACCAATCCCCCACATCTGTGTCTGGTCGTCCGGGTCGTTCAGATATAGCGGAATCCACTGCAGCGCGTGGCTATCGGCTACGACGCGCAGGAGTTCGACGGCTGCTCGCCGATCCTCAACCTGATCTGCCTCCAAATAGATTTGATGGCACCGATCCATCGCCGAGCGGGGATGCAGTAGCCACAGCACCGAGCGCGCCAGTTCAGAACCCGGCTCTCCGGAAATGTAGTAGTCAACGCTAGCCCGTATCGCGTCAGCACCCAGCAGTTTCTCAAGCGCTTCGAGCCCAGCACGTGCGCCTCCGGACTCGGCCCCCCCCTTCCGTCGACCTAATAAGGCCAAGCTGGTTAGCAAGCGATCGCCAGTCAATATTCTCGGGCAGGCTCATTATTCGAGGAAACTAGAGACAGGCGCGACGCCGTCAATGTCGGATAACCACCCTTCCGCGACTCTGGCGAGGTCCGCTTACGGGCGGAAGGCTCGCCCCGCTTCGTCCGCCCTGGGCGCGCCAGCGGCGGTTCCAAGCGTCTTATTCGATCCACTAGGACGCGACGCCGAAAGTGGGCGCCGGATAGGAAGCCCGATCGCAGAGGGCCCCTAGGACTCCAAGATCGCGTTCAGCCGCGCCGCCAGCCCATGCGCGGGCAGCGCCCGATCGCCCAGCCGTGACACCGGCCGCGCCCCGATCAGGCTGTTGGTCAGGACCACCGCCTCGGCGCGGGCCAGCGCCTCGATCCCGACCGCGACCTCCTCGACCGGCTCGGCCGCCAGCAGGCGCGCGCGGGTGATCCCCGCCAGCACGCCACAGTCGAGGCGCGGCGTGAACAGCCGCCCGTCCGCCAGCCAGACCAGGTTCGCCGCGCTCGCGCAGGCGATCTCGCCGCGATTGTTCAGCATCACCGCCTCGTCGGCCCCGGCGCTCCGCGCCTCGGCCCGCGCCAGGACGTTGTCGAGATAGGCCAGGGTCTTCAGGCGCGAGGCCGGCGAGCCTTCGTTGCGGCGGGTGGTCGCCACGATCAGCGCGGCGGGCGTCGTGACCGGCGTCGAGGGCGCGGCGGTGGCGAACAGACGTGGCGTCGGCGCGTCCGGTCGATCCAGCCCCCGCCCGCCGGAGCCGGCGGTCAGGGTCAGGCGCACCGCAAAGCGTCCCGCCCCGGGCGCGGCGCCCAGGGCCACGCGCTGGGCCGCGTCGCGATCAAACGACAGCCCCAAGACCGCGCAGCCGGCGGCCATCCGGTCAAGATGGGCCGGCAGGTGCGCGATCACCCCGTCGACGGCCAGCAGGGTCTCGAACAGCCCATCGCCCAGCAGCAGGCCCCGGTC